>JBKKAS010000147.1:0-7140 GCA_046714595.1 Pyrinomonadaceae bacterium | reverse complement strand
GGATAAAGGCGTTCGCCAATATTGTTTTTGACTACTACTGAGAGTGATGAGTGATGAGTGATGAGTGACAGGTAATAAGTTTACAAGTGACAAGCGGCTAGAGACCAAGCTGGGTACGCGGAAGAGGTCGGGTCGTCACTCATCGCTCATCACTCATAACCTGTCACTTGTCACTTCGTCTGTCTAAGGTGTAAGCGCATTCTGCGGAGATCTCGTGGTGGAATTTATGACGGTCATTCCCGAGCCACGGAAAAGCGGTGTGAAGATCCAGCTCGAATGTTTCTCGATGCCGTAGTACGCAATAATAGATTTGCTCCGGCTTTGGCTGGCGACACCGATGAACGGTTGATTGTCAGTCGTAACGTCGAAATCCTCACCGGGTTGTTCGGTTTCGTCTTCGGTTCCGGTGTTCAGGTTTACGAGAAGCTGGATCGAATATCGATCGAGAAGTTGAGTAGGATTATTCGGCAAGAGTCCGTTGTTGTAACTTTGGACGCGCTTTGCGAACGCCGAGATCACTTGCGGATCGGCCTTGATCAAGCGCCATTTTCCATCCTCGCTTAGCGGGTCGGTGGCGGCGGACGGCCGAAGGATCATCCGTTTCTTGGTTCCCTTCGGAAGACCTTCGAGCAGGTCGTCGATCGATTCGGGTAATTTTGTTCCGTTATGATAAATGACGTATTCCTTGATCGCGTCCGCTATCTCCTCACCACGGCGGATGGATTCCAGCTCTTTCTCCCGTTGGACTTCCTGAAGTACGGACGGGGCGACCGCCATCATTGCGATCGCGAAGATCGCCATCATCGCCATTACGGCGACCAGCGTCATTCCGCTTTCGGACTTTCCAGAGTGTTTATGGCTTGCCGTCGCCGTCATCATCATCATCGTCCTGTTTCTGCGGTTGTCTGTTAGCCGCGGGCGGAACGTAGCGCGGAATATTGTCCGGTATCCCAGGGATGCTCTGACCGGGCGGAACCTGGTAATTAGTAGTTGGTGGAGTATACGGGATGTATGTCTCGCCGCCCTGAATATTCGGCCGCGCCGGCTGCGAGGCCGTGGTGCCGGGCGCCGGACGGAACAACTGTACCTTATGTTTGAAGCCGAGATTGACGTCTTCGAATACAGTTTCTTCCGACGAAATGCTCATCAGGCGAAAGCGTCCGCCAACAATATCACTTAGCCGAGCGCTGATCGGGGTTTGCCGCCCGGCCTCCATGAAGTACGCCGTATCGTTGTTGCTTCGCGTGCGGGCGATCATGCCGATGTACTGAAACTGCGGTTTCGGCGGCGCTTGCACGTTCAGCGTCATCGCTTGCGAATAGCTCTTACCGTCCGCGGTTTGAATAATGATCTGCCGCGGGCCCTCGCTCGCTATAAAGTTCGCCGGAACCTCCGCGACCATACTCTGCGGATTCACAAATGTCGTCCGAAGCTCGCTCTGGCTAAGATAAATTTTCGCGTTCGGCAGCATCCGTTCGCCGCTGATCTCCAGTCTGAAGCCACGCGAACCGGCGTAAACACTTGCGGGATTGACGGCCGTGATCCAGATCCTCGGCGTCGGGGTCGGCGTCGGCGGTTCCGGTGGCTTAACCGGCGGAATCGGACAGTCGACACCCGGGCGACACGGTGGAGGCGGCTCGTAAAAAGCAAAAATGTTTCGTCCCGGATCGGGTCCGGGTGACGTCCCGTTGTAAACGATCGGCGTTACAGATTCGAAACGCTGCTCTTCTTGCGAGGGTATTGAGAAGTCGCGCGTACTTACCGGCACGCTTGCCGATGCCTTAGGACCAGGAGTCGGAGAAACGGTGACAGTGAGTTTCGTACCACTCGAAAAAATGCTGCCGCCAAACGCGAAAATAAGCGAAGCCAGCGCCAGTCCGCCAAGCACCAGGGCGGCGATTATCTTATTTCTCTCGGTTGGCGATTTACCTTCAAAAGGATTCATTGCTAAAACTATTGTTGCTCAGGGACAGCCACGAACGGAGTCGCGTTCGGCCTGCGAAAATAAGCTGCCATTTCAAGTCGCAGACTTACGACCTCACCGTGCGTTTTGCCCTTTTGCCGAGCGGATTGTGTCGGTGCGCCTCCAAAAGGCATACCGTCGACCGGCCCGGGCGCGGGTTGATTCTGATTGGCCGGCTTTTCGGCGCTTTCAGAATCCGAAGGCTCAAGCTCGACTGCGCTCACAACTACAAAGTCGTTCCCGGTCTCGATCTCACGAATGAACCGGCGAATGTTTTGATACGATCCTTCGACCGTCATACTCACATAAACGCCAGGGAACAAGCTCCGGTATTTTGCACGCCCACGCTCCTGATCCGTTTGTACACCGTCGTTCTGGTCGATGGTTTCGAGCGGCGTGTAGTCGGGACCGGTCGTATTGACCAATCCATGTCCGGCGATCAGGCCATTTATACGCTGGTAGAGCGAAGTGCGGCCGCTCGTGGCGACTGGAAGATAACGCGATTCAAAGTCATCGACGCTCGACATGAGTTTCGCGACATGCGTTTCGGTGTCTGTGATCTCGCCGTATTTGTTTCGGGTAGATAGCAGCTCCCTTTCCAGCCGATCGCGCTCGGCGCGGTTTCGTTCCAACTCCCGGTTAGCCGGAAGGACCATGAAGACGTAAAGCAAAACCACGGTGAGAACGGCCATCATGGCGAGTCCCGCCGTGATCAGTTCGGCCTGACCCCACATGCCGCCGTAAACTTTTCTTGGACGGTTGACCGGAACAACGTCGATGCTCGGCACTTTCTCGAATATGATGGTCTCGTCGGTGGTAAGAAGCACTGTGCGGTCCGGTTCATCGATGACGACCGCCGAATCGCGCGTTTCACCGTATTCGTTGACGCTGATCTCCGGCTCGTTTTCTTCGGGAAGATTTCTCTGGTCGAGAGGTTTTTCGTTCATTACTGCCCTCCTCCCGGAACTGTCTGGGCTATTTCAGCCGCCGACGACGTGGCATAACCGTATGCCGGTGTATAAACCAAGTGCAGCGTGTATTCCGTAAACGTCACCCGCTCGGTCTGCTGTCGGTCCTGACCCCGAAGCTCTGCCTGGAACAGACCCGAGCTGTGCATATTCGAGATCATTATCATCACCGCCTGGTAATCGCGGCTTAAGACGCCAAAATCCAACTCGGCTTTTATCCGATCGCCGTCCTTATAAATGTTTTCAACCGTAATTCGCGAGGCACTGACGCTGCCTGGCATGACGCCTTCGAGATCGGCAAAAAGACGCGACCATCCGAAAGTTTTGTTCGCAACCAGTTTGTGCGACGCAATAAGCAGGTTTTGCTGCTCCGGTGTCAGTTGCTGCTGCACCTGCCGCCCCCTACCCGTGAGCTGATCTATCTCCGCATTCATCCGCTGGATATCGTTCAGCGCTATCTCGTTTTGAGCGGTTGCCTTATTAAGCTGTGAAAAGCAAAGAAGCCCGCCGGAAACGGCAAGCGCCAAAAGCACCAGCGACAGCAGATACGGCGTGGTTCTATTCCGAAAGGGCCGGCTGGCGAGATTGAGTCTGGTTATCACGATTAAATCAGGCTAAAAGCTGGTTTGCGGTTCTGGTACCGCGAGCGAAAAACAAGCTTATCACGAAAAAATTTCCTTGTCTTTCACGGCCTGTTTGATGCAAAAGTTGCAAAAAAAGTTACTCGCGGCGTGAGGGTAATGTTCGATCCAGCTCTGCTTCACTGAGGTTGTGATAAGTGCATACCCGGTTACGGCCTTCGCGCTTTGCCCGGTAAAGAGCCGAATCAGCCATTTCGACAAGCTCGATCGGATCCGACGAATCTTGCGGAAACGCTGAGATACCTATGCTGATCGTCACATGATGCGTTTCCGCCGGCTTGCCGGTTCGCACTACTGTGAAGTCCTGCGTCTCGATGGCGAACCTTATACGCTCGGCCGCTACCATCGCTTGAGGGATGTCCGCATCCAGCAAGAAGGCGGCAAACTCTTCCCCGCCGAATCGAGCGGCAGCATCGCCGCTTCGCATAATTTCGATGATAAGGCCCCCAATCTCTTCCAGCGTCTTGCTGCCTGTAAGATGGCCAAACGTGTCGTTCACGTTCTTAAAATGATCGACGTCCATCATTAACACGCAAAATGGCCTGTCCTCGGATTTAGCCCGGGCGGATTCGCGACGAAGCTCGGAGAAAAACGAACGACTCGAAAGCAGTCCTGTAAGATCGTCGTGAGAAATTAGACGATGTATCGTCTTCTGGTACTCGCGGTCGATCTCGTCAAGCAGGTCGAACCGCAATATATGTTCGCCGATCGTTATCTTGTCACCATTCTGCAGAACTTCCTGCGTGACCTTTTGGCCGTTCACCAAAATGCCGTTCCTTGACCCGAAATCCGTCAGAACGTACTCAACCTCTCTCGTGCTTTCGTTGAATATCTTGTTTATACGCGCATGCCGGCGTGACACCTTTGTGTCGTTTACGCGAACGTCCGCTTCGAGGGCCCGACCGAGGATCACCTCTTCGCGCTCGAGCGGTATCGGAACAGCGATCAGCTCCCCGCTAAGAAATACAAGCGCAGGGCGGAGATCACGTTTCAGACGTTCGGGTTTTATCATAGGAACGGAGTGCGGCGAGGTGTGGGCTCCGGTTTCTAGGATATCGTAAATTCGCCCTAAAGTTCCAGAAGTATTTAGAATAAGCCGGCGCAGAGAAATCCCGCATTTCCCGTATTCGCCCTCGCTCGCATAACATTGAAGTCAGTGAAAATCCTGCTCGTAAAACTAGGCGCGATCGGTGACATCGTTCATACACTGCCGGCGCTTGCCGCGATTCGGGCAAGCCTGCCGGAAGCGGAGATATCCTGGGTCGCCGAACGACGCTCGGCCCAAATTCTTCATGGCAACAAGCTGATCGATAATCTTATCGAGATCGACACGCGTTCGCTTCGTGGAGGACTGTCAGTCGACAAGATGTTGCTCGACGCCGCCAAGCAGGTTAAGAATCTCAGGCAGTACGACTTCGACGTTGCAATCGATTTTCAGGGCCTCCTCAAATCGGGCGTGATCGCAAAACTCTCCGGTGCAAAAGAGCGTTGGGGTTTTTCGCGGGATGACCTTCGCGAGCCGTCGAGCCGGGTCTTTTACACGAACACGGTGAAGATCTCCGAAAAGGCTCACGTAGTACGTCGAAATCTTGACCTGGCGACGGGCGCGTTAGCTCTAACGCAAGCGAACTCAAAGTTTGAATTTCCGATCTCTACGGGTAGCGAAGATGAACAGGAAGCAATGCAGATTGTCAGCCGGGCCGGAGGCGATTTTGCCATCCTCAACCCGGCCGGCGGCTGGATCACCAAACTCTGGCACGCTGAGAAATACGGCCGGCTTGCAGACCTGATCTGGGAGGAATTCGGGCTTGTGTCGATCGTCGTCGCGGGTCCAAACGAGGCCGAGCTTGCGTCCGCAGTTATGGGCGGCAGCCGGTCCGGCAAAACAATTGCGGCGGTACCCAGCTTGAAAGGTTTTTATGAGCTGGCGAAACGGGCAAAGGTATACATCGGGGGAGACACCGGTCCGACGCATCTCGCGATCGCATCGGGAACTCCGGTTGTCGGAATTTTCGGTCCCACAGAGTGGTGGCGAAACGGGAGTCTCGAGGCGGACGATGTTTGCGTCCAGCGCCTGGACATCGGTTGTCGCGTCGACTGTCATCGCCGCACGTGTTCAAATTGGATATGCATGGACATCACTCCGGAAACCGTTTTCGACGCCGTTCGAACGAGGCTTGCGAAAATTACCGCCGGCGAGGTTGAGGTGAATGTGCGGCCGACTCCACGGTGACGAAATTTTTCTCCGGGCATCTCCGATTTGCGTTATAATCGAAAAAAATAAGCGGAAGACGGTGAGCCGCCTCTCTCAGTTCCCTTGTTGTCCTTTATGAAATTGTCTGCTTTAAAAACGCTCCTCATTGCTTGTCTAATGACTCTTTCAGGGCATTCGCTTGTGGCACAGTCGAACGGTGCCGCCGCGAGAAAACCGACACCGTTTATCGACGGTGAGACGCTGAGTTATGAAGGTAAGATAAGCAAGATCATTAAGGGTATTGCGGTCGCAGACCTCACGCTGACGCTCGCCAGGACACCGAATGGCGACGATTACCTTGTTAAGGCCGAAGCAAGATCCAAAGGAACGCTTTTAAAACTGTTTCGTTTTAGTTTCGTGCAGGAAATGGAAAGCAGCTTCGATTCCGACGACTTCCGGGCGCTCAGAACCGTAAAACACGATGTGCAGAAAGAGCGCGTTCGCGACAGCGAGGCATTCTTTGATTATAGGGAAAGACGAGTAACCTATGTCGAGACCGACCCGAACGAACCGATGCGCCCGCCGCGCCGGATCGCGTCCAGGATCGACACCGCGAGCCACGATCTGATCTCAGGTATTTATAGCTTGCGGCTTATGCCGCTTGCGGTCGGCAAGTCCTTTCGAATGTCGATAAGCGATTCAGGCCTGGTTTACGATATTCCTGTCCGCGTGACGGCGCGTGAACAGCAGAAGACGATCTTCGGAAAACAATGGTGCTTTCGGATCGAGCCTGAAGTGTTCGGTCGCAATCGGCTTATCGAGCGTGAAGGCAATATGACCATTTGGATAACCGACGACGCCCGTCGCTTGCCCGTCCGCTCGCAGGTAAACTCACCTTACGGCAGGATCGAGATCAAGCTGAAAAGTGCAAAGAATCTTCGTTAGATCGCTATCCACACACCACGCAAGACAAACCTCCGCTTGTAACTCACCGCGAAACCCCGCATAATTTCGTTTTATTTCAGGGCCGTGGCCAGAACAATGAATGGTGTGCGCGCTCATGTCGCTATTAGTAGGAATTAATGATCAAGGATCCGAAGAAAAAGAAAACCGCGAGTACCGAAACTGAATTCATCGAGTTTGTGCCCGTAGACGAACCGGTATCGTCTGCCGCATTTGTTCGGCGGGACGCGGATACGGCCCAGCCGGCCGGGGATAAAACTCTTGACCCGTCGACGAAGCTCGAGGACATGCCGCCTGTATTTCGCGAGCTTGCGGCTCCGAAGCTTCCGGAGCTGGCAAAGGAAAATCGGGAGCGCCTGCTGATGCAGACCCCGAACCTTCTTTTCTTCTATTGGTCGATCGGGTCAAACC
>JBKKAS010000146.1:0-6207 GCA_046714595.1 Pyrinomonadaceae bacterium | reverse complement strand
CGATCGCTCGCTGTGACGCTTCGCGAACCGCCATCACGTCCATTCCGTCGACGAACTCATTCGCCATTTCGAACGCCTCGGCTTTTTTCGCGATGTTTCGCGTGCTCATCGCTCGTTCCTGCGACGTACCCATCCCGTACTGGTTGTTCTCGCAGATGTAAACGACCGGCAGCTTCCACAATTGGGCCATGTTCAGCGACTCGTGAAAGA
The DNA here is from genome assembly GCA_046714595.1 of Pyrinomonadaceae bacterium. Classification (GTDB taxonomy): domain Bacteria; phylum Acidobacteriota; class Blastocatellia; order Pyrinomonadales; family Pyrinomonadaceae; genus OLB17. The sequence continues at coordinate 5,997 of JBKKAS010000146.1, read as the reverse complement.
TCCCCTGATTGACCGCGGCTTCACCAAAGAAGCAAAGCACGACTTGGCCCGTGTTTTTATATTTAGCCGCGTACGCCATTCCCGTTCCGACGCCTATCTGCCCGCCGACGATGCCGTGCCCGCCGTAGAACTGATGCTCTTTCGAGAACATGTGCATCGAGCCGCCCTTGCCTTTAACACAGCCGGTCGCTTTGCCGTAGAGCTCCGCCATAACGGCGTCGGGCGATATCCCTTTCACCATCGCCTGGACGTGATCGCGATACGCGGTGATGACCATGTCGGTTTTCTCAAGCGCCATCATCGAGCCGACGGCTATCGCCTCCTGCCCGATGTAGAGATGGCAAAAGCCGCCGATCTTACCCATGCGGTAAACTTCGGCGCACTTTTCTTCGAAACGGCGACCAAGCACCATTTGATAGAGCATCTCGCGGAGCAATTTCTTGTCCGTTTTCTTGATCCCTTCGAGCTGGGACTTCCGACGCTTCCGATACTCAGCCTTCGCCATCTCGAGAATCGCGAAATCTGCGTTACCGTTCTTCGCAGCCGTCTTCGAACCATTGCCGGACGCGGGCTTTACCCTGGTTTCCGTTTTCCGGCTTGTGCCTGTCTTTGCCAAATCAGATCCTCCGTAAATTACCGACGAAAATCGTGATCGTCCGTAAATGTCGATTATATGCGACCGGATTAAATGTGTAAAACACATTTCCGGCGGCCCATTGGGCAACCTATGTTCGCAAATCCGCGTATGATAGATTGTTTTTAGCGATGCGTTACGTACTTATAAGATCAATTTTCCTTTTGCTGGTCCTTCCTTTTGTCGGCTTCGCGCAGAATCCGACGAAATGGAGTCTCGGACCCTCGGGGCCTGCAAGCGATCCGAAGATGGGCGAAAGCCGCCCTCTCGATCTCGAAGCGAAAGTCGAATCCGGCTGGCATCTCTATGCCCTTGACCAGCCCGCCGGGGGGCCGATAGCCACCACGATCAAGATTGTCGAAGGGACGCAATTCGAGATTCGCAACATCGAATCCCCCGAACCCAAGAGTCAGCCCGATCCGCTCTTTATCGTCGATGGCAAACCTCTGGTAACGAGGTATTTTGAAAATGAAGCGAGGTTTAGGATTCACGTCAGGGCGCTAAGCGATGGGCCCGACCCGTCAAAACTGGCGTTCGACGTACGCTTCCAGCTTTGCAACGACACATTCTGCCTGCCACCCCGGACTAAACGGGTTTCATTTAAGGGTGAGGAGGACGTTAAGAAATCTGGCCTCAGCTCTCAACCGACGAGGAACAACGAACTACGAACAAGGAACCAGCCACCGACGACTGACCTCTGGTCTTACATCTGGCTCGCCATGACGTTCGGAGCGATCTCGCTGCTGACGCCATGCGTCTTTCCAATGATCCCGATCACTGTTTCGTACTTTATGAAGCATTCGGACGGCGATCATAAGCGGACTATCAAGCTTGCGACCGTTTACTCGGTCGGCATCATCGCGACATTCTCTTTACTCGGAATGCTGCTCGCCGTCTTGTTCGGGGCTGCGGGCATAAACCTCTTCGCCGCGAACCCGTGGGTAAACCTTTTTATCGGCGCACTGTTTCTGTTCTTCGCATTTAATCTCTTTGGCTTTTACGAGATTTCGATCCCGGCCAGCGTTCTGACCAAACTCGACTCGATCACACGCAGCGAAGAAGGAAAGGGAAGTGCATACCTCGGCGCACTCCTGATGGGATTGACGTTCACTCTGACTTCGTTCACTTGCACGTCGCCGTTCATCGGCAGCCTGCTCGTTTCCACCGCACAGGGCGATTGGAAAATGCCGCTGATCGGGATGCTCGCGTTCTCGGTCGTATTTGCATTGCCATTCTTCGTTCTCGCAATCGCTCCGCGGCTGCTGCATTCGCTGCCGCGTTCGGGTGGCTGGCTCAATTCGGTGAAGGTCGTGATGGGTTTTCTCGAGATCGCCGCGGCGATGAAGTTTCTTTCAAACGTCGATCTTGTTTGGGGAGCGGGTCTGAATGAAAGCGGTGTCTTGAACTACGGCAAGATCTTTACACGCGAATTGGTGCTGATCATCTGGGTGGTGATCGGATTGGGGATCGTGGCGTACATCTTAGGCTTCTTTAAATTTCGCCATGATTCGCCGGTCAAAAAGATTACGGCGTGGCGCGTCTTTTTCGCCGCATCATTTCTCGGACTGTGCGTCTATCTGACGACCGGGGTTCTTGGTCGAAAATTAGGCGAACTCGAATCTTTCCTTCCGCCTAAGAACAGCAAGTCGATGTTCAACGTGCTAGGGAATCCAAACGAGGAACTGGCGTGGATGACGAACGATCTCGAAGGTGCGCTTGGCAAAGCAAAGCTCGAAAATCGCAAAGTCTTTGTTGATTTTACCGGCTACACCTGCACGAACTGCCGTTGGATGGAGGCGAACATGTTTGTCCTGCCCGAGGTCCGGGCCGAAATGGAAAAGTTTGTGCTCGTCAGTCTTTATACGGATGGCGACGGTGAAGTCTATGAGCGGCAGCAGCAATATCAGCAGGAAACTTTTCAGACAGTCGCATTGCCTTTCTACGCCGTGCTAGATGCCGACGGCGATCCGATAGCGACTTTTCCGGGTTTGACACGGGATTCCGAGGAGTTTATGAACTTTCTTAGGAAAGCTCAGGAAGAATAACCATAGCCGTCGTCTTATTCTTCTTATTCCTCTTATTCTGTGGTTAGATCAGAATTCGACCACGGAATAAGAAGAACAAGAGGAACAAGAAGAGGAAATAGAGCAGAGTGGTCGCCTATGAAAAGGATACCCATTCACAATCTGATTGACGGGTTGCGCGAGATTCCGGATGCGGAGTTCGATTGTCAGCCTGTTTATGATTATCTGAGCCGCAATCCGATCGAGGTCGGCTCGATCGAAAAGTACCTACTCTGGAGTCCGAGTTTCTATACCCGCAATCTTATATACAAAGATGACCGCTTCGAGATGATGGCGATCTGCTGGGAGCCGGGTCAGGTTTCGCGAGTGCATAATCATTGCGAACAGCGGTGCTGGATGACGGTTCCTCTCGGGCGTTTGAAGGGGCAGAATTTTGCGGTGGAAACGATCGACGAAAACAGCGGTCACTGCAAATTAAGAGAGACGGATACCTTCGAACTGTCGGAATGTTTAACTGCGAAGGTTGAGCTCGAGCAGCCGATCCATCAGATACTAAATCTACCGGAATACGCCGATCGAGCGGTCAGCATTCACATCTACTCAAAGCCTTTCGACCACTGTATTTCCTACTGTCGCGAGACTGACACTTTCAAAGACGTGAAGCTTTTTTACACAAGCATTGACGGAAAGCTTTGCGACGGCGTAGCTCTCTAACTCGTTGTCATCCTTGATTAGTAATTGCCTAATTAATAATCGATAATTAGCTCTCGATGCTCGAAGATCGGCGAACAAGGCTGGTTCTCACGCTCGCGTTGTGTCTCGTTTACATCATCGTGCGAGTTTGGCGACTCACGGATTCATGTCTGTGGTTCGATGAGATCTTTAGTATCCACGCAGCCGAACACTCGTGGGATTCGCTTTTCTGGTTTGTCGCACAGGACCTGATCCACCCGCCGCTTTCGTACATTCTTCTCAAACTTTGGATCGGCATCGGTGGCGATAGTTTGCTCTGGCTGCGGCTGTTTCCGGTATTGTTTGCCGTCGCCGCACTCGTTCCGTTTATTTATCTTTGCAGCGAACTGAAGCTAAAGGCCTCGGCCACGCTGCTCGCGCTTGCGCTGTTTGCTGTAAACGGCTCGCTTATTAAATACTCGCAGGAAGTGCGAATGTACGCCCCGCTGCTTTGCCTGTCGCTTTTCTCGATATGGCTGTTCGCACGCTTTTATTTTCGCGGTAAGAACATCTGGATACTGACGCTCATCAACGTCCTGCTTATCTACACGCACTACTTCGGATGGTTCGTTATTGCATCCGAGGTCGCGATGATCTTTATTTTCCAACGGGTGAAGATCAGACACGTATTGATCATGTCGGGGATCGCGCTAGTCGCATTTGTCCCGTGGCTGATCGCTGTCGCAAGAGCAGCTAGCGGCGGGGCCGATGTGACACAGAATATCGGGTGGATGACCCGCCCCGGCTTGCGTGCGATCTTCGATTTCGCATTCGATGCGGTCGAGCCTTTTTATTTTCAACAAAGCAGTGCCGAGCCGACGACGCTGCTTTACATCACCATTCCACTACTGCTGATCATCGCGGCGGCGACGATCTTGTATCTCATCAACTGGAAAACGTACGAAGACAAAAGCGTCGTCTATCTGATGAGCGTTTTTATCCTCGTTCCCCTTGTCCTCGCGTTTGTCGTAAGTTGGATCGCTCCCGTGTCGATCTGGGGCGCACGGCATTTGATAATCGTCTTCCCGCCCATCGCGATCCTGAGCGCTATATTCATCACTTCGGTTGCTATTAAGCCTCTGAGGTTCGGCTTGATGGGTCTAACCGTGGCTTTGTTTGTCGTAGCTCTAGTCGTCCGGTTTCGCGCACCACACAGCGAATACGTCTGGTGCGCCTGGAATGACGTTGCGGTCGAGTTTGATCTAACGAAAAACAGAACAACGGATGAGAGATTGTATGCATTTGAGGACTTGGCTGCGTACCACCTTTGGTTCGGGCTGCGGAATACCGAGGGCAAAGTCTATCGCGTCCGGAATGCCGGCCTTTCAGAAGACCTGGCCTACTTTCTTCCCCGCGGATTCGAGAGCGTAGGGGTCGTCGACTTGAGCGAGATAGAAGGCGAATGGGTCTCGCTCGCATTCCGAGCGGAGAATCCCACCGAGACAGATCCACCGTTGGCGCATATGAAAGCGCTCGGATATTCAATCGAGAGCGTCGTCCCGCTGTCGAGCGGGAAAACAAAGGTATACGTCGCACGCGCGCGGAAACTAAAACGATAGATACCGGGACTACTTCTTTTTCCAGCGGACCCCGTCTTTCGTATCTTCGAGAACAATTCCTTTTGCCGCTAGCTGGTCGCGAATCTCATCCGATCGAGCGAAGTCGCGCTGCCGTCGGGCCCCTTCTCGTTCTTCGACTAACGCTTCGATTTCTACCGCGAGCGAGGTGTCGGCACCTTTCCCAAAAATTCCAAGTACCGAATCGAACTTCGCGATGGCGTTTAGCACCGCGTCCCGATCTTTGGACAACAACCCTTCACCGCCAAGGACAATGTTTATCTCACGAACCATGTCGTGGATCGCGGCGAGGGCAGCGGCGGTGTTGAAGTCGTCGTCCATCGCCGCCCCAAAGGCCCCGATCGCTGTAGCAACGCTCAACGCAACTTCCTGATTCGATCCTTCGGGCGTCTTTGCCTCGTTAACAAGCGAGCGAAAATTTCTAAGGCGCTCGACGGTGGATTCGGCACCCTGCAAGCCTTCGAACGTAAAGTTCAGTTGCTTTCGCGTCGGCACGCTCAACAGCAAATAGCGGAGTGCAAGCGGCGAGTATCCTTGCTCGTGCAGGTCGCGAAACGTAAAGAAGTTTCCTTTCGATTTAGACATCGTAGAGTCGTCGATCTTCAGGAACTCACTATGGATCCAGTAACGCGCGAACTGCTTGCCGGTCGCTCCTTCGCTTTGTGCGATCTCGTTCTCATGATGCGGGAACTGCAGATCCTGGCCACCCGCGTGAATATCAAAGGTCTCGCCGAGATACTTCATCGACATCGCCGAACACTCGATATGCCATCCCGGACGCCCGCGACCGAACGGTGCGTCCCAGCCCGGCTCTTCGTCCTCGCCGACAAGTTTCCAAAGGGCAAAATCGCGTGCGTCTTCCTTTTCATATTTGTCGGTGTCGATGCGTTCGCTGCCGCCGGTGATATTGCCGGAGAAATTGATCCGCGAAAGTTTGCCGTATTCGGGGAAAGCGGAGATGCGGTAGTAGATCGATCCGTCAGATTCGTACGCCTTGCCGTTGTCGAGCAGCTTGGAGATGATCTCGATC
>JBKKAS010000145.1:0-7366 GCA_046714595.1 Pyrinomonadaceae bacterium | reverse complement strand
AACCCCGCGTTATTGATAAGCCAGGCAACCTTCCAACCGTTTTGCTCCGTTTCGTTGAATAACCGGACGTCGGCGTTCGGGTCCGCCAGATCGATCGCGACAGGATGACAGGTCACCTTGTGTTGACTGGCAAGCTCGTCGCACAGTTCGCGAAGCTTGTCCCCGCTACGAGCTACCAGGATCAGGTTGTGCTTTTCGGCCGCGAGGCGACGGGCGAAGGCTTCACCGATGCCGCTCGACGCGCCTGTGATAAGCGTAAACTTCATAGATTGTCGTCGGACGGTGTCGGGTCGAGTGAGTAATAGAGCGAGCAAACTCCTGCAGCGATTATAACCAGAGTACCGACGGCGCGGATAATGCCCGCGACGATTTTCGTCGAATCGATGAGCCCGGTCTCGGTCAGAAGGTAATTCCAATCGTGAAAGCTGCCTTCGCTCCCGGTGAATCCGCTCGTTAAGACAAGTTGCATCGTCACGGCATCCGATGCATACACCCAGACGTTCAATATGCTTTGACCGACCCAGAACAGAACGACCGCCGCCGAATAGTATTGATGCCGCCAAACAAAATACCCGACGAACACGGCCGGCAGAATAACCTGGAAAAGCGAGCCGCCCGCAATGCCTGAAAACTCACCAAAGAGCCGAAAGATCAGATGACCGGTTTCGTGGATCGGCAGATCGATAAGATCGAGAAAGCTTCCCTGCATCGGATCGTATGCGATCCAGAGAAAATATATCGTCAGGAGGCCGGCGAAGATGAGCTTTGGAAAGTTCGGCCGCATCATGGGTTCCTGAATTAAAGGAGTTTATTCTTGACGATAAAAGATCTGACCTGCTCGTTGAATTCTTTCGGCTTCTCCATCTGAAGAAAATGACTGACTCCGGACCACATCTGAAAATCGATGTTTGGCGCGATGGACGTGAAAATCTCTTTTACGTCGGCGGGCCAGAAGGGTGAAGGTGCCATTATCGCCAACACCGGAACGTTGATCTTATCCTCTTTCCAGATCTTTTCATCCGCCATGCCTTCCATTGCGCTGATGGCAACGTAGTCGGGCGCTGCAAGCATGGCCTCGCGAATGTACTTTCTGAGCGCTTCATCCTGCACGACCGCAGCCATGCCATCGACGAACTTAGCTGAATTCTCTTTGTAATTAGCTCGAAGCTGGCCGACAAAAGTATCCGCCATTGCCTTTGGAAAGAAGGTCCGCAAGGCTCCGTCAACGATCACGATGCCGCGAGTCTGTCCCGGGTGGAGCCGGTAGTACTCGCGGGCGATGGGAGTGCCCATGCTGTGGCCGGCGAGTACAACTTTTTTGACTCCGGCGTGCTTCATCACGGCAGCGACCGATCTCGCGAAGTACTCCATCGAGTAATTAACCTTCGGCTTGTCGCTTTGACCGTGTCCGGGCAGATCGAGGGCGATGACGCGGTAGCCGGGAAACGCGTTATAGCTGTCCTTCCAGAAATCGGCGTTGCACGTCCAACCATGGATCAGAACCAGCGCATTTTTCGCCTTCGTATTGCCGATGTCGTAGTAGTGGATCTTGTTGCCGTCCAGCTTCGCCCATTTGCTTTCGGGCGGCGCGCCCTTAGCGAAGGCCGCCGTTGCAGCAACCACAAATAACGATACAAATATCAGTGTTCTAATTCGCATAATCACCTCCTAAAAATTCGTCTTTCGAGATCGCATAGAACGCGCATTCCGCGTCGTAATGAAATTCGGTTTTCTCGTACTGCATTCCAAGCTTTTCCATTATGTGCCGGGATGCCCAATTCTCGGTATGGGCGACCGCGACAATACGCTCAAGTTCGCACCCGCGAAAACCGTGATCGAGCCACGCCCGTGCCGCCTCGGTCCCGATGCCGCGGCCCCAATATTCTTTGATCATACTGTACCCGACCTCGATCTCGTCCGTACCGTCGAGCGGCTGAAGACCCGCCGAACCGATGATGTCACCTGACTCTGTCCAGATCATGGCGCACATGCCGAAGCCGTGTGAGGCGTAGCAGGAAATATAAAACCGGATGCGCTTTGCGAGAGCTTCCGGATTTTGAAGCTTTGTTCCGCCGAGAAACCTGGTTACCTCCGGGTCCGACCGCGTAGCGATCAGCGCCGGCAAGTCTTCGAGTGTAAACTTGCGGAATATCAAACGCTCGGATTCGACCATAGCTTTACACAAACTTGTCATAAAAAAGACGACGTCGGTGTTTAAATTATGTAACGTGGACCCAGTGAACGAACATTAAGATTATCACCGAGTTTTGACTCAGGGACAAAATAATATGAAAGGCGATACAAACAGCCGTCGCGACTTTCTTACGCAAGCATCGTTGGCGTTCGTCGTTCCGATCTTTCTAGGGTGCCGAACCGACAGCTCCGCGCAAGTTTCTAACGATAAAATTCTCGATCAGATCAAGGCAAACGCCATCACTGATCCAAACTGCAGCTGGTGCGGTGCCAGAGACGTTCCCGTAAGCGTGACGTGGAAAACCAGACTTTCGGCCGAGGCTGATAAGGGCGAACGCATACTCATAAACGGCACTGTCTATAAGGCGGATGGCAAAACCCCGGCTCCGAACACGGTGATCTATCTTTACCACACGGACGTCTACGGTATTTACGGCCGGAGCGGCGAACATCGTCACGGACGATATCGAGGCTGGATGTTGACCGACGAACGCGGCCGATACGAATTCGAGTCGATACTGCCGGCTTCGTATCCGAATTCCACGATAGCCAAGCACATTCATATGACTGTGACGACGATCGACAAGAAGGAAGAGTGGGCGGATTCGATCCTCTTCGATGGCGATAAATTCTTGACTGCTCGCGACCGCGAGATCCAGAGAGGCGGGTTCGATCCGGTTTTGAAGATGGCGAAAGGCAACGACGGGGTGTTGCGAGGCGTACGCGATATTCGTCTATGGGTATAACCTGACGATCTTCCAATTGCCGTCGCTCTCTAGCTCATAGCGGATACGATCATGAAGCCGGCTTGTACGCCCCTGCCAGAACTCAAACCTTGTCGGGACGACCCGAAAACCGCCCCAGAACGGAGGGCAGGGAATATCTCCGGTATCAAAACGCTCACGCACCTCTTCAACGCGATCCTCCAGTTCTTTCCGGCCTGAAAGTATTTCGCTCTGCTTCGATGCCCATGCACCAAGCTTGCACGACGGCGGGCGCGTAGCGAAATAAGCCTCGGATTCCGCGCGCGAAGTTTTCCCGGCCCTGCCGGCGATCTGTACCTGCCGTTCAAGCTCCCGCCAAAAGAAATGTAAAGCGACACGCGGATTTTCGATCAGGTCGCCGGCTTTCTTGCTTTCGTAATTCGTGAAGAACACAAAGCCGCTCGGGTCAAATCCCTTCAACAGAACGACACGCGATGACGGGCCGCCATCACTGCCCACAGTCGAAAGAACGAACGCGTTGGGCTCCGCCGGCGAGGAATTCAGATATTCTTCGAACCAATTCGCGAACTGGACGAAGGGATCCGCTGCGACCGAAGCCTCGTCCAGCTCCTGCTTAGAATAATCGCGCCGCAGCTCAGCCAGGTTCTTCATTTGCGATTCAGATCAGGTGAACAAAAAGGCCGTCTTTTAACTTAGGCTCGAACCATGTAGATTTAGGCGGCATGATCTCACCCATGTCGGAAACGGCGAACAGATCGTCCATCGTGGTCGGGAACAGTGAGAACGCAATGCGTGCCGAACCCGTATCGACTCGGCGCTCCAGCTCGTCGGTTCCGCGGATCCCTCCCACGAACTCGATCCTCTCGTCGGTGGTCGGATCGGAGATTCCCAGGATCGGGCCGAGGATATAGTTCTGCAAGATACTCACATCAAGCCGCTCCACCGGGTCCGGTTCACGAATGTAGTTGACGGCAAACCTTAGCGTGCACCATTCCTTGTCAAGGTATACGCAGATCTCACCGTGGTTTTCCGGAACGCTCCGGCCGTCTCCGATCACGATGAAATTTTCTCTAACACGATCGAGGAATTCGCCGGTATCGAGACCGTTCAAATCGTGCACGACACGGTTGTATGCGAGGATCCTCAAATCTTCCGCCGGAAAAACTCCTGCCAGCACAAAGTTGTACTCTTCGTTTCCGGTGTGCGACGCGTTCGCCTCGCGCAGTTGCTTTCGCGACAGGCTGGCGCTTTCGAGTCGATGATGACCGTCGGCAACATACAGCGATGTAACTTCGGAAAACGCAGCGACGAGCTCATCCGTCTCGGAGATCTTCCAAACCGTCTGCCGAACGCTCCCGGCGCACGGGAAGTCGTATAGCGGCCCGGTGTCTACTACCTGGTCGATAAGTGCCTGGATCCGCTTTGTTCCCCGGAACGCGATCAATATCAATCCGGTCTGAGCACGAACCGCGAGCATATGGTTTGTGCGGTCCTCGACCTTATCGGGCCGCGTTTTCTCGTGCTTCTTAATTACACCCGTTTCATAATCATCGATTGCCAGACAGCCGACGATGCCGGTCTGCGAGTGGCCGCCGCTGGAAAGTCTGTAGACGTATAGGGCAGGTTCGTTATCGGCGATCAAGACATCGCGGTCGAGGAACTGTTGAAGATTGACCTTCGCACGGTCGAGAACATGAGTGCTGCTCGGCACCGTATCGCCGTTGAACTCGGCCTCGGCACGGGTAACGCGCAAAAAACTTTCCGGATTGCCCTCGATAAAATCGCGGACCTCCGCTTCCTGTGCGACGTCGTAGGGGACGCACGATACGTCTTTGGCTTTTTCTACGGCGGGCCGCACAGCGCGGAAGGGTCGGATTATGGACACGCAGATCTCCAGAAATGATCGAATTTAGAAAGTGTCGGCTGGATATGCGAGATCATAATTGCGGCGGCTGTTTGCCCTGATTGATAAAGTCGTCCATCTGCTGATTGTTCTGCTCCACGTCCTGGAGCAGGCGTTCGGCGTAGCCTTTCTTATCGATCCTCCACTCGTTCTCTTCGCGGATGAACGGAACGGTTTCCCATGCGCCGAATGAATTTTTAACCTCGAGTGTGGCTCGTTCGCCTTCGATCTTTTCGTTACGGAACTCGATTATCTTTTGGCCCTCAGTGAACAGGGTCTCGCGTTTGACGATGTCATCGAGCGGAACATTTTGGGCCTTAGCCTCCTGCTCATGCATCTTTATCGACTCAGATGAAAGCAGCAGCTTCATCTTCGTGGTGTCCTTTTGCTTGATCGCCGTGATGTAGGTCTTAAAAGTTTCGATCGGCGTGTCGGCCTGCAACTCGCTGGCGCACGCGGCCGCGAGGGCGAGCAGTGAAAAAAAAGTAGTTAAAAGTAGAACGCGCATTCTTACAAGGTCGATTGCAATCCACATCGATAATCGCTAAAACAAAAAGTATAACCTAAGGCAAGGAGCAGGGAAAAACGAATGGAGCGCAAAAAAATTACGTCGGAAAAAGCGGCGAGCCTGGCCGAGGCGACCAGCGGGTGGACGGTTGACGGCGACGCCTTATTCAAGCGGTTCGAGTTTTCGAATTTTGCGGAGAGTCTTGCGTTCGTGAACAAATTGGGCGAGATCGCTGAGGCCGCCGATCACCATCCGGATATCACATTCGGATGGGGTTATGCCGAACTGCGGACCACGACCCACGACCGTGGGGGCATTACGGATGTCGATTTTGCGCTGATCGAAAAGATAGATCAGATCGGAAGCGGACAGCTCTAATTCACTTCCGCACACTGAACCGCGAGGTCTTTCTGGAGCTTCATTTCTGCCGGGACGTATTTCGACTGCATAAAGTCGTAATTCTCGATCAGCTCCGCAATGCCGTAGAAACACCCTTCGCCACGGCGATATGTGAACGTCGCGAACACCCTTTTGCTTTTCTTCGTCAACACGCCGAACGAGGCGACCTCCTGCCAGTCGTCACCCGAAAAATAGATCTTGATCGGCCGGATATTTTCCGCTGCAAGCCTGGTTGTGACCTGTTCTTTTAAGGCGTCACTAAAAAACGTACCGGGAACGGGCATCTTTGCCAGATCGGTTGTTCCCCGCAGAATGATCGAATCGTACTCGGAATCCATCTTCCGGTACTTCGCCACACCGCCCGAAAAATCGAGCGTGACGGGGACGGACGCGAGATTGTCGCTCAACCCACGCGGTATCGACGTAGAATTCGTAAGCCGGAACTCGTTATTCCAAACACCGGTTTTCGCGGAGCCGGACGCCATCAGGAAGACCGGGATCGATCTGTTCCGGCCGAATAATCCGGGTGCGAGGTTGATCTTCACCTCGGTCGACGCCAGATCTTCGCCGGCAAACTGGATCGAGTACTGACTGAGTGCTGAAATGTCGCCGCGTGGGGCAACCTCAGCGAATAGTGTGTAGCGAAGCTTGTCCCGATCGGCCGGGTGTCTAGTTGTCAGTACATAGTCGCCGAGCTTGCTCTTGAACTTCACATACAGCCATAGCGGCTCGCCATCGACGATTTTTTTTGCCTCTGCTAATTTGGCTTCTGCGAACGTCTTGTACTCGGCCTTACTTAGAACGATCTGCACGTCGATATTCATTACCGCCGGCTTTGGCACGGGCAGTCCGGCCTCTTCTTCAAGGGGCCGGTCGTGTTCGCGATCTTCGGAAGCCTTGATCGACGCGTCCATTCGTTGACGCGTCCGCCGCATCTGTTCTATCTGTCCGAAAACATTTGTCACGCCGGTCGTGATAAGAATTAGCGCGATAATTACTGCGTTTTTCATCGTAAAAACCCCAAGGGATGCTGTAGCAAACGGTTGGATGCATTCAATTATAGCTTTGAGACTCATAAAATCTAAAACGAAAGTTTTGGAGCCCGACTCGATAGCAATGTCTTCTATGTCGAGAGACTCCCGAACGCTGATGTGACGGGGCCGTCCGCGCCGCTCCTTTTGCTTGTAAAATGCAATTTCGCTAAAATCGTTGATTCAGTTGACCGCAAATTTTTAAACTTATGGCTAATGTTCCTATTACTGTTGCGCACGGCGATGGCATCGGGCCCGAGATCATGGACGCGACGCTGCATATTTTGAAAGAGGCCGGTGCGCGAATCGATATCGAGACGATCGAGATCGGCGAGAAGGTTTACCTGGCCGGGAATACCGCGGGCATCGCACCGGAGTCGTGGGACTCGTTTCGCCGCACGAAAGTTTTCCTAAAGGCGCCGATCACAACGCCGCAGGGCGGTGGATTCAGCAGCCTGAATGTCTCGGTCCGCAAGACGCTAGGCCTGTACGCGAATATTCGCCCGTGCGTTTCCTATCACCCATTCGTCGATACTAAACATCCGGTGATGGACGTCGTGATCGTCCGCGAAAATGAAGAGGACACGTACGCCGGTATCGAGTATCG
>JBKKAS010000144.1:0-5171 GCA_046714595.1 Pyrinomonadaceae bacterium | reverse complement strand
GCTCTAGGGCACTGCGAGCTTCGCTTTCGATCTGTGCGTCGTCGATCGATCCCTGACCGTTCTCTTTCGCGAACTGCGCGGCATACTCACCCGCGCGTTTTCCAAAGACGATCAGATCCGACAGCGAGTTTCCACCGAGCCGGTTAGCGCCGTTGATGCCCGCCGCACATTCGCCCGCGGCGAACAAACCCGGCACAGTCGATTCCTGTGTGTCCGAGTTCACACGAACCCCGCCCATGATGTAATGCGTCGTTGGACCGACTTCCATCGGCGTAGTCGTGATGTCCAGATTCGCGAGCTGTATGAACTGGTGATACATCGACGGCAATTTTTTCTTGATATGCTCGGCCGCATTTGGCAGCTTTTCCTTGATCCACGCGATGTCGAGGTATACGCCGCCGTGTGGTGAACCGCGTCCGGCCTTCACTTCCCGATTGATGCATCGCGCGACATGATCGCGTGTCAACAACTCCGGCGGACGCCGCGAGTTCTTGTCACCCTGCGTGTACTTCCATCCTTCTTCCGGCGAGTCGGCGGTCTGGTCTTTATAATTGTCCGGGATGTCGTCGAACATGAATCGCTTTCCTTCGCTGTTCTTTAGGATGCCGCCCTCGCCACGCACGCCTTCGGTCACGAGAATGCCGCGGACGCTCGGCGGCCACACCATCCCGGTCGGATGGAACTGGATGAACTCCATGTCGATCAGCTCGGCCCCCGCGTGATACGCGAGCGCGTGTCCGTCACCTGTACCTTCCCAACTATTCGATGTGATCTTGTATGCGCGTCCAACACCGCCTGTCGCGAGAACCACTGACTTCGCCTTGAACACCCGAAAGCGTCCGTGCTCGCGCTCGTATGCAAAGCAGCCGACAACGCGATCGCCGTCCTTGAGAAGCGAGATCACCGTCACTTCCATGTAGACCTGGATGCCCTGATGGACGCCGTGGTCCTGGAGTGTGCGGATCAGCTCAAGCCCGGTGCGATCGCCGACATGTGCGAGCCGCGGATAGCGATGACCGCCGAAATTTCGCTGGAGTATCTTGCCGTCTTTTGTTCGATCGAAAACAGCGCCCCAGGCTTCGAGTTCGCGCACACGATCCGGCGCTTCCTTCGCGTGCAGCTCGGCCATCCGCCAGTTGTTTATGTACTGACCGCCGCGCATCGTGTCCGAGAAATGGACCTTCCAGTTATCTCGATCGTCGACGTTCCCGAGTGCCGCCGCCATTCCGCCCTCGGCCATCACGGTGTGCGCTTTTCCGAGCAGCGATTTGCAGATCAGACCTACACTGACGCCGGCAGCCGATGCCTCGATAGCGGCGCGCAAACCGGCACCGCCCGCACCGATGACGATAACGTCGTGTTCGTATGTTGTGTAATCAGTCATTAAGAATTAGCCACAGAGCACACAGAGAGTTTTTGTTTCTTTTCTTTATTCGTGTGATTCGTGTATTTCGTGGTTCCGGTTTTCAAAAAACTGAAACCACGAAACACAAGAAACGGACCAGAGTAGCCTTCATAACTCTGTGCGCTCTGTGGCAAAGATCTAAAAAATCCGGTAGTCCGTAAAAATTCCCATCGAACACATCCGCACATAGACGTCCGAAAATCCGACCCAGAACAAACTCATCCACGCGAACAGCATGTGCCGCCGATTCAGACCACTGACGCATTTGTATGCACCGGCTTGAACGGGTTTATCTGACAACGTGTCGCTCCGTCCGCCGACGAGGTGCCGCAGCGAATGACAGCCGAGTGTATAGCTGCTGAGGAATATCACGTTCATCACGAGAATGATCGTTCCGATGCCGATACCGAATCTATGCGCGCCGCTTGCGTCGGCGAACCAGAACGCTTCGTACGCGTCGTACGCCAGGATGAGAATGAACAAGAGCGCGAGATACAGAAAGTATCGATGGATGTTTTGAATTATCAGCGGAAACTTTCGTTCGCCGCGGTAGTTATGTCTCGGCTCGCCGACAGAGCACGCGGGCGGGTCGGCCCAGAAAGCCTTGTAGTATGCGCCGCGATAGTAATAACAGGTGAATCGAAATCCGCCGGGTGCCCACAAGATCAATAACGCGGCCGTGAATGGTATCCAACTTGGGATCCAACCGGGCTTCGGACCAAACCAGGCAGTCGCGGATCCTAAAAGCTCCGGTGAATAAAACGGCGACAAGTAAGGGCCAAATCGGTAGTGTTCGCCCTGAAACGCGGCCCAGGTTGAATAAGCAATGAACGCCGAAAATCCAAGAAAAGTCGCGAGCGATCCGACCCACCAAAAGTCCTTTCGCGTTGTTTCGCCAAAACCGCGGCGCGTGATGTGAACCAAGTTCGATGCCATGTGGCCGATCTACCTCCGGTCAGCTTCTGTCGCTCGATTGTGTCATTAAGCCCTGTTGTTCTGAAGAGACGTTCTCATGTCCGATGAGGCTTTTTGAATCAAGAAATTAGGTAATGTTTTACGTGATTGTCTTTTTCAAGTCAAGCGACACATTTTGCCGCGAGGTGCATCTTATGGT
This sequence comes from Pyrinomonadaceae bacterium, assembly GCA_046714595.1. Classification (GTDB taxonomy): domain Bacteria; phylum Acidobacteriota; class Blastocatellia; order Pyrinomonadales; family Pyrinomonadaceae; genus OLB17. The sequence continues at coordinate 2,652 of JBKKAS010000144.1, read as the reverse complement.
ATCGCTCTTAAACGAAGTTTCTTACAGATTTTTCCGGAGATTAACTATGAAATTAGTGAACGTGGTCTATGTATTCGTTGCCGTATTGGCATTCGCAACTCTCGCTGCGGCTCAGGCGCCGGTCCAAACGGGCGGGGCAAAAGTCGGTGTAATAAATTCGGAATTGTTCTCGGACGCGAAGACGGGCGTGACTAAACTGACGACTGCCCTCAGGACGCTGGAATCTGAGTTCGCTCCGCGACGTGACGAGATCACGCGCCTGGTCGCACGGTTCGACGAATTACAAAAAGTGCTCCCCGGAGCGACGCGCGATCAACTTGCCGCTCGACAGGATCAGGCCGCAACGCTGCAGATCGATATCAGGCGTAAGCAGGAAGATGCTCGTACGGCCTATGCAAGGCGTCTTACCGCCCTGACCGGTCCGATTCGCCTCAGTATTTTCAACGCGCTCCAGGCCTATGCGAAACAACGCGGCCTTGATCTGCTTATCGATGTCGCCAAATTTCCCGATGGAGTTTTCCTAATGAACCAGGGCGCCGATCTCACACCGGCCTTTATAAAGGAATACAACACCCGCAATCCTTAGCCGCCCGTTATCCATACCGCGAAGCTCATCCAGGCCGGTGTCGACGACAGCGCCAGCCTCAGCCAGTGCGAGGCGATGAGGAAGATCGTGCCGGCCAGAAACACCTTGTTCAACTTTTTATTTTTCCACGTATCGGCGACGACAAAAATGATAGCCAGAATGTCGGGGACGCCGAAGAACCACAGCGGCCCATACGACTCGGTCAACCCGAACGGAAAGCGAGCGATAGCGGGCGGCAAGAAATTGAGCACCGTCAGCAGCATCAGCCGTTTATGATTCGGGGCGTTTCGGCGATAGTAAACGGCGGCCGCGAACAGGACGGCGAAAACTAGCACGTCGCCAAACGGAACGATCAGGAACCCGAGCGGCGGAATTCCGGGCGGCGATGCGGTCGATCCGTACTTCGCCGCGGCGACGGCGGTTAACAATCCGGTTATGATTATCGTGACACCGAGCACAACGCTGATCAGTCCCAGCCTCTGATGGACCTTAATTCGCTTCGACCGGATCAGATATACCTGCACCCCGAAAAGGGCAACCCAAAGGCTCATCACCAGGCCGTGCACATGGACTATCAGCCTGGGAACGGGCGGTGCGTCGAAGAAGCCCTTCAGGTAATAGGTCGGTGCGAACCCGATCAGGACGGTGATCGGAAACAGGATCGCGATCGTAAGAAAAAAGCGGCGTTCAAAGCTGCGTTGCGCAACCGGGTCGCTAATTGCCATTTACTAACTCCTTTTTCGCGTTTGTACAGTGCGGGTGAACCTGCGAAACGATATCACGAAATCCACTTGCCGTGAATCCGGTATCACATGGAAGGGGTGCCGCCGGCTTCATCCGATTTGCTCCGATCGCTCAACAGCCGGATACCAAGTACAAAAATAAAAATAACGATTGCCGGGGAGAGAACGCTGACCGGTTGCGAGCTGAGCTGATTGAGATCGCTCGCCGCGGTGAGTATGTTGCCGAGACTGGCTTCCGGTTCCTGGACGCCGACGCCCAGATACGAAAGCGCGACCTCGGCGAGCAGGAAGGCCGGGAGCATTAAGATCGCTTGTATGACAAGCGGCCGGGCGATGTTCGGCAAGATATGGCGAAACAGGATCCGGGTTTGCGTAAGGCCGGACGCGATCGCAGCGGTTACAAACTCGCGTTGCCGGATCGACCAGACGAGTCCGCGCGTAAGTCGCGCCATCTCGGCCCATCCCGTTAACGCGAAGATCATCAGCAGCAGTATGGCGGCCCGCATCGGCGGAAGCTCGAGGGGGAACGCCGCACGAGCTGCAAGGATCAGGATCAGCGTCGGCAGTGCCAGCATCGCATCCGTCGCTCCCATCAGGATCGTGTCCGCGAGCCGGCCCGAATACCCGCTGACAACGCCGACGAATATTCCGATAAGACACGCGAGGACAACACCGAGCGTACAGACGATCAGCGAAAAGCGGATGGCATGCATGAGGCGCGCGAAACGGTCGCGGCCGAGCGCGTCGGTACCGAGAAGATCGACGCGCGGCGATGCGTCAGAACCTTCAACGCCAAACAAGTGAAGATCGGTGTCGATGATGCCGAGCAGCCTGTACGGATAACCGCGAACAAGAAACAGTACCGGAAAACTCTGCGACGGGTCCTCGAAATAAGTAAGCCGGAGCGGATCGGTCAAACGCCGGCTGTAGATGAAGGGACGGAGTCGAAAACTTCCCTGATGGTCACGGAAGTGAATACCGCTCGCGGGCGCCGACGGCTCGGCTCGCACCTGTTGCCGGTAGTCGTATGGAGAGATGAAGTCGGCGAAGATCGCGATCGCGGCAAACGTTGCGACAATTAGCCAGCCGACGATGCGGCCAAAATTCTTCCGAGCGGGATTTTTTAAGAATTCTTTCACAAAATACCGAGAGATAGCAGCGATCAGAACTCCCCTCCTGGATAGGAGGGGTGCGGCTTTAGCCGCGGGGTGGTAGACACAGATTAAACAAAATCCAACTTTCGCTGGCGCAGAAGTTTATACCACCCCCTCAGCCGAAGCCGCTGACACCCCACCAAAACAGAAGGGGAGTTTTATTTACCAG
>JBKKAS010000143.1:0-7375 GCA_046714595.1 Pyrinomonadaceae bacterium | reverse complement strand
ACCGGCCGGTCGTCGTCTCGCCCGTGAACGCGACCTTCGCAACTCGCGGCGATGTCGCAAGCGGCTTTCCGGCTTCGACGCCGAAACCATTGACGATATTCAGCACGCCCGGCGGCAGGATGTCGCCGATCAACTCCATCAAAATCATGATGCTCGCCGGCGTCTGCTCCGCCGGTTTGACGATCGTGCAGTTGCCGGCGGCGAGCGCAGGTGCGATCTTCCACGTCGCCATAAGGAGAGGGAAGTTCCACGGAATGATCTGGGCCACGACGCCGAGCGGCTCCTTGATAATGACGGACAGCGTGTTCTCGTCGAGCTCGGTCGCGCTCCCTTGTTCGGCGCGGATGACGCCGGCGAAGTATCGGAAATGATCGATCGCAAGCGGCAGGTCGGCCGCCATCGTTTCGCGGATCGGCTTGCCGTTGTCCCAGGTTTCGGCACGTGCGAGCAGCTCAAGGTTCGCTTCCATCACATCGGCGATCTTGTTGAGCAGCTTGCTGCGTTCGGCGGGCGAAGTGCGTCCCCACGCCGGAGCGGCTTTGTGTGCCGCGTCGAGTGCGAGTTCGATGTCGGCTTCGTTAGAACGCGCGACCTTTGTGAACGGTTTGCCGTCGACGGGCGAGATGTTGTCAAAATACTCGCCGCTCTTGGGTGCGACCCACTCGCCGCCGATAAAGTTTTCGTATTGTTCTTTGAACTTTGGGATGTCGTAAGACTGTTTTACTGCGTCCATGGTTGGTGCCTCCGTTGTGCGGGCCCCTTTGGTTGGGGCTCGCGGTGAATTGATTCGGAATGACTCAATTGTAGCACCGCACAATCGTGATGCAATACAAAAGAGGCTGTCTGAAAAGTGGGTTCTTCTCACTGAAAGTGCGGTCAGAACGTAGCCAGACGTGAAACGTCTGGGATCTGACCGTTAAAAATCCCGCACTGTAAGGTGCGGCAGGATGTTGGCTCTGCCGCACCTTCAGTGCGGGATGCGTTCTGCCCGATCTCCAGACGTTTCACGTCTGGCTATGGTCGTTCGGCCGCTTCGCGGCCATGAAACGCTTTTCGGACACCCTTCTTTCTAAGCGATTCCCATTTTCCGGTACACATCGGAGAGAGTTTCACGGGCGATCGCACGGGCTTTTTCAGCACCGGGTTTAAGGATCGAATCCAGTGTTGCGTCGTCATACTGATTCACACGTTCCTGGAACGGACGCAGGAATTCAACGACGGTTTCGGCGAGCTCCGTCTTGAAGTGCCCGTAGCCTTTTCCTTCGAAGTGCGCTTCAGACTCTTCGCGGGTCTTGCCCGTCAGCAAGTGATAGATCGTCAGCAGGTTCGTGATCGCGGGACGCGTCTCATCGAATCGAATATCCGTTCCCGAATCGGTCACCGCACGCTTGATCTTTTTCGTAACCGTGTCGGCGTCGTCGAGCAGAAAGACCGAGCCGTTCAGGTTCTCGTCCGATTTCGACATCTTCTTCTCAGGTTCCTGCAGCGATTTGATATTCGCACCGACCGGCGGAATGAAAGGCTCGGGAATCTTGAACGTCTCGCCGTAATAGCGGTTGAATCGCTCAGCGAGATCGCGTGTCAGTTCGAGATGCTGTTTCTGATCCTGGCCGACGGGAACAAGATCGGTTTGATAGAGAAGAATGTCGGCTGCCATCAGCACCGGATACATAAAGAGACCGACTCCGGCGCGTTCCGTGTTTCCCTTTCCTTTGTCCTTGAACTGCGTCATTCGCTCAAGCTCGCCCATTCGCGAAATGCATGAAAGGATCCATGTCAGCTCGGCGTGCTCGGAGACATCGGACTGAATAAAGATCGTCGATTTCTCGGGATCGACTCCCGCCGCGAGATAGATCCGGGCCAGGTCTCGCGTTTTCTGTAGCAGCGTTTTGGGGTCTTGCGGCAGCGTGACGGCGTGGAGATTTACGATGCAGTAAAAGCTCTCGTACTCGTCCTGGAGCGCGACCCAATTTTTGAGAGCGCCGAGATAGTTGCCGATGTGCAGCTGTCCCGTCGGCTGCGCGCCGCTGAAGATGCGTTTTTTCATTTACTAAAACCAGGGCGTGACCAAAAGGTAGTTCACAAAGGCGAAGACCGGACGCATGATCAGACCGATCACACCCATATAGATCAGCAGCAACAAGATCAAAAAGCCGTACTGCTCGAGCATTTGAAAGACGGGTTGAAAGCTCTCAGGCAAAAAGGTCGAGAGCACTTTGCTGCCGTCCAGCGGCGGGAACGGGAGCAGGTTAAACACCGCGAGCGAAATATTCAGGAGGACCAAATATTGGAACAGTATCAATATCGGTTTCAGCAACGCTGAATCGATGTTCCCCGCGTTTATCACACCGAATTCGAGAAGCGACTTGAATATCACAAAGCTGACTATTGCGATGATCAGGTTCGCACCGATACCGGCGATCGAAACCATCACGTTCGCGGTTTTGTAATTCGTCCATTTTCGCGGATTCACCGGCGTCGGAATTCCCCAGCCCATCAGCGGAACACTTGCGAGAGCTCCGCCGATCGCCCCGAAAATGAAACTGAGCATAGGTATCAACAGCGTGCCTATCGGGTCGGTATGCGCGACCGGATTCAGCGTAACGCGGCCGAGCATATACGCTGTATCATCGCCGTATTTATACGACATCCAGGCGTGACCGGCTTCGTGGGCCGAGATCGCAAGCAGCAGGACCACCATGTAAATTACAAGGTGACTGACCACATTAGCTATGTCCATTTCGCCCATCTGAATGTCGCTTCGCACCAGCACATCAGGCGCCGAGGTACGTTGTCTTTGAAAATGAATTGTGCCATTCTTTCATCACAAAATAAAACGGTTAGGGGAGAAAGCGGCATGCTGAAAAAGATACTCTTCGGGGGAGAGTCGGGTCTATCATTCGCGGCGAATGCTGGTTTGACGCTATTGAGGATCTTTACGGGCGTTGCGTTAATGATGGCGCACGGCAGTGGAAAGATCCCGCCGCCTGAAGGTTTGGTAACGGGAGCCGCGAGTATTGGCTTCCCGGCGCCAGTCATCTTTGCGTGGGCCGCTGCGTTATCTGAGTTCGTCGGTGGTGCATTTCTGGCGCTTGGTTTCCTAACGCGCGTCTCGAGCTTTTTCATCGCTTGCACCATGCTGACCGCGCTCGTCGGCGTCCATTACGCAGATCCGTTTCAGAAGCAGGAACTCGCGTTTCTCTATTTATTTATCGCACTCGCGTTCATGTTAAAAGGCGCAGGAGATTGGAGCATCGACAGGTATTTAAGGTAGTGGTAGAGCGCCGCGGGTATTGGAGGCATTTGCGCTGCGGATCGTCGCATGAAGCCTGCGGAGCAGGCGGCAATAGCTTTAGCCCCACGTGGAGCGAAGCGGAACGTGGGGTGTAGTCGACCCGGGGAACGTGAGCGTGTGAAACACGCGACTGAATAACGCGTGTTTCACACGCTCGTCACCGTTGTGCACCAACTACACACTCGCTCCGCTCGTGTGTAGCTAAAGTTATGGTCGCGAGCTACGCACGCTAACGGTGAGATAACGTTTTGCCGAAAATGCTCGTGTATTGAAAAACTATTATGCGTTAGGCTTGTAATGAGCCAGCGTTCCTTATGAAAAATCACATCGTCTGCATCGCGAGCGAGCACAAAGGCAACGAGTTTCTTGACGAAGCTCAGAATGCCGGCTGGCACGTCACGCTTGTGACGCGAAAGAAACTGCTTGACGAACCATGGCTGTGGACCGCTCTGAACGACGTTAAGACGGTCGAGGACGACGCGTCGACCGAAGATTATATTCGCGCGGTCACCAACATTGCCGGCTCGCGGAAGATCGATCGCGTTGTCGGTCTTGACGAATTCGATGTGACGAATGCCGCCCGTGTCCGCGAACATTTGCAGCTCGGCGGAATGACCACCTCGCACGCCCTCCGATTTCGCGACAAGCTTGCGATGCGAAACATCGCGCAAGAGGCCGGTATTGCATGTCCCGAATTCACCGGCGTTTTCCATCGGCAAGACATCGAAGATTTTCTCGAGGGCGTGCCGGCTCCGTGGATCGTCAAACCCAGATACGAGGTTTCCGCATTCGGAATCCGCAAATGCGAGGCGAAGGATCAGGTCTGGCAAGTCATCACTGATCTGGATAAGCGCAACAACTGGCGCGATCATCCGTCGCAATTCGTTCTGGAAAAGTTTATCGCCGGAAATGTTTTTCACGTCGATTCGATCGTCGATCGGGGCAAGGTCCTGGCTTGTGGTGTAAGCAAGTATGGTACACCGCCGTTCAGCGTCACGCATTACGGTGGCGTGTTTACGACGTCGATCGTTTCTTACAGATCGGCCGAGCGGAAGAAACTTGAAAGACTGAACAGCCAGCTACTAGGTGCGTTCGAGTACGAGCGTGGTGTCTCGCACGCTGAGTTTTTGCAGAGTGAGGCGGACGGAAAGTTTTACCTCCTCGAAGTTGCATGCCGCGTCGGCGGAGCGTACATCGCAAATGTTCTCGAGCACGCGTGTAACTTTAACCTCTGGCGCGAATGGGCAAGGCTTGAAACTGCGACAAAAGATAACCCTTACAAATTACCGAAACTACGAAAGGAATTTGCCGGTGTTGCTTTAGCGCTTGCGAATCAGGATAAGCCCGACACCTCACATTACGACGACGCGGAGATCGTCTATCGCGTCGCTAAGCCGAAACATGTCGGATTGATCTTTCACTCCGGTAAGCAGAATAAGGTGGACGAGCTGCTTCGCGTCTATTCGGAGCGGATCACGATGGACTTTCTTGCCGTCGCCCCTGCTAAGGAGAGATACGACGATTGAGGGAGGAGTCTATCGAGTCTGTCGAGTCTGTCGAGTCGAGCGAGTCTATCGAGTCTGTCGAGTCAGGCGCGCCGAGTCCCGCGGACTCGATAGACCCGATAGACGCGATAGACCCAATAGACCCGATAGACCCGATAGACTCGATAGACTCGACAGACTCTCTTCTCGATCACGACCTCGCCAAACATTTCCCCGAATTGCTGAAATTCGAATCCACTCCTGAGATGGAGAGGTCGCCACTGTACGCTGAGATCCGTCCGGAGGTTGAGCGGATATTGGATGCGGTCGCGGCGGAGAGTTTCGCGCCGCCGATTGCGTATTCCACCACATCCGTAGATGAGAACGCCGTCACGGCCGGTTCAGAAAATCCAAAATCCAAAATCCAAAATCCAAAATCGATTAAGGCGCTCGCATGGAACATCGAACGTGGAAACATATTCGAAGGCATCATTGAAGCCTTGACGCATCATGAACAACTAAAAGACAAGGACCTCTTGCTGCTTACCGAGCTCGATTACGGAATGGCTCGAAGCGGAAATCGTTTCGTCGCACGAGAGATCGCCGAAGTGCTGAAGATGCAATACGCCTTCGCTCCGGTTTACATTGCCCTGCAGAAGGGAAGCGGCGTCGAGTCGGAAAGCGAAGGAGAGAATACGAGATCGATCCACGGCCTGGCGATGTTCTCGAGATGGCCGATGAAAAACGTCCACGCCGTTCCGCTGCCGAACGGGAAGGACAAAATGTGGGGAAAAGAAAAACGGCTTGGGCATTTACGCGCTCTGATCGCCGACATCGAAAATCCGGCGGGCGAGTTTCGCGCTATAACCGTTCATCTCGATGCGCATTGCTCGCGTGCTCACAGGCATCTGCAGATGAAGATAATTCTTGATCATCTCGACACGCTTCCGCCTATGCCGACGATCATCGGCGGCGATTGGAACACGACGACGTTCAACGCACAGAATGCCACGCGTGCGATCCTGGGTTATTGGCGGCGGGTGATGATGGGCGTTAAGAACGTTGTGACGAACCACTATCCGCATCCCGACCGATACTTCGAACGCGGTTTGTTTGGCGAGCTGGAATCGCGCGGATACGAGTACAAGTCTCTTAACGAATTGGGAGCCGGGACGATCCATTACGACGTCACGAGTATCGAAAAGAACACAAATCTACGCGATTGGGTCCCGGAATGGTGTTTCCCGTTTATCTTCTGGGCAGCCAATCGCGTCGGCGGGACAGTTTCCGGGCGTCTCGACTGGTTTGCGGGCCGCAGTATCGAAATAGCGCCCGGTACGACGCCAAAGACTGTCGGCAATCTGGTGGACAATGAAGGCCTACCGCTATCAGATCACGATGCTATCGCTTTGGACTTTGTCGTCCGCGGCAAGTAGAATCCCATGTTATGGAAGTAGCATTTTGCCAGACGATCAGCTTTAACGCTGATACTTTTGAATACGAAGCAGTTGCCCAAGAGAACGGGAACGCAACGATCATCAAGTTTCCCATCGACGAAAAACTTTACAGCCCGGGCGATGTTGTCGTAGTTGTGTCTGGCGAAGAAATTAATTTTCACGGCATCATCGGAAAGATCGAGGACGGTTATGCATTTGCAACCGATCCAAAGGGTTCCCTTTTGCCGGCAGGCGTTCAGTAGTTCCGGGTTCAGAGTTCGGAGTTGAAAACCAGGAAGACTGAACTTAAAATTTGAATCGTTGCGATCGGGAACTTGAAACTAGAAACTCCGAACTCGTAACTAATTTTTGGGGATGTAGCTCAGCTGGGAGAGCGCGGCGTTCGCAATGCCGAGGCCAGGAGTTCGATCCTCCTCATCTCCACCAGTTTTCCGGTGCTAATTCGACAGTTTCGAGTTAGCACTTTTCTTTTCTGCAGATCGGTGGCGCAAGCGGGACCTTCCTTGAGCAAAGATTCGGCTGACGCGATCAAAACAGGTAAACTGGAAAACCAGAATCATTGAACAAAGGACAAATTAAATGAAACGAGCAAAGGTGGGGATGAAGTTGATCTTTATGATCGCTTTCGTAACGGGCGCGATCGTATTGATTATCGGGCGAGATGAGGTCGTCCGACCGGTAGCGGCGTTTAGCGACGGTCCGCCGGTTGGTCACACTGGTGCACCGGGCGAACTCACCTGTACTCAGTGCCATTCCGGTCCGGCCACCGGTGGACAGTTCTCGATCACGCCGCCCCGGAAGTACATCCCCGGCCAGACGTATCAGGTCGCTGTCCAGCACGTGAATTCCGATACTACCCGGCAAAGGTGGGGATTCCAGTTGACCGCTCTTGCCGATACAACGATGGCGGGGAGTTTTGCGAACGTTAACGGATTCACACAAGTCGTCGGTGGAATGATGGGGCGCGACTACATCGAGCAAACTCTGAGCGGCAGTTTTCCGGGCACCACAGGTACGGCCGGGTGGACATTTAACTGGACGGGGCCGGCTACCAACGTCGGGGTCGTTTCGTTCTACGCGGCCGGCAATCAGGCAAACAACGACAGCGGATCAAGCGGTGACGATATAGTCACCGCGAC
>JBKKAS010000142.1:0-4833 GCA_046714595.1 Pyrinomonadaceae bacterium | reverse complement strand
CGACGCTGCCGATCGCTCCGAATACAACGAATGCTAATCGTGCGAAGAACCGGAGGGTGAATCTGATCCTGGTTCCAAATATCTAAAACCGAACGATGACCAGATGCCCCGGTTTTGGCCGGGGCGTTTCGCGCCGAAAAGACCTTGTGCACCTTCGAAATTGCTGTGAAATCGTTGCTTGGTATGTTAGATTTCTATCCGACCCTGGATCGTCATTTTCAGTTTTACAACTCAGGAGAAAATTTAGATGGAAAGAGTTATTTCCCGGGGGCACCTCGTATCGGTCTTGTTGTCGATCGTTGCCTTGATCACGGTTTATTTTATTTTCGGTGAGAAGCCCAACTCCGCCCAGGAGCGACCTGAGCGTCCCCTTACGGCGAAGTTCGAACAGTTTGCGAAGGCTGACGACATCACGAGCGCGGTCCGCGACCGAAAGAAGGAAATAGTGCGTGTGCAATTTCACACCATCGCTGACCGCGAGAACGTGACCAAATTCGGACGCATCGTCCAGGATTTTGGCTCCTCCGTCGTGCTTGCGAAAAACACGAGCGCGGATATGTCGCGTTCGGGTCTTGATGTCCAGCGTATTGAAACGACGATCAACTTGCCGGGAGCCAGGTTCGAACCCGTGCAGACGGATGCTCCGGACACCGTTCGCGCCGGCGAGACAGGCCGTTCAGGCAAAGGATATTACATCGTCCAATTCGGCGGGATCGCGACCGACGAATGGCTGGACAGTATCCGCGACGCCGGAGTTGAGGTCGTACAGTACGTACCGCACCAGGCGTTCTTTGTTTACGGCGACCGCTCGGCGATGGCGAAGATCGCCGGTCATTCGCGAGTTCGTTGGGTTGGCGGTTACAACGGCGAGCAAAAGCTGCCGAAGGAGACGAAAGATTTTGCCGCGAAGCCTGATCAACGAGCCGCCCTATTCGATGTTGCGGTCTTCAGTCGGGCCGATCTTGCCGTCGTCTCGGCTAGCGTCGAAGGTCGTGTTGCGAGCCACAGTATGCTTGCGAATAACTTCTTTAACGTTCTTCGAGTCGAACTTACCCCGTCGCAAGTGTCCAAGGTTGCCGACCTCCCCGACGTCTTCCGGATCGATCCATACACCCGACCGACAAAGGAAGACGAGCGAGCGGCACAAATAGTAGCGGGAAATTACACGAGCACGACCTCCATTGCCGCGCCCGGCTACAATCCGTTGGCGCAATTTGGAGTCGATGGCAGCGGCGTCACGGTCATGGTCTCCGACGATGGAATAAGCATTCCCGGCAACGGAGGTTTTTATATAACCTCATCGAATACGATTGATGGGCCGCTGCGGGGGGCGGCCGCGGGTGCTACGGGCGGCCATGGTCATATCAACGCGAGCATTATCGCCGGGAATACGCCGTTCGGAATTCTGGACGGTCTCGGATACAACTACGGTCTCGGGGTAGCTCCGAAGGGAAACATCATCAACATTCCGTTCCTGCTGACGACAAATACGACGACAGACGCCCAGGCGGTTGACGATGCTCTCAACACGCTCGGACCGAATGGTGCGCGGGGAACGATCTCAAATAACAGTTGGGGCGCGGGTGCGAATGGAAACTCTTACGACTCGCTCGCGGCGCAGTATGACGGCCTCGTGCGGGACGGCTCACTGGCACCGACTATCGATCCGTTTTCTATAATATTTTCGGCGGGAAACTGCGGCAATTCGCCGGCGAGTTCCGCGTGTAGCTCACAGAACGGGTTGACTCGACCAAAAATTTCAAAGAATACTATCGCGGTTGCCAACTCGGAAAATATCCGAACCGAATTTTCCCCGTCGGGTGCGAACAATATGGACGATCTCACGAGCAGTTCCAGCCGGGGCCCGGCTGCGGACGGACGAATAAAGCCGGACATCACGGCTCCGGGAACGGTTATCACCGGAAGCCGCGCTGGAACGTGCGGCTCGGTGTCGAGTTGCTTCGATGCAAACCACGCTTGGAGCACAGGAACGTCCCACGCCGCGCCGCAAGTGGCCGGTGCCGCTGCGCTTTTCACACAGTATTGGCGAAACGACCATGCCGGCGTTTCGCCAAACCCGTCATTGATAAAAGCAGCCATCATCAACAGCGCCCAGGAAATGAATGGCGTGACGACAAATCTATTACCGATACCGAACGGCAACGAGGGCTGGGGTCGTATCAATATGAAGTTGATGATGAATACCGGTGTCTCGACCCAGTACGTAAACGAAGAACTAGTCTTCAGCAACCCGGGTGTAGGTCAGGGAATAATCGGCACGGTCGCCGACGCGACAAAGCCCGTCCGAATCACCCTTGTGTGGACCGATCCTCCGGGTGCTGGAGATCCGGCGCTCGTAAACAATCTCGATCTACAGGTAAACGTCGGGGGAACACTCTACAAAGGCAACGTATTCACGAGTGGTAGTTCTACATCCGGCGGAGCCGCCGATACTCTCAACAACGTCGAGAATGTTTGGCTGCCAGCGGGCATACCCGCGGGAACCTTCTTTTCGGTAATGGTCAGTTCGGTTGCACTGAATGGCGACGGAGTTTTGGGGAATGCGGACACGACAGATCAACACTTCTCTCTGGTCGCGTACAACATGGCAGCCCTAACAGCGCCCGACGTCCGTCCGCCCGTTGATTTCGACGGCGACGATAAGTCGGATATCTCGATCTTCCGCGAAGACATGCATCGATGGTGGGTATACCGAAGCTCGGACAATGCTGTATTCGGTACCGCACTCGGAGCGATCGATCAACCCGGAATGCCTTTGCCCGCTGATTATACCGGCGACGGTAAGGCGGACGTCGTAGTCTGGCGTCCGACGGACGGAACATGGTTCATTCAGCGTAGTGAGGATTTCACTTACTTCACGACGCCGTTCGGCATGAGTGGCGACGTTCCCGTTCCGGGTGATTACGATGGAGATAGTAAGGCCGACCGGGCAGTGTATCGCACGTCGACCGGGACGTGGTTTATACAAAAAAGCTCCGGCGGGGTCGATACCATTCCGTTCGGCGTCACAACAGATCGGCCGGTGCCGGCCGACTACGATGGTGACGGTAAAATTGACATCGCCATTTTCCGTCCGAGTACCGGGCAGTGGTGGATCAACCGCAGCACCGCCGGCGTCATTGTGCTGACATTTGGACTAAGCACTGACAAGCAGGTTCATGGTGATTACACCGGAGACGGAAAGGCTGATGTTGCTGTGTGGCGCCCTTCGACCGGCGAATGGTTCGTTCTGCGGAGCGAGGACTTCTCGTACTTTTCAGTACCGTTCGGCTCGCCGGGAGATCTTCCCGCACCGGGCGATTATGATGGTGACGACAAGTTCGACACAGCCGTGTACCGACCGTCTACGGCGACGTGGTTCGTCAACCGTTCCACTGCCGGAATTCATATCCAGAACTTCGGATTGTCTGCCGACATTCCGTTGCCGAACGTCTATGTAAGATAGGATCTCGGTTGTAGATCGATACGCCTCGCTCGTTTTCGGGCGAGGCTTTTTCAATCTCGGAAAATAAGGATCCGATCAGGCGGTAGACCGACCATACATTCGTCACCAACATTTAGTCCGACCAGCCGCGGCACGACCGCTTGAAGCGTCAAGCCGCCCGCGTCCAGTTCGATGAGTGTGGTCGCACCGAGAAAACGAAACTGCGTGACGATCGCTTTTAATAAATTGTCTTCGGGAAACGACGCCCCGAAAGAAATAGAAATATGCTCGGGACGTATGGCGAGTGTGACGTTTTGGTTCAACGCTCCAAGGGCGCCGCGCTGGATCCGCTGAGCGAACAATCGTTGCCCGCCATCGATGGTTTGAAATTCAGGTATCTCCGCTTTGCTCGACGTCAGACGGCGCGCGGCGAAAAGATTATTTCGGCCCGTCAGTTCGGCGACGGCACGCGATTCAGGTTTTTCGTAGATCTCTTGTGGAACGCCGATCTGTTTTATCTCGCCATTCGCGATGACCGCCGCCCGGTCGCACAGTTCCAGAACATGGTCGAAATTACTGGACGCAAAAACTACGGACAAGTTTCTTTCGCCAGCCGCGTGGCGGAGCTTTTCTGTGATCGTCTGCCGTTGGGACGCGTCGATCCCGCAAAACCCGTCGTCAATTATCAAGACATTCTCAGCGCTGTCGATCGCATCGGTTAGAGCATTCGCGTTGAGTTCGCCCCTCGGAGCGGATCTGCCGTTAGCGAGTAATCGTTTCCAGATCGACCCGTCGGTCGGTGCCGGTGTTCGGAAATGTCGTACGTCTTGACCCTGCTTCGTAACATCAGCATCGTCAAAAAAGATCGTACCGCCGTTTGCCTGCGAAACGCCGAGCATCACGTCCAAAAGCGTCGTCTTGCCCGAACCCGAAGGCCCGAACAGACCGAATATCTCACCCTCCGAAACGTCAAAGGAAATATCACGCAAGATCCATTTGTCCTTATGTCTCTTCGACAGATTAAACAGCTTTAGGGACATGGCGAGCAGAATCGGGGAACTTTCCGAGGCTTAAACCGTGCAAACAAAAGTATGCTGTTGTCATCACAGGAAAGCAAGTATAAACTTGCCACACAGATGGCGGAAAAAAAGCATGGAATAGGCCGAAAACTCGCACATGCCGGCGGGTGGCAGGTAGCAAAACGGGTCGCGAAGATGGTGCCCTTTGGAGGTACGGTGATAGCGGTCGGGCTGGTCGGTCATGATATAAAAAGGAAAGGCCTGCTAAAAGGCGTGGTCAACTCCGGTATCGACGCAATTCCTTTTGTCGGACTTGCAAAGAATGCGGTTGAGCTTTTTACCGGCGATTTCATTCCGGATAAGAATGCG
>JBKKAS010000141.1:0-6154 GCA_046714595.1 Pyrinomonadaceae bacterium | reverse complement strand
ATCTCGACGCCGACTTCTACGTCTTTTCCGGTCATAAGATGTTTGCTCCGACGGGCAGCGGCATCCTTTACGGCAAGCGGAAATGGCTTGATCAAATGCCGCCGTATCAGACCGGCGGCGGAATGATACGCACCGTGAGTTTTGAGGGGACGACGTTCGCGCCGATACCTGAAAAGTTTGAGGCGGGTACGCCTGCCATCGCCGCCGGTATCGGTCTAGGAGCGGCGATCGATTATATAAACTCGATCGATTTCGACGCGGCGGCGAAATACGAACACGATCTGCTGCAGTATGCTACTGGACGCTTGTCGGACATTCCGGGAGTTACGGTTGTCGGAACCGCGGCCGAAAAAGCGAGCGTATTGTCATTCACGATCGAGGGCATCCATCCCCACGACATCGGGACGATACTCGACCAGGACGGCATTGCGGTGCGCGCCGGTCATCACTGCGCACAGCCGGTGATGAAGTTTTTCGAAGTCCCGGCAACTGCGCGTGCGTCCTTCGCGTTCTACAACACGCGTGAAGAGGTGGATAAGCTGGCAGATGCGGTGCAGAAGGTGATCGAGGTTTTTGCATAAGAATCTCAAATCTCAAATTTGAAATCTCATATGTCAGAACTAAGCGACCTCTACCAGGAAACAATTCTAGAGCACAACAAGAACCCGCGGAACTTTCGCGAGATCGTGGGTGCGGACCGAACTGCCGACGGGAACAATCCGCTGTGCGGTGACGCGCTGCGCGTGTATGTCGATCTCGAAGGCGATACGGTCAAGGACGTCGCGTTCAAGGGCTCAGGCTGCGCGATCTCGAAGGCGTCAGCGTCGATGATGACGCAGGTCGTCAAGGGAAGATCAAAGGATGACGCCGAGATGATATTCGACGAATTTCATCGCATGGTGACCGGCGGTCTCGACGTCGAGACGGAAGAAAATAATCTTGGCAAGCTAAAGATCTTTGCCGGCGTTCTGGAATTTCCGGCGCGTGTAAAATGCGCTTCGCTTAGCTGGCACACGCTGCACGCCGCTCTGCATGGCGAGGAAATCGTCTCGACGGAATAGAAAGAGGTTTTTAACGCAGAGACCGCGGAGAACGCAGAGGGGACACTAAATAATCTCCGCGTACTCCGCGATCTCTGCGTTTAAAGTTCTGCTAAAATTGCCGGGTAAAGGCGGGACTCAAAACATGCTAACCAAGTATCGCTTTCAGATCGCCGCTGTTGGGATCATCGTCATCACCGCGGTCATCGCCCTGATCCTTCTCGGCCGTGTCTGGTGGTGTCAGGCCGGAGATTATTTGCCATGGTCATGGGTAGTTTTGTCGCAGCACAACTCGCAGCATCTCATCGACCCGTATTCCTTCACACACATTCTTCACGGCATTTTGGAATTCTGGCTCATCGGACTCGTCTTTTGGAAGCTGCCGCTCGCGTGGCGTTTTGTGCTCGCGATCTTTATCGAAAGCTCGTGGGAAGTTGTTGAGAACACGAACTACGTCATCAACCGTTACCGCGAGGCGACCATCTCACTCGACTATTACGGTGATTCGATCTTCAATTCCTTATTCGACATTGTGGGTTGCGGAATAGGTTTTGCGATCGCGTATAAGATACGCGCGTGGTGGTCGCTGGCGGTGTTTGCGATTACCGAATTGGTATTGCTGATTTGGATCCGGGACAGCCTGCTGCTGAATATAGTGATGCTGATTTATCCGCTTGAAACTGTGAAGGCGTGGCAGATGGGGGGATGAGTTTCTAGTTTCTCGTTTCTAGTTCGTGATTCGTGGCAGCACTCCGCATTCTCAATAGTTTCATGTAGCGTCGGCGGCATAAACCTCCGTTAGCTCGCGATGCGAGCGAAAGCATAAAGCCCCCAGCGTAAGCTGGGGGTTGACGCGCAAAAACGAAACCAGCTCGCGTAGCGAGCGGCAGATGTCGCCGGTTTACGTCTGTCGCTCGCCTACGCGAGCTCGATCGCTTTAAACGACTTAACCCCCAGCTTACGCTGGGGGCTTTATGCTGTCGCCGTCTACGACGGCTTTCATTCGAAACTAGAAACTAGAAACTAGAAACCAGAAAACTATCGTTCCCCGCGCGCCGCCTCGACCTGAGTTTCGAGGTCGACCGCAAGCTTCCTCGCTCCCGGTTGGTCGAACGTTTCCATCCACCGGAGCGATTCATCAAGAATGCGAAGCTGGTATTCGCGCCAGTTCGGTTTCCCGGCGACCGAGCCGAACTCACCGTTGTAGTAACCGGTCCGCGGCGGACGAACACGGTCCGTCATCACCGGATCGACGGATATCGTCATTGTCGGAATTCCGGTTTCTTCGATACCGCGTGCGACAAGGCCGAGGGTTTGGTGACAAAGGCGACCGGCCGGAATAAGTAGCGCCGCCTGAATTTCATATCGATGAAGCCGTTCGGCAAGACGCGGTGCCAGTTCGTCGGCGACGAGCCGCGCATTCGGGATCCAGCTACTCACGCTCCACCACACACTGTTGAGTTGTCCGATGACGGCATTCGCCTGATACTCCGTCAGACGATCTATAGGAATCTGCGTGTTCCTGTCTTCATTAACGGCCCATGGATCGTAACCCTTCGCCGCATACCGAAGATCGGCCGCTTCGACCTCGACGGGAATCTCGCGAAAGTTTATATCGCCGTCGCGCGAAGTGAGATCGAACGGATCGGTTCCGTCGATGTACGCTCCGGCGGATGAGATCAAAGCAAGATTCAGCATCGGCAGCGCGCGGCGGACCGGCGTAAACGGCGCGTGTATGTTCGTGATGAACGGGTAACCTGCGAGACGCTCGTTCTGGTTCCACCGCGAGAGCTTGCTTGTGAATTCTCCAGTCTTTTCTATGATCGCCATTGATTAGATCTTAAATTCCTTTTCGAAATTGTACGGGTCGGCCGAGCTATTGGTCACTGCTCCGAATTTTCTATTCGAGATAATGAAGAAAGCGATCAGGGCCGCTGCCATGCCGCCCATCAAAACCCAAACCGACCACTCGTGTAAGTTGTTGAACTGGATCCGAAGTGGATCGTCGACCGCGACCTCGTCGACCGGCCGGCCCATCTGTCCGCGGAGCATGGAAAGCCAGAACCCGATAACGAACTGGCCCACCGCACACGTTGCGGCAATGAGCAGCAACAAAAAGCGCTCGGACCAAACGGACGCACGGTTGACACCTTTCGCGGCAATGAACGACGTCAGGATAAGAATCACGGCGATCGCGATGCCGGCGTAGTTCAAGATCGAGAGCGTCCGGTTAACCACCGCCCCGGCGAGTTCGCGCTGCGGCAGCACGGCAAACGCGCTTTGGGCGACACCGATAAAAAACACGGCCGACCCGAGCCATATGCTCAAAAGCAGCAGCCGTATATCGGAGATAAACTTCATAAAAGCAAGGCGTATTATCGCGTGTTTCCCAACAGGAGGCAAAGCGCCGCCGGTTATCCATGCTCCGCTTCCTCTTCTTCATCTCCTTCCGTGGTCCTTTCCGACTTCACCACAGTACAAGAGGAATAAGACGAAAAAGAGAAATCACTGAAGGAACTAGATTGCTGTTCGATAAACGGCGTGATCGATCTCCGGAAAAATATTGTCGCGGCGCTCGATCTCCGCCAGAAGCTCGTGATCGACATCGCCGGTCTCCAGCATCTTCGCCAGCAGGTCGAAACGATGGATATGTGATTGGAATCGGCGGGAGGAATATTCGACGGTGGTTTCCTGATAGATCTGAAACGCCCAGTCCGAAGACTCGGCCAACAAAAGCTCGCGTGCAAGCTGGCGTAAAATCCGGGTCTCTAGTCCCGAGTCCCAAGTCTCACGTCGCTTGTTCTCGACCAGGGACTCGGGACTTGGGACCAGGGACGTATTAACGAGGTCGGTCATCCGGCGTTCGGCATCATGTTGATATGGATACATCCACGAGTTGCGCTCGTTGAGCCAAACTTTGTAATAGCCGTGTTCGCCCCACGATGAGGCGGTCGGCTGCTGCCGCTGGATCGGCAGGCCCGAATCGAGAAAGTCGCCGGGCGTTATCGCCGCGATCTCGGATTGATCGTAGTGAAGCTTCCGGAAAAAGAAGTCGAGAAACTGCGGACCCTCGTGCCACCAGTGACCGAAGAGCTCCGCGTCGTAAGGCGAAACAACCAGCGGCGGATGACCTTCGAATGTCGCGCGAAGTTTGTGCGCCTGTTTGATCCGTTCGCCGATAAAGTGCGACGCATTCTCCGCTGCTTTCTCGCGCGCGAGCGCCGGATCGTACGGCGCCTTGTTCTGCTGCGGGACGTTCCGTCCCGTTATGCGGTGATACTTCATGCCGAGATGCCGACGGGCGCCATCTTTATGCAGATGCGGCCGGAGATAGTCTAGCGGCAAGTCCCAACCGACGTCGCGATAAAATTCACGATACACGTCGTTGCCCGGATACCCGATCTCCGCGCTCCACACTTGCTGACTGGTCTCGACATCACGCGCGAAAACGGCGGTCCCGTTCGGACAAAAAACCGGAGCGTGAACGCCGTAACGCGGGCGTGGATCACCGTAGAGGATCGCGTGGGTATCGGAGATGAAATACTCGATACCGGCGGCTTTCAGAAGCGTCTCGATTCCGGGTTCGTACGCGCATTCGGGCAGCCATATGCCGCGCGGTGTCCGGCCAAAATGTTTTCGATAATTATTTACCGCGACGTTTATCTGCGCCCGCCGTGCTTCGGTCGTCGAGATAAGCGGTAGAAAGCCATGGGTCGCACCGCACGTTATGATCTCGATCGCACCCTCGTCCTGAAGCTGGCGAAAGGCGGCGACGAGATCTCGTTTGTAGCGGTTGTTCCAAAGATCGAGCGACGAGCGAAAGGTTTCGGCATACATCTTCGCGACATCGTAGAATTCCATCGCTTCGGTCTCGGTGCGGCGAACCTCTTTCTCGGCCAGCTCAAGCAGATTTTCCAAGTGCCGGGTGTAACGCGTTTGCAGCATCTGGTCGGTGAGCATCTCGCTGAGCGGCGGCGAGATATTCATTGCCAGACGCGGCTTTACTCCGGCCTCCTGCAGGCTTTGCAGAATGAAGATAAGGGGCAGGTAGACCTCGGTGATGGCCTCGAACAGCCAATCTTCTTCAAGGAATTCGGGATATTCAGGGTGCCGCACGAAGGGCAGGTGAGCATGCAGGATGAGGCTGAAGTAACCTGTCGGCATGGGCAGTTATCGTCGCCAGTTGTCAGTTCCGAAGAAGTCCCTCGTCGCTGCTTGGAACCAGACGTGAGGCCGATGAGACCGGTTGAAGCTTCGGCAGCGTCCGTCTCGTCCTAAGACGTTTCGGAAAATTGATCGAACTTGCACCAAAGACCGACGGTCCGAATTCTTCTTCGAGGATCTCTTCGGCGTCGATGTCGAACTGCTCTTTTAATACTTCGAAAGTTCTTTCCGCACTCAGCGACGCGGCGTGTTTCTGCAAGATCGCGAACAGCTCCGCACTGATCTTCCAACGCAAACCGTTGAGAGGCGCCTTCGAGGCAAGTGACAGCATGGCAAATCGGATCTCGTCAGCCGCTATACTTGAAAAATCGATACTCGCTGATCCGATAAGTTCGGTAAACGCGATGTGCGTCGCTCGATCGGCCGTTTCGGGATCGTCTCCCGAAATCGCGACGTCGAACGCATCTTGAGCGAACCCCGCAACTTCCAAGACGCGGGCGAATCCAGTTGCGGATACCGCCCAGTCGGCTTCAGTGTCGACACGCGGGCTCGGAGTCTTTCGCGGCGTCTCGACCGTATTCGAGAAAAGGACGCGCACATAAGGGCGATTGGGCGCATAAAACCCGAGCTCGGCGCGGTACTGTCCGTCGGCCTCGACATCGAACCACGACGAGCCTTCGACATCGATCGGTTGGACCTGCTCAGTATCACGTTTAAGATTTACGAGCTTGACGACGAGTGTGTAACTAGCCGTCTGCGGGCCGAGCGCTTTATTGAGATTTTGGAACGGGTTTGACCCGATCGACCAATAGAAGAAAAGACGGTTCGGGGTCTGCATCAGCAGGCGCGCCCGATTTTCCTTTGCCATCTCCGGAAGCTTCGGAGCCGGAAGCTAGCGAAATACAGGCGGCATGTCGTCGTGCTTCGTCGACGGGTCAAGAGTTTTATCC
>JBKKAS010000140.1:0-17798 GCA_046714595.1 Pyrinomonadaceae bacterium | reverse complement strand
TATTCAAGACGCCCTTTCCGCCGATCGTCTGTATGAAATCTTCTAACTTCACCGCCGGCTCGCCGAAGAACTGGGCCGCTCCCTGCTGTTCCAATTGCAGCAGTCCGCGCTGGATCGCACCGATCGATGCCTTAGAAACATTTCCGTACTTCAGCGTAATTTGCTGGGCGTTCTCGCCTACGTAGTTGAGCAGCGACTGCATATCTTTCAGATCGACGAGCAGCCAGCCATTTTCATCGGCGACCTTAAATGCGATCGTCAGCACACCTTCCTGCGTGTCGTTCAGCTGCAGGATGCGGCCGATAAGCAGGGGCCCCATCTCCGAAACCGTCGCCCGCAGTGGATGGCCTTGTTTGCCGAACACGTCCCAGAGCGTTACCGGCGAACCCTCGAACTTTACATCGGTCATTCCGAGCATCGTCATCCGCTCGCCGATCTTGCCCGTCATCGAGCCCGGCTGGCTGATCCCAGTCAGGTCACCTTTGATGTCCGCCATAAGGACCGGCACACCACGCGAGCTGAAGCTTTCAGCCAGGCGCTGAAGCGTGACCGTCTTACCGGTTCCGGTGGCTCCGGTGATCACGCCGTGTCGATTTGCCATCTGCGGCAGCAGAAAAAATTCAGCCGCCTCTTTTTTAGCTACTAATATTGGTTCGGTCATAAGAGTTGTCGGTTGTCAGTGGTCCGTTGTCAGTGGTCGGTTTTCCGTCGTCGGTTGGCAGCAGGTCAATACTTCTTAACTGACCACTGACCACTGAACACGGAACACTAAGCTGTAGCGTGATCGCTTTCGGGTTTGTCGCAATTAAACATCCAGTTGATACCAAATTTGTCGGTCAACATTCCGAAACGCTCAGCCCAGAATGTTTGCTGCATCGGCATCGTGACGCTTCCGCCCTCGGCCAGCTTGTCGAACATTGTCTCGGCTGCGGCGGGATCGTTCGATCCGATAGCGAGGGAAATGTTGCTGCCGACCGTCGTTGGGTTTTGATCCTCAAAGACATTGTCGCAGGCCATCACTACCGAGTCACCGATCTTGATACTCGTGTGCATTATCTTGTCGTCGGGACCCTTTCCGGCCATCGGCGACTCGCCGTATCGCTGCATAAAGATCACCTCGGCTCCGAGACGGTCCTTGTAGAAATCGATCGCTTCTTCACAATTTCCCTTGAACGCTATATAAGGTTGTACTCCCAGCATAATCGTCTCCTTAACATTTTTCGTATTTCCAATTCTTGCTCTTACCTTCGGTCAGCCATTCAACGGTCGTCGCGAGACGCTTGTTTCGGGTCGGCTCGGTCTTTGCTTCTTCGATCCACGCGACGTATTCCCTCTTGTGGCTGGGACTGAATTTGTCGAACGTCGCCTTGGCGGCTTTGTTTTTTGAAAGTGCGACCGTCAGCTCTTTTGGGACAATCAACTCTTTCTTATCGACGGGCTTCTTAGCGACCTTTACGCCCTTTTCGTTCAGCTCAACTGCCTGATGGATCAGTCCGATCGTCACTTTATCCGGCGGCAGGTCTTTGACGGATGTGACTCGCCCGAAACTTCCCATCGCCGTCTTCTCGGCCGGAAACGCATCTTGTTCCATAAGCGATTGTTTCCAGAAACCGAACGCGCAATGCTGCTTGAACGAAGCCATGCTGCAGACGGTTCCCTTGTAATCGAAATGCGGAAAGCTCCATTTCATCGTCTCCTGAATTTCAGGGCACGCCCGGTGAACCAGCTTTCGGATATGGATCAGTATCGGTTTTGCGAATTCGGCGGACTTCTCGATGTAAGCGTCAATTCTCGGATCAACGGTAGGCATAAGAAAACTCCTTTGGATTGCGTGCCGAAATTATACTCGATTTGGGTGAGTCTATCGAGTCTATCGGGTCTCGCGAGGGTTTTGAGTCTCTCGTGACTAACAAGTAGTCCGTCTAGACAGTACCAACTGACTCGACAGACTCGATCGACTCGACAGACTCGCCAAACTCGATAGACCCGACAGACCCGACAGACCCGACAGACTAACTCCTATTTTCCTTACGGATGACCAACTTCAGGCCGGACCATTTTTCGTCGACCGCGCACACTTTTACGTCGACCAGCCCGAGCGGAAGAGCCGCTTCCCGCACAGTGTCCTCGGTTATTTCGGTCGGAAGCTTCGCCGACCTCTTGTACCACGACACCCAGATCGTGCCGTCCTGTTTGATAAGTCGCATGTATTCCGCGAGGCCGCGAAAAAGATCGTCACGGCTGTTTGTGAAGAAATGGATGAGATCAACCGGTTGGCTTGAGGTCTTCGCCCTCGCGGAAGATCGGGCGTCGGAGCCGATGATCATCACATCCTCTGGAACGTGCATTAACAGATCGGAATAGTTGTCAGGCGCGTCGACGGTAACGACGATCATCCCAGGCGTTATCCCAAGCTTCTTTGATAGGGGCTTTCCTGAATATCCGGGTGTCATATGTTTTTGAAGGGACAAGTGACAAGTGGCAAGGGACGAGTGATCGTTTCTAACTCGTCACTCGTCACTCGTCACTCGTCATCGTCACTCGTCACTTTCACAATCACCTTCCTCTCACGCGGCCCGTCGAATTCACAAAGATAAATCCCCTGCCAGCGGCCGAGCAATAGTTTTCCCTTCTCGAACGGAACGGTCGCGCTAGGGCCTACTAAAGATGATTTTATATGTGCGTCGGAATTGTGTTCGAAGTGTTTGAAGTTCGGCTCGTATTGCGGGATAAGACGCTGGAGAAATCCGAGCATGTCAGACTTTACATCGGGATCAGCGTTCTCGTTTATCGTCAGCCCGCACGTCGTGTGCTGCGTGAACAGGACGCAAATGCCCTCGCCGCTTTTCGGTATGCACTTCTCGACATCGGCGGTGACGTCTATCATCTCCTCCCGCACACTCGATTTGACGGTGATGCTTTTCACGAAAATATTTTACCGCAGAAGTCAGAACCGGGAGCGGTAGCGACCGGGGTATTTGCAGATCGATGGCTGTAGGTTTCGCGAGTACCCACCCGCTACCGCAGGGGTACTGAAAAGAGGCGCTCCATATTTTGCCCGGCCTATTTGTTAAATAGTTGCCAGTATTTGATAATCAATAACTTTGGATATTCGAACCGGATTTAGGGAAGTAATTAATGCGCTTCCGAGAATTGAGCGGAAGCAAAGTATAGAACAATATGAACGATTACGTGATTTATTTGGCGCCCGCTTTAGGGATATTCGGGCTCATAGTAATGGCATTTAAGTCCTCGTGGGTAGGTAAGCAGGACGCCGGAGACGCGAAGATGCAGGAACTTGCCGGATACATTGCCGACGGAGCAATGGCATTTCTGAAGGCAGAATGGAAGGTCCTCAGCATATTCGTATTATTCACCGCAGCACTATTAGCCTATTCGGGCACGATCCACGAAGTGAATGGCCGCGAAATCCACTCGAGCTGGATCATAGCGATCGCGTTTATCGTCGGAGCTGTGTTTTCAGCGACCGCTGGTTACATCGGCATGAAAGTCGCGACCAAAGCAAACGTCCGTACAACACAAGCTGCGCGAACCAGTTTGAAGCAAGCCCTTAAGGTATCTTTCACCGGGGGAACCGTAATGGGACTCGGTGTCGCGGGCTTGGCGGTTTTAGGTCTGGGAGGTTTGTTCATTGCTTTCCTGGCCATGTTTGCAGATCTGGGCGCGAACCAGGTTAAAACGGCGATCGAAGTATTGACGGGTTTCTCGTTGGGTGCCGAATCGATCGCATTGTTTTCGCGTGTAGGCGGCGGTATCTATACAAAGGCGGCCGACGTCGGAGCCGATCTGGTTGGCAAAGTAGAAGCGGGAATTCCTGAAGACGATGTGCGTAATCCTGCGACGATCGCCGATAACGTGGGTGACAACGTAGGCGACGTTGCCGGTATGGGAGCGGACCTTTTTGGTTCATACGTCGCAACTATTCTCGCGACAATGGTGTTGGGTCAGGAGATCAGGGTGACGGATGCCTTTGGCGGAATGTCGCCCATTCTTTTGCCGATGGTGATCTGCGGGTTGTGAATTGTTTTCTCCATCATCGGAACCTTCTTCGTCACGATCAAAGACGATAAAGCGAGCGTCCAGCGTGCGCTGAACCTGGGAAACTGGGCGTCGATGTTATTGACCGTCGTCGCTTCCTACTTTGTGGTGATGTGGCTGCTGCCCGATGGCCCGATCACATCGCGTACAACTACATTCACTAAAAATGGCGTTTTCATGGCGATCGTTGTGGGAACAATTGTCGGCGCGATCATGAGCTTCGTTACCGAGTATTTCACGGCCATGGGCAAGCCGCCGGTACTCTCGATCGTTCGGCAATCATCGACCGGACACGCGACCAACATCATTGGCGGTTTAGCGGTCGGTATGAAATCAACCGTCATCCCGATCCTAACGCTGGCGGGCGGCATCATGGCTTCGTATTATTTCGCCGGGTTGTACGGCGTGGCGATCGCCGCGGCCGGCATGATGGCGACAACTGCGATGCAGTTAGCGATCGACGCGTTCGGGCCGATCGCGGATAACGCGGGCGGTATCGCGGAGATGAGTCAGTTGCCTCCTGAGGTGCGTGAACGCACGGATAATCTGGATGCAGTAGGTAACACCACGGCGGCAACGGGAAAAGGTTTCGCCATTGCGTCGGCCGCTTTAACCGCACTGGCGCTCTTTGCTGCATTTGTCGGAATGGCCGGTATCGACAGAATCGATATCTACAAAGCGAATGTGCTCGCCGGGTTATTCGTCGGCGGAATGATCCCGTTTATTTTCTCGGCGTTGTGTATCCAGGCGGTAGGTAAAGCCGCGATGGACATGGTGAACGAAGTCAGGCGCCAGTTCCGCGAGATTCCGGGGATCATGGAGTACAAGGCGAAACCGGAATACGAGAAATGCGTGGCCATTTCTACCAAAGCATCTCTACGCGAAATGATGCTGCCGGGCGCAATTGCCTTAGTTACTCCGGTGCTCGTTGGCTTTACATTCGGTCCTGAAGTTTTAGGCGGATTGCTCGCGGGCGTTACCGTCTCAGGGGTGTTGATGGGGATCTTTCAGTCGAATGCGGGCGGTGCCTGGGACAACGCAAAAAAATCATTTGAGAAAGGCGTGATGATCAACGGCGAGATGGTCTACAAAGGATCGGAAGCGCACAAGGCATCCGTGACCGGCGATACAGTCGGTGATCCCTTCAAGGACACGTCAGGCCCGTCGATGAACATTCTTATCAAGCTGATGTCGATCGTGTCTTTGGTCATCGCTCCCTATATTTTCGGGATCGGTCAGTAGCTCGCGTAGCGATCGGCAGCATAAAGCCCCGGGCGTAGCCCGGGGTTAGCGACGCAAAAGGACAACAAGCCCGCGTATGCGGGCGACAGAATGGGATGGTCTCTCATCCGATCTGCCGCCCGCATACGCGGGCTTGTTTTGTGTCGGGCATTAACCCCCGGCTTACGCCGGGGGCTTTATGCTGTCGCTCGCTACGCGAGCTAAACCTTCTCCATCAACTCAACAAACCTTTCAAACAAATACTCAGAATCATGTGGACCGGGAGCCGATTCCGGATGGTATTGGACGGAGAATACCGGCAAAGTTTTATGTCTTAACCCGGCAACGGTGTTGTCGTTAAGATTTACATGCGTCACCTCGACCTCGGCCGGCAGCGAATCGGCGTCAACCGCGAAGCCGTGATTGTGCGAGGTGATCTCGATCTTTCCGGTCGTCAGATCCTTTATCGGCTGATTGCCGCCGCGATGACCGAACTTGAGCTTGTAGGTCTCGCCTCCGAACGCGGAGCCGATGAGTTGATGACCTAAACAGATACCGAACATCGGCGTCTGAGTTTCCGCGAGCTTCTTGATCTCTTCGATCACGCTCTTCATCGAAGCCGGATCGCCGGGACCGTTGGATAGAAAAATACCGTCAGGCTTTAATGCGAGCACATCGTTTGCCGACGTCTCTGCAGGGACCACCGTCACACGACAGCCGAATTTCGAGAATTCACGAAGCGAGTTTGTCTTGACACCGAAGTCGTACGCAACGATGTGAAACCTTTCGATTTGGGATTTCGGATTTCGGATTTCTGCTGATAGACATAACTCTGTTCGGCGGTAACGGCGCTTGCGAGTTCGCGATTCGCCATCTCGGGCGACGCGAGAATTTTGTTCAGAAAAAGTTGAGGATCTGTCTCAACTGTCGAGATCCCTGCGCGCATCGCACCTTTATCGCGGATGTGACGGACCAGCGCGCGGGTGTCTATATGCTCGATGCCGACGATGTTGTTTCGTTGGAGATAAGCATCGAGACTCTCGGTCGAGCGCCAATTCGAGGCGATGCGGCTTGCCTCGCGAACGACAAATCCTTCGGCCCATGGGCGACGCGATTCGACATCCGTTTCATTCACGCCGTAATTGCCGATCAGCGGATAGGTCATGCACACGATCTGACCGGCGTAGCTCGGATCAGTCAGGATCTCCTGATAGCCCGTCATCGAGGTGTTGAATACCATCTCGCCGAACGTCTCGCCCTCGGCGCCAAAACACGCACCGTTAAAGGTGCGTCCGTCTTCAAGAACCAATATCGCCCTAGTCATGATTTTTCACCGCCGAGACGCAGAGACGCCGAGAATAAGATCGTAACTACCGGGTCTTGCATCGATCGGAACAATTCAGTACTCGTAATCAACGAACATCATCGCCAAATTTTTCTTCCCCGGCGTCTCTGCGTCTCGGCGGTAGAATCTACTCCTGATCCGCGCGGATGTCATTAATCTTCTGCACTTCGTTTATGTCGTACTCGCCGTGTTCGAGAAAGCCCATGTTCGACGGCTTCCAGTATCGGAAGAACGCCTTGCCGTAAATGTATTTCTCCGGCACCAAACCCCAGTAACGTGAGTCGGAAGAGTTGTCGCGATTGTCGCCCATCACAAAGTAGTGATGATCGTCGACACGCTTCGCCGGAAAAGTCGGAAGCGACTGGTTGTGTTCGATGTCGAGATAATCCTCGTTCAGGTCCTGGCCATCAATGACGACCTTTCCGTTTCTTACCTCGACCATCTCACCGGGAAGACCGATGATACGCTTGACGTAACTCTTATCCGGCTCTTTCGGAAACCAGAAAACAACGATGTCGCCGCGTTCAAGGTGTCCCCAGCTGACACTCTGGATCTTGTAATAAACCAGCTTGTTGACCAGCAGGCGCTCGCCGTCGTTAAGCTGGGGCAGCATCGATGTCCCCTCGACCACTACCGGCTGAACCGCGAATACGCCGAACAAAATGAAAACGATGATGATGAGGAATATGTCGCGAACCAGCCGAAGACTTTCCGTCCAGATGCCTTGACGCGACTCACGGCGAAGCTGAACGACCTCGATGTCGCGGTCGTCGTCAGGTGAGACGGATCCGAACTCGAATTGGTTTTTCCTTCGGAAATCAAACATAATCGGCTTATTCGATGAACTTGAATGCGGGCCCGTTGGCCACACCGAGCCAAGTTAGAAATTAGCCGTGAAAGACGGCTTTGTCAAAGATTATTAACGATGAACGATCAGATACGCCGACTCTTCCCGGCACTCGAAACTTACACCTATCTCAATAGCGCGGCTATATCGCCGATACCGACAACTGCAGTCGCGGCGGTGCAATCCCAATTGAATGACGTCGCCTCGCACGGGTCAGCCCATTACACGGAGTGGATCGCCACTAAGAATCGAGCAAGAGATCTGGTCGCTGCAATGCTGAACGTCGCACCCGAGCAGATCGCGTTTATGCGAAACACTTCGGACGGGTTCGCCGCGGTTGCTGCGGGCCTGGATTGGGAACCGGGCGATAACATCGTGAGCTTTGAGAATGAATTTCCGGCGAACTTTTATCCGTGGCGAAGGGTCCGAGACCGGTTCGGTGTAGAGCTTCGGCTTGCACGTGAACACGGTGGGCGGATCGACCTCGACGAACTTCATTCGATGATCGATTCAAACACAAAGCTCGTCGCGATAAGCGCCGTTCAGTATGCTTCGGGGTTTGCGGCCGACCTGATGCGCATCGGGGAAGCTGCCCGAGCGGTGGGTGCCCTATTCGCCGTTGATATCATACAGGCGCTCGGCGCGCGCGGATTCGATCTCCCGGCCTCGCATGTGGATATCGCGTCGGGTGCCAGTCACAAGTGGCTTTGCGCTCCTGAGGGCTGCGGTATCCTGTATGTCTCGGATCGTGCACGTGACCGCATTGATCCTGCTTTCGTGGGCTGGATCAGCGTTGAGACGCCGTGGGACTTCGAGGATCGCGAGCAGGCGTTCAAGCCGAACGCGCTCGCTTGGGAAAGCGGAACGGGGTGTTCGTCGCTCTTCTACGGTTTGGAACAGAGCGCAAAGCTTTTGTCCGAGACCGGCCTCGACCGTATCGAATCTTACCTTGACGAATTGTCAGATTATTTGTGCGAGCTGCTGGCCGGGAAAGATTATGAGATCGTGAGCTCGCGTGCGCCGGGCGAAAAATCGCCGATCGTCTGCATCCGGCACCGGAGCGGAATGACGTCAAGCGACATCGCGAAGCGTCTTGACGAAGAAAAGATAATCGTGAGTCCGCGCGGTGACCGTCTTCGGATCGCGCCCCATTTCTATAACGATCGCAGTGACATCGATCGGCTGATATCGTGCCTCCCCTGACTTCTATTTGGATTCGACCTCAGTCGTCAGGCCATCCAGATTTAGCCTAATCAATCCACCGGCGTCCGAGAAAGCCTCCCGGCCGGCGCGTCGCTGCTCGCGAATGCCGAAGAAGATAAAACCGGCGGCGATGCCCGCCAGGACCGCGGTGCCGATCACGATGACTATGGCGAGGACCGTCGAGATTGCAACATCCCTTGAGGTCGCCATCATATAGCGCTCCAGCCTTCTCATCAAAAACGGATCCTCACCCAGCCACTGGACGGTCTTTTCGTATTTCACCTGATCGAGGAGAGAGTTTGCCGCGACAGCGTCAGAAGCGTCGAAAACGAATGCGTTATAGTTGCCGATCCGGCGGTAGGTAATCTGGGACTGTGGGTTAGTGGTTAGATATTCCTGGATCTTCGCATCCGCATCGGCTGAGGATTGTGGATTTGTAAATTCGACAATGACCAAGCGTCCGTGGGGGTATGCCGCGGTCACGGCTTCTGTCCCACCCGAAATGTCCAGCAGCTCGAGAACCGGACGATTACCGAGTGCGTTTTGAAGCGTCGTTTTATCGGTCGCAAACACTGCCCCGTCTTGCACGCGATCGTAATCGGGAAGATGTCTAAGCAGAACCGGTCGCCCGTCTATTTCAGAGACTTCCTGGCTCTTGACCGTACCCTGCTGGCCATATACCGACGCCAAACCGCCGACAACGAATATCGATGCGACAAGGATCACGGCCAGAAAATTCAGTTTGTAACGAAGACGCTTCATGGAATATCGGCGGTTAGATCGGACTAAAATACTAGCATTTCCCACCGTTCTGAACCAATTTGTAACGCATCCGTACAGCTTGAAAGTGATGTAGCAATTGACACATTTCTTATACGCTTTCGCGTGCGAATCTCAGCTTGGATGTTAGGCGAATAAGAAGGTATGCCAGCAATAAGGGAACAAATTCCAACAAATTTCGTGAGTTAAACGACGCAGTTCGCGTTTGGCACGCTGATTGATTCGCTATCTGGCGAGTGCGAACTTACGAAATGACCACTGAAACATTTGATTATCCCGTGCTTCAAAAAGCGACAGAGGCGGCAAAAGCCAAGGCCGGAAAACCCGATAAAACCTTATCCAACGCACGGACGGTCAGCGATTTTGAGTTAACGCAAGCTGCCTCGCAGGGCGATATGGTGGCGTTCGAAGAGGTCTATCAGAGACATCATCGAAGGGTGTACTCGATCTGCCTGCGAATGCTTCAGAATGCCTTTGAGGCGGAAGATCTTACACAGGACGTATTTATTCAGCTTTATCGTAAGATCGGAAGCTTCCGCGGCGACTCCGCTTTTACAACCTGGCTCCACCGGCTGACGGTGAACCAGGTTCTTATGCACTTTCGCAAGCGGAACGTGAAGTTCGAAAAGACAACCGAAGAGGGCGAGACGCCGGAACAGACTGTACCCGGAACTCAGAATCCGTTTAAGATGCCGATCGTCGACAAGATCGCGTTGGAAAGTGCGATCGATCAACTGCCGAACGGTTATAAGAATGTGTTCGTCCTTCACGACGTTGAAGGCTTTGAGCACGAAGAAGTAGCGAGGATCCTTGGCTGTTCGGTTGGTACGTCAAAATCGCAGCTTCACAAAGCTCGTCTGAAATTGCGAAAGCTATTAAAGAAAAAGGCCAATCCGCGTCTAATCGGCGTGTAAAAAGTATTCGGATTTATATCTACAACGGCTTCTCGGAAACGAGAAGCCTTTTTTTTTGTTTGCCGCAACCAATGAAGGCGGAATCAGGAAACACTAATACTGATGTTTCGCCGTTCGAGTTCTGACACAAACTTATCGGGATCTATCGATTTTTCCTGCGGAGTCGCGCCGCGCATCAGCACATCACCCCGCGCCATCATCTGGGCGATGATCGAAGCCGGAAACGCCGTCGTCCGCATCATCGAGGAGAGACCCGTCACTTCGTCCTGCTTGTCGACGATGTCATAACGTAAGCGCTCTGTACTCCCAGCTTTCTTACCGACAAAATCCAAACGCACGAGAACGTAGTCCGGACCGTCGGCCGGCAAATGCTTTTGCAACAACTCGCCGAAGACCTTTCGCGGCGTGACCTTCGCATGATCGACAATCATCTCGTCGCTCGAACATAGGCCGAGATCGATCATCGTCCTGAACTTTTCACAATGGCCGGCATAGCGGATGGTCTTGTAGTCGAGCTCCCGAATCTTGCCGGTAAAGGTGTCGGGCAGCGTCGAAGTTCCCCCGGATGTCTGGAACGCTTCGAGCGGGGGGAATCCGTCGAACGAAAGACTCTCGACCTCAGTCATTGATTCGATCTCGGTGATCTTTCCATCACGAATGACCCGCGCCACCTCGACATACTCATTGATCAAACCTTCGACTGAGAAAACCAACTGGTAATTAAGCGGCGGCTGCGGATCCTGCGGCAGACCGCCAACGCGTATGTGGATCTCCTCAACCTCGTCGAATTTTGCCGCGCCGTGCATCGCGAGAATGGAAACCATCCCGGGGGCGAGGCCGCAGTCAGGGATAATGTTGATAGCGGCCGTGCGCGCTTCCACGTCGAGCGCTAATTGGGAATCGACAACATAATTGTTCCCGCCGAGATCGCAGAAATTTGTGCGAGTCTCGATCGCGGCGCGTGAAAGCGATTCGTTGTACCAGTAGTTGACGCAGGAGATCACTGAATCGTGTCCATTCATAAGAGCGACGACATCTGTGTAGTTCGAGGCATCGATCTGCCGTGCGTGGATGCGCGGCGTGCCGACCTTTGAGGCAGCTTCCTCGGCCTTCTTTAAGTCGAAATCGGCGACGGTCACGGCCGTGACGTCAGGCGAATTATGAACCAAATCAAAAGCCGCCCCATATCCCATACGGCCGGCTCCGAGAACAAGAATTTTCATTAGAAGTTTACCAATCGTCGAGGTCGTCCGGTTTGTGCCCGGCAACGGTTTCGGCGGCGAGGTCCCAAACTTTCTTTTTCCAGGTGCGCATCCCGTCCGTGAGTGTGAGCGCGACCTGCGGATGGGCGGCGTTTCTTTCGAGGCGGATCACCTGGGCACCCACCGTTACTTCATCCTTCGTATTCTCAGTCACCGTTAGATCTACTTTTGCTCCTACCGTTGGCAGTTTGCGCGGAAGATAAACGAGCGCACCGTTCAAGCCGACATTCTCGGTCAAGCCCTCTTCTACAACGACGTTGCCCTCCTCGTTCTTCCATTTTACGCGAATGGGAAACGAGACAACATGTCTCGATCCCTGGCGGCGATCCTGCATACGATTATCCTCTTTTCAATCCCGGTTAGATTCTTGATTTTAAGCTGGAGTGCCCTTGCTCAAGAGCAGTAGAAGTCTAGCAGAAAGGCGTTAATTTCACACAACAAAAACCGCCATAAAACAGCAATGGCATATAACATAAGGGGTTGCGGTTTTCCGAAAGTAGACAGTAGGCATCCAGAATGTTAGTATCATATTACGTTTCAATCGCGATCGGTTGAAAACAGGCGGAATGGGCCGCTGTTTTAGTTTCCTAAAGAAATACCAAAAACAAATTGCTACTGAAAAGGAACAAGGGCTTCTTTGGCTGTTTTTTATATTTGGGAAACGAAAAATTGACAGGAGAATATTGAATGAAAAATCTCGTTAAAGGAGGCGTCATTCTGTCGCTGATGGGACTGTTCGTAGTGTTTATCTATGCTCAAGCCAGGCCAGAAACCGCTCTCAATTTAGAACGCGATTCGCAGTTAAAATTGAATAATAGTATTGAAAGTTCGAATTTAGTTACAGACGATAAGAAATTAGTTAAGAAGACGGTTTCAGAACGGAAGGCAGCTACGGCAGCAGCCGGTTCCGCCGCGGCGAGTAAGGGTTCTTTTATAGCCACGGCATATTGTTTGAAAGGCAGAACAGCCATGGGACACGGTGTTCGACGCGGCATTATTGCAGCGGACCCGAGAGTTCTTCGGCTTGGTTCAAGAGTTAACGTCAATGCCGGCGGCTACAGCGGTCAGTACTTAGTTTCTGATACGGGTGGCAAGATCAAAGGCAAGAAGATCGATATCTGGGTAGCGAGCTGCTCGGAAGCAAGACGCTTCGGCCGACGGACGGTTTCCATCGGTGGTTTAGGAAAATAGTAATTTTACAACTTAATATGAAAAGCGCCGTTTCGAGATATCGAGACGGCCTTTTTCAATAGCGCGTGCGAGTCACGCCGAATTACCAAAACTCTTGTAGCTGGCAGCAAGAAGGCTATCGCGACGGGGGAAATGGAGGAGTACACCAAGGATCCCGATGGCGATCCAAAGATAGAAATACGAGTAGTCGAAGACGAATGCCAGCACAACTCCGAGCAGAGAGCTTATTTCGCTGAGCGCGCATCCGAGAACGAGTCCGGTCTGTACGCAACCTGCGTCCTGGTCGACGACCGATCTGCGGATATGTTGGTTGCGAAGGACGAATGAGAGGATAAAAAGAGTAACCGCCGCTGCTGCAAAAACGAGAACGACCAGCGGCTGCCCGCCTAAAAACGGCAGCGAGAAATCAAATGCAAACAGCTCCGGTTTGAGGATGAATATCAACAGGAGAAACAAAATCTGCGATGAAAGCAGAGCCCCCCAAATAATAACAAGCGTTTCGTACTTGACCTTGATATCTGATACTTGCTTCATATGTTTCTAATCCGTCGCCTCAAGTTCTTCTTCTAACAGCTGCCGCTCGTAAAGTTCGGCGTATTCGCCGTCGAGAGCGATCAATTCGTCATGCGTGCCACGTTCAATGATACTCCCGGCGTCGAGCACACAGATCAGATCGGCATCGCGGATCGTCGACACTCTGTGCGAAACGATCAGCGTGGTGCGATCTTGGCGCACGTCGCGGAGATTGTGAAGTATTTTTTCTTCGGTGTACGTGTCGACGGCCGAGAGCGAGTCGTCAAGGATCAAGATACGCGGATCGCGCATCACCGCTCGAGCGATCGCGGTGCGCTGTTTTTGTCCGCCGGAAAGCGTGATACCGCGCTCGCCGACGAGCTGCTCGTACTTGCCGGGGAAGTCTTTGATGTCGGACGCGAGCCCCGCAACCTCGGCCGCCGCCGCTACGCGGTGTCCCAAGTCCCTGGTCTCTAGTCCCATCGCATGCTCCGATGACCTGGGACCAGGGACTTGAGACACGGGACTCGATATGCCCATCGCGATGTTCTCGGCAAGCGTATCACTGAACAAAAATGTTTCCTGCGGAACAAAGCCGATCGATTGTCGAAGCTGTTCGATCGGAAAATGGCGAACGGGAATACCGTCGATCAACACGGTCCCGGCGGGCGCGTCGAGCAGGCGGGGAACCAAGCTAACGAGCGTCGACTTGCCGCTGCCGGTCTTTCCGACAAAGGCAACAGTTTTGCCCGCCTCGATCTGCAGATTGATGCCTTCGAGGACTGGCTTACCTGCCACGTCGGATCTCGCGCTTTCATTCGTCACCACCCCGGCCTCGCTATCGCTCGGCCACCCCTCCTTAGACAAGGAGGGGAGTTCCGTCTGATTCCCCTCCTTGTCTAAGGAGGGGTGCGGCTTCAGCCGCGGGGTGGTGCCCTCATAACTAAAACTCAAGTTCCTGAACTCGATCGCTCCTTTTATCTTCGGCTGCTCGCGCGCCTCGGGAGCGTCTTTTATTGACGGCTCTGCTTCAAGGATGGCGTTGAAACGTTTTAGCGATGCCGTGCCGCGTTGATAAAGGTTAACGACGTAGCCGAGTGCGATGAGGTACCAGATCATGCGCTGCAAGTAGAGAATGAATGATGTGAAGTCGCCCGCCGTGATCTCGCCCGCCACAGCCATGGGCACACCCACCGCGACGATAATGACAAAACCGAGCCCGATAAAAAAGAAGAGCAGCGGCCGCATCGCCGCCGCAAATTTCACGAGCTGTAGATTTCGTGAGGCGTATTCGCGGTTGAGTACCTGGAACTGTTCGATCTCGGAATCCTCTTGAGCGTAGGCACGCACGACACGAACGCCGGTCAGATTTTCTTGTGTGCGTGCCGTTATGTCAGAGAAGAATTCCTGTATTTTTTCAAACCGTTTATGGATCTGCTCGCCCAGGATTTTTACCGTTAGCGACACAAGCGGCATCGGAATTAGGATCAGCAGCGTCAGTTTTACAGAGATATTGAGCAGGATCGGCAGCACGATCGCCAGCGCGAATATTGCCTGAAAACTATATAGGATCATCGGCCCCACGATCTGACGTATTGCTGCCAGGTCGTTCGTCGCGCGTGCCATCAGGTCGCCGACGCGCGTTCGTTGAAAGTATTCGAGTGGCTGATCGACAAGCGAGGCGTAAAAGTCCTGCCGCATGTCGAACTCGATGTGACGCGATGCATTGATCAGAAAACGGCGCTGGAGAAAAAGAAATATGCCGCTTCCAAAATTAACCGCCAGAATAACCAGCGGATAATAAATGACCTTTTCCCAGGTAACACCAGCCGCGAGATCGTCGATCGCCCGCCCGACAAAGTATGGGACGAGCAAACCGAACATCAACGAAACCAGGATGAAGAATATCCCGGCCATCATCTGCCACTTGTAAGGCGTGAGGTAGCGTAAAAATTTTCGAAGCTGTTCCATTCGTTCGTGAATCGTGAATCGTGAATCGTGAATCGTGAATCGTAAATCGTTAATAGTGAATCGTGAATCGCCATGGTCGGCCGGCAGGCAATGCGTCACAGTTCGCCTATTTCCGCCACCATTCACTATTTCACTATTCACGATTCACGTTCTATCCGCGTATAAGTCGACAATCCGGTCGCGATCAATTTTCCCTCTTCATTCTCGACGTCGGCGGAAACGGTGAAGATCCGTGTTCCGGCGCGGACGACCCGGGCGGTACAGATCACCGTTCCTGACGTGTGCGGACGCAGATAGTGGACGGTCAGGTCGATCGTCGCCGTAAACTCATCATCCGCCAGATGTGTGCGAACAGCGAACGCCATCGCCGTGTCGATCATCGCCGCGGTCACACCACCGTGCAAGACTCCGCTCGGCTGACTAAGGTCGTCGCGCATTTCGATCTTTATCACTGCTTCGTTCGGGCGGATGTCGACAAGCTGCATACCGATGAGCTTCGCAAACGGAAGTGAGTGCAGGACGGACGCCGCGAACTGTTTTCTGTCTTCGGTGATCATTTCGTGATTGTTATCTTTTGCCTTTCTTCTAACTATCGCGACCGCTTTTGACGCGCACTTTCGCGTCTGAAGTTCGGTGGAATTTCAAATAGCCCGGCTTCAGCTTCCCGCCGAAAATCCTGAAGCTCGAACGAGTACTGCAACGATTTCTTTTCGCCGTCAACGCTGTAGAATTCCTGTCTAACCGGTAGCCCCACACTCTCATCGAAAAAGATAAGGGCCTCGGAAGCGTTACTTTCATTTATCCGGGCGCGGAACTGCACCACCGATCCGTCACGACCGATCTCTTCAAATTCCGAGTAGTCGCGCGCGTGCAAAAGGTGTGACATCGTCGGCTCACCGCCGGCTGCACCTGAGGCGGACGGGTCTACACGAGGATTTTCTACAAAGACGCGCCGCAGAAAATACAGAAGATACTCGGAGTCCGTTACCAGCACCGCGCGATGATCGTCAGTTCCGATGTCATAATCGATTCGCCGCTTGTTGCCCGATCGTGCAACGAACAGTCGTCGCTCCTTATCGCCAACGCGGACGACGATCCCTGCCTGAAAAACTTCTGGCTCTCGCGTCGTGAAGGGAAATTCGTTCGCGGGGGTCGGGGTCGCGGCGACCGGATCTTCAGCTTCACGCCACCAGCTGCATCCGGAAAAAAAGAGCGAGAAACACAAGGTTGTGCAAAAAATTTTGACCGGATTTGACAAAAACATTCGAGTACTCGAAGTTTAACATACGGTCCCGGCACCCGATCGAACGCGATGAGTCTGGTTAAGTGGCAAACAATTTATTTAACGGCTGCCGCGGTGATCTTGCCGGTCGCTCCGCTGCTTTATTTGCAGGGACGATATACGCGGCGAAAGGTCGGTTTATTGCCCGAGCCGGGCGGCGAGAAAAGGGGGATTGCCGGAAACGGCGATTCTTCCGCGACGCTTCTCGTGATCGGCGAATCGACGGTTGCAGGCCTCGGTGCACGAACTCACGACCTGGCTCTCGCCGGGAAGTTCGCTGAAGCACTGAGCGATCGCATCGGCAAGTCGGTTCACTGGACCGTTGTCGGAAAGAACGGGGTCACGGCAAAGCGCACGATCGACGAGCTGGTCCCTCTTATTCCCGACGACAAGTTTGATTATGTCCTTGTCGGCCTCGGCGGCAACGACGTCATGAAACTTAGCAGCCCGCGCAAATGGCGCCGCGATATGACGCGGCTGCTTCGGATCTTGCGCGAGAGAAATGCGGACGCGACCGTTTTTATCACGAATTGTCCGATGATCAAGTACTCTCCGGCGATACCGCATCCGATCAAATTCCTGCTGTGGGAACTATCCAAGCTTCACGATGCGAACGTGAGGGAGTTTACCGGTCCGATGGAACGCGTTTTTTATTATCACCAGCCGGCGAACGTAAATTTCGACGGATTTTTTGCCGATGGTATTCATCCGTCCGAGCAGGGCTATGCAGATTGGTCGGGAGCAATGATGCGGTTCTTCGACCAGACCTACAAATGGTAAAAGCGGAAGATCTGGCGATTGAGATTCGAATGCGCCTCGATGCGTATTTCGAATGGCTTCTCGTGCGCGCGAACGGTCGAACGTTTCCCCTCCGAAAGACCGAGGTCGACATCACCTGCAGATCGGGCAGAGTCTTTTTCGGCGTCTTCGACGACGCAGGATTCGGCATTTCTCGAGTTCGATCGATCACACCGGACGAAAGCGATCTTTTGCTGGAATTAGCCACGGGCGCCGGCGCACAGGCCGAAACAATTCGGCTTATTCCACGAACCCCTGCTCGCGAGTTAAGTCGGAATATCGAGTTGGCCCGACTTGAACGCGCTAATCTGATCGGCTCCGCAATTACCGAGGCGTTTCCCAGCTACAAAATTTTACGAATTGCATTGAACTCGGAAAACGGCCGGCTTGCACAGGTCTTTGTCCGCGGCGT
>JBKKAS010000139.1:0-7865 GCA_046714595.1 Pyrinomonadaceae bacterium | reverse complement strand
TCTTTATTCCATTCGCTCTGGCCGTGGCGGATCAAAACTAATTTGTGCATGGGTTCAATTCTAAATTTGAAATCTGAAAATTCAAATTTCACATTTCAAATTTCAGATCGAGGAGGCGGGGCTGAGTGCTGCATAAGTTTCTTTGCTTCGCCTACGAGGTAAAGCGAGCCGGTGACGACTATCAAACTATCTTCGCCCGAAATCTCGTGGGCCTTCGCAATTGCCTCGGATGCGTTCTGAGTTACGAACACTCGTTCGCGATCCAGTTCAACCGAAAGGATTTTTAGAAGGTCGTCGGGTCCGAGAGCCCTTGAGTTGTCGGGGCGCGTGAGGATCAGTTTCTCGGCCTTCGGAAAAAGGATGGTCAGGATACCTTTTACGTCCTTGTCCTGCATCGATCCGAAGATCATCGTGATCGGCTGTTGAACGAATTCGTCGAGGTATTCTCTCAACGCACGCGCACCGCCGACATTGTGGGCGCCGTCGAGCAGGAATTGGCCGACCTGTTCAAGCCGGCCGGGATGAGTCGCGGTCTCGAGACCGGCGAGAATATCTTCGTCGGTGATTGGTAAGTGTTCGTGGAGAACCTTTGCCACCGCTACCGCAACCTTCGCATTCTCAGCCTGATGTCGACCGACGAGACCGAGAGGCTCCCTACTGGTCGGTTTTCTGCCTGTTGTCGCGAGGACCGCAGTTACTCCAGCAGCGCGACATCGTTCGAGGATAATGTCCATCGATACTTGTTGCTGCTCTCCCACAACGACGCGCGACCCTTCATGGATTATCGCCGCCTTCTCCGCAGCGATCTCTTCGATAGTCTCACCAAGATATTCCTGATGATCGAGATCTATTCGGGTGATCGCGGCGATCTCGGCGTTCGCGGCGGTCGTCGCGTCGAGCCGGCCGCCAAGTCCGGTCTCCAGTATCGCGAGTTCGACTCTCGCTTCCGCGAAGGCGAGTAGCGCGATGGCCGTAATCTGTTCGAAAAATGTCGGAATACTATCAAGCCCGCCGCTTTCGATAAGTCGTTCGGACGTTGTGCACACACGCGTCGCCAGCGTGGCGAAAACGTCCTCGCTGATATTGACACCGTTGATCTTCACTCGCTCGGTAATGGATACGAGATGCGGCGATGTATACACGCCCGCCTTGATCCCGGCCGCCATGCAAATCGAACCCAGAAAGGCACAGACCGACCCTTTTCCGTTCGTTCCTGCCACCTGAACTTTCAGGTAGTTGTGTTGTGGATTCCCGAGCGCATCCAGAAGTGCCCGGATATTCTCCAGGCCCAGCTTCATCGCCGACACTTCGTTGCCGAGCGAGAGGAGATAGGTTTTTGCTTCATCAAAGTTCACGGTTGATATCATTGTTGGTCAGTGCGACCCATGCGGCAACCGCAATATTGGATTTTTTGATGTTTGCGCGTAAAGTTTGAAAACACGATGATGGCCAGCCGAACGCGTATAACAGGAACCGGAAGTCTTCTGCCCGAAATGGTGGTCCCGAATTCGCATTTTGAAT
This sequence comes from Pyrinomonadaceae bacterium, assembly GCA_046714595.1. Taxonomy (GTDB): domain Bacteria; phylum Acidobacteriota; class Blastocatellia; order Pyrinomonadales; family Pyrinomonadaceae; genus OLB17. Next base: position 6,344 of record JBKKAS010000139.1, on the reverse strand, counting down.
CGAGCGAGTTCTACGGCCGCGATGGCAACCCGATTCAAAAAAGCGGTGCGGAGATCGTCGCCAAGCTTGAAGCGATCACCGGGATCAGAGAGCGGCGATATATTCCGGGCGGTCAGGATTCGATCGAGCTGATGACCGTCGCGTCGCGTCTAGCTGTCGAAGATGCGGAACTGGACGTGAACGAACTCTCCGGTATTATCGTCGCGCATAATGCTGGAAATATGGTCCCGGAAACCGGCGCATTCCACACGGTGCCGAACCTTGCCGCATCACTCAAGCATGAACTGCACTGCTCAAACTACGATTGTTTTGCCTATGATATTTTGTTCGGCTGTCCGGGATGGCTGCAAGGGATCGTCCAGGCACATCAGGCGATCCAGTCCGGGGACGCGGAACACGTTCTGGTCACGGGACTCGAAGTCGCGTCAAAGCTGCTGGACCCGCACGACGCCGATTCGATGATTCTTGCCGACGGCTGCGGTGCGTGCGTAGTCTCGCGTTTCGATGGCGAGGACGAAGGCGTCGTTTCATATTCGACGTTCTCCCACGCCGGCGACGACAATCGGATAATCTATCTCGGCCCTTCAAACAAACCCGGCATCGAAGGCTCCTGCTATTTCCATATGAACGGCCGTGCGGTTTACAAATATGCGACCGAATGGGTGCCGAAGGTCATCAAAAGCGCTCTCGACAAGGCGGGGCTAGGCGTTCCTGATGTCGATATCTTTCTGCTGCACCAGGCGAACGCGAAGATGTTGGACGCGGTCGCGGCAAATTTAGCGGAGTTGTCCGGCGTGCCGTTGAACACGCTCGACGGCAGGATCCCATCGACGATCGAGTTTTTAGGAAATACATCGGTTGCGACCATCCCCACAATGCTAGATCTGATCAGAAAGCGAAATCTGGAAGGGTTCAGGATACGCGAAGGCGATCTGGCAGTGATGGCCTCTGTCGGCGCCGGGATGCACTGCAATGCGATAGTCTACCGGTTTTAGGTTTTAAGTGTATTTCAGATTTCAAGTTTCAAATTTCAAGGTTAGATTTCAAACTTCAAATTTCAAATTTCAAATTTCAGATTTCAGATTTCAGATTCAAAGGCATCCTTTAATTCGACAAAAGGTGCCAACTAAAACAAATGAAGCGAATCAATGTTCTCACATTCTTTTGTCTCGGCCTCGCGGCTCTAAGCGCGGTTGTAACGAATGCGCAAACTAAAACCGGGGCTGACGCGCCGAGCCTTCTTTATCAGGTCAGCGGTAAGGGTATTGCAAAGCCGTCGTATATTTTCGGGACGTTTCACGCCGTCTGCCCCGGAGATATGGTCGCGCTGGAAAGTCTCGATTTGTACCTTGACCAGTCTGATCAATTGATGATGGAGATCGATATGGATGATGCAGTCGAGATGGGGTCGATGGGAAAAGCCATCATCATTCCCGACGGAAAGACGCTGAAAGATTTTCTAACCCCCGAGCAATTCGCGAAGGTCGACGAGATGGTGAAAAATCTTTTGGGTTACTCCGCCGAGAATTTAAAAACGGTCAAACCGTCGATCGTCACCGTCATCGCGCTAACCAGCCCGAAGGCCATTGGCTGTAAACCGACCGCCTACGATGTTTCGCTGATGCAGAAAGCGGTAGCGAAGAAGAAACCGGTCGTCGGCCTGGAAACCGTAGCATCGCAGATCCAGGTTATCGACAGTAAGCCGATCGACAAGCAGGCAAAGGATCTTTATGAAATGGCTCGTGATCCACAAAAGTCTATCGACGAGCTTAAGCGGCTCATGGCGGTCTACAAGCTGCGCGATCCGGAGCAACTCTTTAAAGTAACGAATAGTCATCTGACTAAAGACAAAGAATTTCAAGCCCGATTGCTCGATGACCGTAATATCGCGTGGATCCCAAAGCTGGAAGTAGCCTTCAAAGAAAAACCGACGTTTGTAGCGGTCGGGGCGGGCCATCTTGGCGGAAAAAAAGGTGTGATAAAGCTGCTCAGGCGGAAAGGCTACAAGGTCAGGCCCGTCATGCTCTAGATATCACCCGTCGCTGATAGTTGATCTGGCCAAGGTGGTAATTGAAATGGGTGGCCAGATGAGTGAGGAAATAACCGGTCGTCATCGAGTGGCCAAAGACCTCGATCGGATACTTCTTCGCCAGGTCTTCATCGCTTAACTTTTCAAACGTGCTCTTCAAAACTCCGAGGGTCCTGTCGATGTCGTCCAGAAGCTCAGCTCTCGAAACACCGGCGGACGAGAACTCGGCATCGCGATCGCGCACATAACCGCTTCCACCGAGAACCCCGCCGACAAAGTGCTGCAGATTGCCCGACAGATGCAGGCAGAGATTGCCAGCGGAATTTGTGATCCCTTCGCTTTTCTTCCAGAGATCAGCCTCGTCTGTGAACTGTGCGATCTCGTCGCGCAGCTTGTTCAGGTCGCGTTCGTAAAGTTCTTTCAGGATCTTGTTCAGCATAGATTTATACGGGCAAAAACGCGACAGTAATCGAGCGTGCTGGTCTAACTCGGTAGACACGCACCATTACTGTCGAGTTTCTCCCTGTACGGTTTTATTCATCATGAAATCTAACGTCCGTATGAAACACGAGCGAAGTTCGCGGCGGTCCACGACCAGGTCGATCATTCCGTGCTCGAGCAGAAACTCGCTCCGTTGAAATCCCTTCGGAAGTTTTTGACGGATGGTCTGCTCGATAACGCGCGGGCCGGCGAAGCCGATAAGCGCCTTCGGTTCGGCGACGATCACATCGCCGAGCATCGCGAAGCTGGCGGTGACGCCGCCAGTCGTCGGATCGGTAAGAACCGAGATGAACGGCAGGCGAGCCTCATGCAGCATCGCCAGAGCGGCGGATATTTTGCCCATCTGCATCAGGCTCAGAGTGCCTTCCTGCATTCGAGCTCCGCCGGATGCCGAGAAGATAATAACCGCTCCCTGATTCTCTAAAGCCCGCTCTATCAGGCGCGTGATCTTTTCACCCACCGCGGATCCCATTGAGCCGCCGATGAACGACATGTCCATCGCTCCAGCGTAAACGAGATGGCCGCCGACGCGCCCGGTTCCGGAGACGATGGCTTCGGGCAAACCCGAGCTCTCCTTGGCTTGGATAATCCGATCCTTATACGGTTTTGTGTCGACGAATTCGAGTGGATCGCCGGAGGTCACTTCCTCATCGAGCTTCTCGTACTCGCCGTCGTCGAACATGGCGTCGAGCCGCTCGCGGGCGGGAAACCGAAAGTGATAATCGCAGTGCGGACAGACCTGGTACGACTCAATAAGCTCACGCTTGTAAAGCGAGTTGTCGCATTCCGGGCATTTTACAAAAATGCCTTCGGTTTTGACCTTTCGTTCTTCGTCAAGATCCTGATCTTCGATCTTCGGTTTGTCTCTACGAAACCATGACATAGTTTTCGCGGGCGGTGTGTAAGCTCTAAAGGTTAGCATAGGCCCGTTTGGCATGGAAAATGGCTTTTCTTCCGGGTAGCCAAAACCTTATCGAAATAGTCCTGGCTGTGATACATTGTTGTCAAAAAATAGGATCGCGTGCTTCTCATGAAAACCCTCATTCTCGCCTTTATCTTAGGTTTGTTCTCGATCAACGCTTTTTCCGCTGTCCGCACTTGGGACGGGGGCGGTGCCGACGCCAACTGGCAGACCGCGGCTAATTGGGTTGGCGATGTCGCTCCCGCGGCAAATGACGATCTCGTATTTCCAGCTACGGCCACGCAGTTTTCGACCAACAACAATTTTTTCTTTCTGACAAATTTTAATTCGATCGCGATCGACGGCAACTATACCATCGGCGGAAATCCGCTGCGGCTCGGCGCGGGTGGACTAACTGTTGCTGGCGGAACACAGGCGATAAACACGGCGATCACATTGAACGGCGCCCAAACGTTCAGCGCTGCCGCTGGCTCGACGACGACGATCGCGATCCTGTCGGTCGGCAGTTTTGCGTGGAGGATCGAAGGAGCCGGAAGCTTCGGGATCGGTTTGATATCCGGCTCGGGCGGTATCAACAAGGTCGGCAGCGGAGCATCGCTGATCGCATCCGCTTCAGGCTACAGCGGTGCGATATTTGTCGGCGACGGAATTCTCGTTATCGACGCGAGCATCTCCAACAGCAGCGCCATCATCGAGGCTCCGAATGGCGGTCTCGGCGGAACGGGTACGCTTGGCCCGGTCACCGTCATGACCGGCACGCTCAGCGCCGGAACGCTGACGTCCCCAACCGGCATTCTCAACACCGGCAACCTCATGCTCGCGGCAGGGACGAATTATCTTTGCAAGATCGGCGGGACGACACCCGGGATGACGGGACACGATCAGTTAAATGTAACGGGTACCGTCAACGTTTCTGGTGCCCGGCTTGCACCTCTTCCGTGGAACGCGTTCCGCCCTTCGATCGGAGATGCATTTACGATCCTTCGCAATGACGGCGTCGATCCGATCAACGGCTCATTCCTCAACGCTCCCGAAGGAGCGGTGTTCGCCGGACCGCTCAACACGGCTTTCCGGATCACATACATCGGCGGCGACGGAAATGACGTTGTCGTCACCAGAGTCCCGCGCGCACAATTTGATTTCGACGCTGACGGGAAGGCGGACTTTGCTGTCTTCAAACCGCAAATAGGTTTGTGGGCCCGACTGCTAAGCAGCACCAATACTTATTCGGAACAATATTTCGGCTCACCGGGGGACAGGATCGCTCCCGCCGATTATGACGGCGACAACCGCACGGATGTAGCGGTATTCCGACCTTCGCAGGGCGTGTGGTACATCTACAACTCGGCGACGGCGACCGTGACGATAATCCAGTTCGGGTTGGATGGCGATCTGCCGGTACCAAACGATTTTGACGGAGACGGCCGCGCCGACATTACGGTCTGGCGTCCATCGGACGGCGTCTGGTACGAACTGCGAAGTCTTGGAAACCAGTTTTTCGCGCAGCACTTCGGTACGAACGGCGATCAGCCGCAGCTCGCCGATTACGATGGTGATGGAATGGGTGATCTCTCGGTCTATCGTCCGTCAGACGGGACGTGGCACTTCTGGCAAAGCAGCACAGATTCGTACCTCGCGTTTCCGTTTGGCATCTCGAGCGATAAGCCGATCTCGGCCGACTTTGACGGTGATGGACGGACCGATGTAGCGGTGTTCCGTGGCACAGCCGACCCGAACCAACCGGATTTTTATATCCTGTTGAGCGGAACATTTGCGTTTCAAGGCGCGTCATGGGGCGTGCCGGGCGACATTCCGGTAGTAGCGGATTACGATGGCGATGGGAAAGCCGATGTCGGCATCTATCGTCCGGGAACGTTTACGAACTGGTACGTTCTGCGATCGACCGGTGGACTTCTCTCGGCGGGGTTCGGCTCGGGCACCGATAAACCGGTACCGAGCGCATATGTTCCGTAAGCGCCGATACGGTTGTTACGCCAGAACGTCGAGCATCTGTGAATGGATCATTCCGTTACTGGCGCAGATCGGCGGTTTGTAAATACTGAATTTCGATCCGTCGTAATACGTCACGACACCGCCGGCTTCCTCGATCAAAAGTTTCCCGGCCGCGACATCCCAGGGATTTAAACCTTCCTCCCAAAATCCATCAAATCGGCCGCATGAAACGTAGGCCATGTCGATCGCCGCCGAGCCATCACGCCTCACGCCACGCGAACTCAATAGAAAATCAGTCAGGTGCCGGGCGAAATTATGCCGCTGTTTGAAGTCGTACGGAAACCCGGTAACTATCAGCGAGTCGCCCAGCTTATCCGCCGCGGACACGCGGATCGGTTTCCCGTTCAGTGTCGCACCGCGGCCACGTTCGGCAGCAAATAGTTCATCCCGCGTCGGATCGAACGTCACGCCGATCACGATATCGCCGTCATGCTCGAGCGCCAGCGTCACGCAAAAACACGGATACCCGTGCGCGTAATTCGTCGTACCGTCCAGCGGATCAATGATCCATTTCCACGACGTGTCGCCACCGATGACGACAGCTTCGCCGGATTCTTCGGCTAAGATCGCATGTTTCGGGTAATAAGATTTGATCCGCTCGATGATGTGATGTTCGGAGGCGAGGTCGGCTTCGGTTACGAGATTGATATCGCCCTTTTTCGTGACGGTGATATTCCGACCGAACTTTTCGAGCAGGATCTGTCCCGCTTGTTGAGCGGTTTCAATTGCAAAATTGAGCATTCACCAATTTTAGCCACAGAGCACACATAGAATACAAAGTCAGCTAAAGGAATTCTTTGTGCGCTCTTTGGCAATCTTATTTCATGATCGCCAAGATCTCGGTCTGATGCGGTGCCGTGATGATCGCGTCGTTTTCCG
>JBKKAS010000138.1:0-5810 GCA_046714595.1 Pyrinomonadaceae bacterium | reverse complement strand
CACGAACACAGTGCTGTCTCAGGAGTTGAATCTGCCGCCGATGACGGATGCAACCACGCCGCAGATAGTTTTCAGTCAGCCGTTCGAGATAAAAGCCAACCGAAACATCCGTATCAGCGCCTCTGCTCCCGTTAATAATTCATTCGCGGAGCTGGACGTCGATCTCGTGAACGACCAAAGTCAGGAGGTCGAGTCGGTGAGCATCCCGATCGAATACTATTTTGGATCCGATAGCGACGGGGCCTGGACCGAAGGATCGAAGGATCAGGACGCGACGCTATCGTCGCTGCCGGCTGGAAAGTACACGCTGCGTGCCGAGGGAACGTGGCAGGATTGGCAAAAGTCGATGCCGGTATCGCTGAAGGTGGAGCAGAACGTCAACCGCGGTGTAAATTTCATTTGTGCATTCATCGTGCTGTTGATCGTTCCGGTTCTCGGATTGTTCAGGAAATTCTCATTCGAGTCGCGCCGCTGGAAGGACAGCATGTTCAATACCAGCAGTTCGGAGTAGTGCAGGCCGGCTGACGGCCTGTCGTAGGTATTTATGCTAAAGAAACTATATCTCGTATTTGGAATGGTCGTGCTGCTCGCATATTCGGCGGCCGCGTGGTTTGGCTGGGAGCTCGCTAACTCGGGCAGCCGCTCGCGTCTGGGCGTGCCATTTATCTACACGGGTTTTCGCGGAGGAAAATAAATGCTGATGAACCTATCGATTCCATTGGGTCTGGTCGTGAAGATGGACCAGCTGCTTGAAACGCTTGTCACAACTCTGATCTTCGTTTTCATAGGCGTCATAATTTTTGCGGTGACATACGGCATCCTGGGAATGATCTATCCGATCAAGAAGGAAATAGAAGAAGATCAAAACAGCGCCCTCGGCATCGTGATCGGCTCGATCATGATTGGCATCGCGATAATTATCGCCGCCGCGATACAGGGATAGCTTCGCGACCGGGCGAGTAGGAGACGCGGAGTCACGGTGACAACGATCGCCGCGTCGCCGCGTCTCTCAGTCTCCGCATCGCGTTACATATGAATCGCACACCGCTCCTTTTCCTCAACGTCATCATCATCGCTACGTGCGGTTTGATCTACGAGCTGCTCGCCGGCACGCTGTCGAGCTATGTGCTTGGCGATTCGGTCACACAGTTTTCCCTCATCATCGGCATATATCTTTTCGCGATGGGCGTCGGCTCGTGGTTGTCGAAATACATCGAGAAGAGGATCGCGGAAAAGTTCATCGACATCGAACTCGCTGTCGCAGTGCTTGGCGGCTTTAGCGCTCCGCTGTTGTTCCTGACGTTCGCCCACATCTCGTATTTTCAGATCATCCTTTACGGAATGGTGTTCCTGATCGGAGTGTTGGTCGGCCTTGAGATCCCGCTACTGATGCGCATATTGAAAGACGAGCTGGATTTCAACACGCTCGTCTCGCGCGTTTTGGCGCTCGATTACGTCGGTGCACTTGTTGCGAGTTTGCTGTTCCCGATCTTCCTGGTACCGAAGCTCGGTCTCAATCGAACTTCGCTGCTCTTCGGAATGCTGAACGCCGCCGTCGGCATCTGGGCAACGTGGCTGCTCGCGCCGTTGATCAGGACGAATATAATCGTGCTCCGCGTGAAGGGAGCGGTAATAATATTGTTGCTGCTCATCGCGTTCATTAAAGCCGACAGCCTGACAACGCTCGCTGAAGATGCGCTTTTTCCGGACAATATTATTTACGCGAAGAGCTCGCCGTATCAGCGCATCGTGGTCACAAAGGGTAAGACCGGCTACTCACTTTTTCTAAACGGCAACCTGCAGTTCAACTCGTTCGACGAATATCGTTATCACGAAGCGCTGGTCCATCCGGCGTTCGCCGCGTTCGACGGCGAACCAAAGCGCGTGCTCGTTCTTGGTGGCGGTGACGGTCTCGCACTTCGCGAGATCTTAAAATACAGGTCAGTCGAGACGGTACAGTTAGTCGACCTCGATCCGATGATGACGGGTCTTTCAAGAGCTCTTCCGGCGCTGTCGGACCTGAATCGTAACGCATATGACGACCCGCGCGTGTCGGTCGCAAACGCCGACGCGTTCGTCTGGCTCGACAACAACGACCTTGAATCGTTCGATATCGCGATCGTCGATTTTCCCGACCCGAATAATTTCGCGCTCGGAAAGCTCTACACGACCAGGTTTTACAACTTACTAAAAGCGAAGCTCAAACCGGACTCGACCGTCGTTATCCAATGCACCTCACCGCTTATCGCGCGCAACTCATACTGGTCGATCATCAAAACGCTCGAGGCGGTCGGATTTACCGTTAAGCCATACCAAACGACGGTTCCCAGTTTTGGCGTCTGGGGTTACGCACTGGCAAAACTGCAACCCTTCGAAGCTCCTTCTGCACCGCCGAACGTTGAATTAAAATTCCTAAGTTCGAACTCCTTTCGGTCGATGTTTGAATTTCCTACTGATATGACGCGACCCGAGGACATCGAGATCAACCGTCTCGATAACCAGGCGCTCGTTCGCTACTACGAGACCGAGTGGAGAAGGTTTGAATGAGGGTTTCGGACAAACTGAAAAGTGAAAACTAAAAACTAAAAATGGAGAACTCCCATGGACATACTTCAAGACAAGTCGTACAAGTTCGCGTTGCGAATCGTCAAGTTGAGCGAATACCTGGGCAGTGAGAAGAAAGAATTCGTTCTCTCCCGGAAGGTATTGGATTCCAGTACGAATATTGGCCTTTTGATCGAGGAAGGAAAGCAGGGTGCGGACCGACAAGACTTTATTCAAAAGTATTCTGTTGCGAATAAGGAGGCCTTCCGATCTCATTTCCTGCTGCGATTGCTAAGAGATTCAGGTTTTATAACCGACTCACAGGCTGAGTCCCTACTCCATGATTGCGGCGAATTGCAAGGTTTGTTGATCACTTCGCTTCGAACCGCGAGAAAAAGTGAATAACGTTTTTAGTTTTCACTTTTCAGTTTTCAGTTTTTTCGGAAAGTGAAACCTACACGAAGAGAATTGTTAGCCATATTCCTCGGGGCGCCGTTTGCGATGGCGGCGTGCGGGGACGGCGCGCGGCAGAAATTTCCCGAGGGCCAGATCGTTGGACAAAATGTCGACCTTGGCCATGTTCTGAGTGAAAATAAGAATTTCGAGGTGCCAGCCGACAATTGGCAGACCGTTAAGGTTGCGATCGTTGGCGGAGGAATCGCGGGATTGTCGGCCGCGTGGAAACTATCAAAAGAGGATCTTGCCGACTTCGTTCTGCTGGAACTGGAAAACGCCGTCGGCGGAACATCGCAGAGCGGAACCGGAACACCGGTCGGCTATCCGTGGGGGGCGCATTATCTACCGGTTCCGTTTAAGGAGAATGTTGAGCTGATCTTGTTGCTCAATGAGATGTCGCTTCTAGAGGGACGAGTGACGAGTGACGAGTGGCGAGTCAAGGAAGAATTTCTCTGCCGTGAACCGGAAGAAAGGATCTTCTACAAGGGTCGATGGTACGACGGGCTCTATCTTCACGCGGGAGAAAGTGAGGACGACAAGCATCAGTACGCCGAGTTTCAAAAGCAGATCGACCGCTGGGTCAATTGGCGCGACGTGCGCGGCCGACGGGCTTTTGTTGTGCCGATCGCGAATTGTTCGGATGACTCAGAAGTCACATCGCTCGATAAGATCTCGTTCGCCGACTGGCTCCGCCAAAACGGCTTCACGTCCCAACGGTTGATCTGGTATTGCGACTACGCGTGCCGCGACGATTACGGCTTGAAACTCGAACAGACTTCGGCCTGGGCCGGGTTATTTTATTTCTGCTCGCGCGTGCGTGCGTCAGGTGACGAGTCACAGAAGTTCATCACCTTTCCCGAAGGCAACGGCAGGTTTGTGGATCACCTGTTCGAACGCGTGAAGGACAAAGTGCGAAAGTCGCACGCGGTCGTCTCGATCGTCCCAACCGAAAACGGTGCCGAAGTAATTTGTCTTGACGGCAGCGAGATACGCGGCTTTCGATGCGAGAAAGTAATCTACGCGTCGCCGGTCTTCACGGCACCGTATGTCATCCGCGGTTTCGCCGATAGCGCGGGTTTTGGCGCGAGTGAGTTTCAGCACAACGCCTGGTTTGTCGCGAATCTGTTTTTGAAAGATCGCCCCGCGGCGCGCTTTGCCCGGGATTTTCCGCTTGCGTGGGACAACGTCCTTTACGAAAGTCCAAGCCTGGGATTCGTGAACGCGACGCATCAGAAGGGGATCGATTACGGGCCGACTGTTCTGACGTACTACTATCCGATGTGTCACGAGGCCGACGGCAGGACGAAGCTTTTCAATTACAGTTGGCGCGAGCTCGCGGATGTTTGCCTGACCGATATTGCACGAGCACATCCGGACATATACGATCTCTGCGAACGCGTCGATATAATGCGATGGGGACATGCCATGATCAGCCCGCGCCCGAACTTTATCTGGAGCGGTATCCGCGAGAAGGCGATAAAGCCATGGCGGAATATTCACTTCGCTCACACTGACCTGAGCGGCATCGCGTTGTTTGAAGAAGCGTTTTATCATGGCCTGCGCGCGGCTGATGAAGTATTAACCGCAGAGACGCAAAGACGCTGAAAGATATGGAGAGTACGCGAGAAGAAATTGACGTTCATAGCTCTGCGGCTCGGCGTCTCGGCGGTAAAGATTCCTGGCTGTTTTCTCGCGAGATCGATCTATCGGTCTTCCTGGGCAGCGCGATTATTTCGCTTCTTCTCCTCGCCGTCGGTTGGCAACTCGGAATCCTCGACAGCGAATCACCAGACTGGACGTGGATCTCGGCCGTGCTGCTGATAGACGTCGCTCACGTTTGGTCGACGAGCTTCCGCGTTTACTTCGATACAGAAGAACTAAAACGACGTTTCTGGCTTTACGTCCTGGTGCCGGTTTTCGGATACGCCGTCGGTGTCGCGCTTTACTCGGAGGGCGAACTGACGTTCTGGCGCTCTCTGGCGATCGTCGCGGTTTTTCATTTCGTCCGGCAGCAGTACGGATGGGTCGCGCTTTATAGAAGGAAGTTGAATGAAACGGCGAGGTGGTCGTGGTGGATCGACGCCGTCGCGATCTATCTCGCGACCGTCTATCCGCTCGCCTTCTGGATGACAAGTCTGCCGCGTAATTTCCAGTGGTTTGTCGAGAACGATTTCTTTGAACTGCCAGCGATCGTGGATGACATTCTATTTCCGCTCTACCTGCTCGCGCTCGCCGCTTACTTCGCAAAATCGGTGTACCTCTACGCCGCCGATGGCTTCCTAAATCCCGGTAAAGATATCGTCGTGGCGACGACTGCAGTTTGCTGGTATGTCGGGATAGTTGTTTTCAATTCGGATTACGCGTTCACGGTGACGAACGTCATCATCCATGGCGTGCCGTACTTTGCGCTGATATGGTTTTATGCGAAGGCGCGTCGCGCGTCGACGGGCGCCTACTACCGCGCGTTCTCACAGAACTGGGTCATCTTTCTCGCCACGCTTTGGGCTTTTGCTTACGTCGAAGAACTGTTCTGGAATCGCGGCGTCTGGCATGAACGGAGCTGGCTATTCGGTGAGAATTGGGATTGGCAAGAATGGAGGGTGTATCTGGTACCGCTGCTCGCGGTTCCGCAGCTAACGCACTACATTCTCGACGGGTTCATTTGGCGGCGGAAAAAGAATAGTTCTTTGGATACGATTGTTTAGAGTCGGGCTAGGCTTTGCGATCTTTTCGAGCTTTGCGTGAGAAGATTCTTTTCACGCAAAGCTCGCGAAGGACGCAAAGAAAGCTCTTAACTACAAGATCCGGCC
>JBKKAS010000137.1:0-3609 GCA_046714595.1 Pyrinomonadaceae bacterium | reverse complement strand
CAAACAAAAGTATGCTGTTGTCATCACAGGAAAGCAAGTATAAACTTGCCACACAGATGGCGGAAAAAAAGCATGGAATAGGCCGAAAACTCGCACACGTGGGCGGGTGGCAGGTAGCAAAACGGGTCGCGAAAATGGTGCCCTTTGGGGGTACGGTGATCGCGGTCGGGCTTGTCGGTCATGACATAAAAAAGAAAGGTCTGCTAAAAGGCGTGGTCAATTCCGGTATCGACGCAATTCCTTTTGTCGGACTTGCAAAGAATGCGGTTGAGCTTTTTACCGGCGATTTCATTCCGGATAAGAATGCGTCCGGAAAAGGAAAGGGAAACTAGTTTTATGAGAGAATTTTCGCCGTGGCGAATGCGGATTTTGATGCCGGGATTGATTCTGGCTGCAGTTGTTTTTTCCGTGACCGACCTCAGCGGCCAGACGACCCGACGACGACGGACATCGTCAGCGATTCCTGCGCCGTCGGCTACTCCGCCAACTTCCGAACCGCTGATCATTAGCCGGGCCGATGAGTTTCCCGATCAAAACTCGCAAGCCATCCCGCCCGATCCGAACGAGACCAAGTCTGTGGTCGGAGCTGATGCGGCCAGCGTTGTAACGCTGGAAGAACTCGGTAACCGCATCAAGAATCTCGAAGCCGGCAGGAAAGTCGACGCCGACGAAAAGCAGAAACGACTACTCCTGAACCTGGATATTTTGACTCGCTCTGAGCAGCGATCCGAAAGTTTGCGCAAGCAGCTTTTCGAGATGATCGAGAAGGAAAATACCGTCAAGACAAGGCTCGACACCCTCGACTACGATCTCAAGCCAGAAGTTATCGAGCGGTCCACCAACCTGATCGGATCTCTTCGCCCCGAGGAAATTCGCGCGTCCAGGCGCAAGAGCCTCGATGCCGAAAAAACGAATCTTCAGAATTTGCTTAATGAGATCCTGAAAACAAAGGCCGCGCTCGAATTGAACTTACAGCGTGCCGACAATCTGGTCGAGCGACTCAGGGTCAAACTCGAAAAGGAGATCGATGCCGCCCTCGCCGACGATCCCGAAGAAAGAAACCCGTAAAACTGACCAGACTTCATCTTCTCCACATAGCCGTCGAATTGACGGCTTTTTTATTTTTCTGCAAGCCAAGGCAACCGCTCCCGTTCCGTAAATGTCGAAGTCGAAGCGTCCGCGTAAGTAATTCGCGATCCTGACCAACAATTTTGGGAGAACTTGTATGAAGATCAGAACCATTGCTTTTGCTTTCGGCGCCGTTTGCGGCGCCCTGTTTCTAAGCGCACCTGTCAAAGCGCAGGGCGTTATCGTGCCGATCATCTGTGACATCAGGCCGTGTCGTCCGCGACCGATACCGAGGCCCGTTCCCGTACCAAACGTCCTGCCTGTGAAATCGATCCAGCTCGATACAAAGATCAGTGGCCAGGTGGCAACGACGCGGGTCGAGCAAGTTTTCCGGAACGACACGCCGTACACACTTGAAGGAAAATATTTTTTTCCGATCCCCGAAACTGCGTCGATCGTTGAATTCTCCATCTGGGAAAATGGTAAGAAGCTTGTCGGCGAGGTCCGTACAAGAGAAGAGGCGCGAAGGATCTACGACGAGATCGTCAGGCGCCAACGCGATCCGGGATTGCTTGAATATGCCGGCAAGGATCTCTTTCAGGCGTCAATCTTTCCGATCCCGCCCAACTCCGACAAAAAACTCGAGCTCGTGTATTCGCAAATTCTCAAGGCCGAATCGGGTACCGTCTCGTTCCGCTATCCGCTCGGAACGGGCCGCAATCTCTGGCAACGCCAGGATGCATTTCCCGAAACGGTCCGGGGTCAGATGCCACCGCAAAAATTTGGCACCGTCTCCGGAAAGATCGAGATAACCGCCAAGGACGCGCTGCGAAACATCTATTCGCCCTCGCATAAGATCGATGTCACGAACAAGGGCGAACGTGCCGCTTCCGTTTCGTTTGAAACGTCGAACAACGACAACGATTTTCAACTGTTTTACGGACTGTCGAATGATGATTTTGGGATGACGCTGCTGACACATCGCGAACCGGGGAAGGACGGATACTTTCTGATGATGCTATCGCCGAAGGACGATGTGGCGGAACGTGAGCTTGTAAACAAGGACATCGTATTTGTACTCGATACCAGCGGGTCGATGGCGGACGAAGGCAAAATGGAAAAGGCCCGTTCGGCGCTGCTGTTCGGCATCAGATCGCTCCGCGATGGCGACCGGTTTAACGTGATCAATTTTGCGGGTGAAGAACATCTTATGGAGCGGGAACTAATTGCGGCGGACGCCAGTGGAAGGCGTCGCGGTGAGGAGTTCGTAAAAAAGCTGCGCCCAACGGGCGGGACGAACATCAACGACTCGCTGATCGCGTCGATGAAGCAGTTTGAAAAAAATGACCGCCCGAAGATGCTCGTTTTCATGACCGATGGACTGCCGACGGTGGGTGATACGGATGTCGAGAAGATCAATGCCAACCTCCAAAAGGCGAATACGACAGACGTCCGGATCTTTCCGTTTGGTTTTGGCTATGACGTGAATACGGCTTTGCTCGATCAGCTCGGATCGGAGAATGGCGGCATATCGGACTACGTGCAACCGAAAGAAGATCTCGAGATCAAGGTGTCTAATTTCTTCGCTCGCGTCAGCTCGCCCGTACTTTCCGATCTCGAACTGGAAATGGGTGGCGTGGAAGTCGATTTCATGTATCCGCGGAAGCTAACAGATCTTTTCAAAGGCATGCAAATGACCCTCATCGGTCGTTACAAGAACAGTAACGATCTCAGGAATGTGACGGTGATGCTGCGTGGCAGATCCGGCAGAGAGAACCGAAGCTTCAATTACTCGAATCTGGATTTCCCGATCCGCGAAGACGACAATGAATTCTTGCCGCGTCTGTGGGCGAGCCGGCGCGTAGGATGGCTCATAGAGCAAATACGTCTGAACGGCGAGACGAAAGAGCTAAAAGACGAGATCGTGGATCTCGGAACGCGTTATGGCATCGTCACGCCGTACACATCCTATTTGGCTACTGACGGAACTCTCGCTACCGCACCCTCAACCAACGCTCGGCAACTTTCGTTGTTGTCGGCCGGCGCCGCTGCCAAGATGAGCCAGAGAAGCGGAGCTGATGCTGTTAGACAAAGTGTGCAGCAGAATTCCATGCAGTCGAACGTGACCGTTATGGCCGAAGCCCCGAAGAAGGACGAAGACCAGATCCTTATCCGCAACAGCGCCCAGAACCAGTTCGTTGCAAGTAAGAACTTCATTCAGCAGAGCAACGTCTGGGTAGACGCCGAATTCAAACCGGAGTTGAAGCAGACCGAGGTCAACCTGAAGTTCGCGAGTGACGAGTATTTCGCCGTGCTCACCCGCGAGAAAGAGCTTGCTAAGTACTTCTCGCTCGGTGAAGAAGTCGTTGTGGTTTGGAAGAACAGGGTGTATCGCGTGACTAAGTAGGCAGAGCTCGGAAAGTGAGGCGCGTGGTTAGGTGATTTTCGACGAATAAAACGCTATTCTATTCGCCGAAAGTCACCTAATTTTTCGTCATGCTCGCGGAGGGTCATACGTGCCGGGGATCAAAGCCTTATTCT
>JBKKAS010000136.1:0-23525 GCA_046714595.1 Pyrinomonadaceae bacterium | reverse complement strand
CGGCAGGCAGCCTTCGGCTGAATCAACAAGCAAAACAATGCCGTCAACCATTTTCAGCACCCGTTCAACTTCACCGCCAAAATCGGCGTGGCCCGGCGTATCGACGATGTTGATCTTGTAGTCGCCGTATTGTACCGACGTGTTCTTCGCCATGATGGTTATGCCGCGCTCGCGTTCGAGATCCATCGAATCCATGACACGGTCGACAACAGCTTCGTTGTCGCGGTATGTGCCCGATTGCTGCAGCATTGCATCCACCAGTGTGGTCTTTCCGTGATCGACGTGAGCGATGATCGCGATGTTTCTAATCTTATCTGTACTGATCATTGTTGTGATTCTGGCCCTGTAGGCAAACAAATATAATGACCGATTGGAGTGCTAAAGGCAATCTGCACAAAAAAATGGCCAGACATTTCTGCCTGGCCAAGTGAATTGTTATAAACCGACTAGCGAACTCGTTCGCTGTCGATCACGAGATTGTTCTGCACCGTGAACACACCTGAAACGCCGTGGGCGAGAATGTTCATTGTGTTGTAATCGCCGCGGTTTGCGACAAAGCCCTCGAGCGAGACGTGTCCACGACTAACTATCAAACGCACCGACGGATTCGTCGGCCACAGATATCTCGATAGACCACCACTGTCAGACAGTTGGCTGTAAAGCCGGGCCCGGATCGACTCGTCAAAGCCTCCGACCGGAAGCATTTCGATATTATTCACGACACCGCTAACACCGGGTATCTTCCTGACCGAGCGTTCTGCGTCACCCTTGTTCACCGCGTTTCGAACCTTGCCGAACAACGTGACCGTACTGCCGTTTACCTGGAAGCCGATCGAGTCGAAAACCTCATACCGTGGAAGCATCAAGATCTTCTTCTGTACCTGATCTTCGATGGAACGTGTCGACCCGGACCCGGAAACATTTTGAGCGTTCACGGTTGCGATCGACAAAGCCGTTCCTATCACCGCCAATCCTATTAAGTTTCTAAATAATTTCATTTCCGGGGCTCCTGCTTTATAAACTATAACGTTGTTTAGACGGAAGATCGGCCCGGTGCGATGCCCGAGAATCCGGTTCACGATGCGGAGGTAAAAGGACTACGCGGAGACGCGGGCCGTTTGGCGGAGAGCTTCGTAGAGAACTATTCCTACGCTCGTCGAAAGGTTCAAGCTGCGAACCGCGCTGTTTGCCATCGGTATCGTCAGGCAGTTTTCGGCTTTAGCCTCGAGCAGATCTCGCGGCAGCCCGCGCGTTTCGGGACCGAAGACGAGACAATCCTCGTCACGAAATTGCCAGGTCGTGTAGGGAAATTTCGATTTAGTTGTGAAGTAGATAAAACGCGATGTCGGGAGGCTGGTGTACAGATCTTCCAGGCTTACGTGCCGGTGAAGATCTACCTCGTCCCAGTAATCGAGCCCGGCACGCTTCAGGGTTCGATCGTCCATGCGGAAGCCCGTCACTCCGACAATGTGCAACCCGGTGAACGTAGCCGCGCACAGCCGGGCAATGTTACCGGTGTTGGGCGGGATCTCGGGTTCAAACAACGCGACGTGAAACATGCGAGTACGTTACGAAACGTTGTCCTGTCTTTCAAGTCCGTCAGAAGTTGTATTTTAGAACCAGCTGAACGATCCGCGGGTTGCTGCTAGTCGAGATGATCTTTCCGAAATTGCCGAGGGCCGTGATCTGGCCCGTAGTGTTATCGATCACGCCTCCGTTAGCCGTCGCGCCAAAGTTGCTTACCGGGTTCGCAAAGTTCACATTGTTCACGAGATTGAAGGCTTCAGCACGAAGGTCGATCGATTTCGATTCGCCAAACTTGAATCGCTTACTGACAGCGACGTCGACGTTGAACTGGCGTGGTCCTCGCAGAGGATTACGACCGACGTTACCGAAATCGGTACAGAACGCGCCGCTGATCACCGGGCAACCAGGTCCCGCGACGAATGAGCCATTGGAACTGGGAATCACTTGTCCCGCTCTTACGACCGGACGAACGAACGCGAGCGGATTAAAGTTGTAGCCCGGCCGAATGTTCGACGTTGCGGTCGCGACTGTCGCACCGGGAGCCCAACTCGGGCGGTCGCCGCCTCCGTTCGGTCCAAAGAAAAGTTCTCCCGCCCGTGCGTCTCGGATATTGATCGGTAGTCCGGACATCCACGTTAGCATCCCCGACATCTGCCAGCCGTCAAACACAAGCCGACCGAGCGTTGCAGTTTTCGCGAAAGAAATCTTCGGCACACGCCAAACCGAGGTAAAAACAAAACGGTGTGTTCGATCGAAATCCGATAGACCGCGGCTCGACCTGCTATCGCGCTGATCGCCGTCGGGAAAACTTGTGTCGTTGACAAAATCCTGACCCAAGACACCGCCGACACCGGAGCCCCCTCCGACGCCCGAAGCGGTGTCCATCGATTTTGATAACGTGTACGACGCCAGAAACTGAAGCCCTGCCGAGAACCGACGCGACAAGCTAGCCTGAAGCGAATGGTAGGTCGACTGGGCAACGGTCTGGTTCTGACTAAAGCTGGCGCCGACATTTACACCTTGAAACGGTGCCCGGAGTTGAGCGTCTGCGGGCGTATTCGTCGTGACGTTCGTTCCCGTAACGACATTTCGGATCGGATGTTCCTCGCTTGCCAGATAGGCCTGGTTGATCGCGAACTGACGAAACAAATTCAACCCGCGCGTGCCGACATACGCGGCTTCTAAGACCGTGTCATTCGTCAGGCTGAATTGCACGCTGCCATTGAACTGGTGGATGTAGGGTGTTCGGATGTTACGGTCTATGGCGGTTCCGTTCAGCCGCGGGCCGGGAAAGATACCAGGAAACTCATTCTGATCTGGAACCATAGGAAACGGATCGGCAAAAGAACGCGGCGACGTGTTGGCGACTATTGTGTAGATTGGCGGGGCAAAACCGCTGGCGATGGTGTATTGGAACGACGACCTTGAATAGAAGATCCCGTACCCTACGCGGAGAACGACGGGGTCCGACCGGAGGGGCGAATACGCAAGTCCGACACGCGGGCCGAAGTTATTCGGGTCGATGCTATTCAAGACACGCTTGCCGACATTCGGAATACCGGGAAGATCGTACGCAGGTATGACATTGCCGGCTTGTACAATTCCGCCGATCGGTGGGCCGGCCGGAAGACCGTTGGAAAATTCCATTCGCGGCACATATAGTGCCGGATCAAACGTCGCGATTCGGCCTCGGGTATCGTAGAACGGCGGCGCCAATTCGTATCTGAGGCCGAGATTAACGGTGAGCTTCGGCGAGAACTTCCAATCATCCTGAATGAAGAGAGCGTAATCGATAGTGCGAAGGCTGCGGTCGGCGATCCCACTTCCGCTGATTGCTCGATTGACACCGACAACGCCGGCGAGGAATTCGTCGAATGTTTGAAAGACGATCGAGCCTCGGCTCAGAAGGTTCGCCGTCGCATTGAATTCGTAATATCGAAGCTCACCACCGAGCCTTATGCTGTGACGACCCCGGCCGATCGACACCGTATCGGTCAGGCTCGCCGATGGCGCAGTGACGCGATCGTCCCGCTGGGGGGCACCGAAGCCGAACTGGCCGACACTGATGCGTGTCAAGCCGGGATAGGTCGATGCGGTCGAGCGAAAGATGCCGACGTCCGAATCGAGAAGCGGTCTCGCCGGGTGGGTATCGTCGCGAATGAAGTTGTATCCGATCCGCGCTTCGTTCGTGACGTTCGGGCCGAAGGTATGTATATCTTGAAATGCTGCGATGGCGTTTTCCCGGTCCCGAGCTTCGCCAAATCCGGGAAGGTTCGACTGGCTGAACGCGAGTTCGGTTGGCGTTTTCGAGTAAAAGACTTTCACGCTCAGCCAGTTCTTTGCGCTGACGCGAAGGTCGAGGTTTGCGTTGAATTGTTCCTCCTTGAATCGTGAGATCTCGGCGAAATTCGCGGAACCATCAACATGCGGTGTCGGTATGACGAAACGTCCGTTTGGGAGACGATACTGCAATAAGTTCAGCGCCACCGGGTGGATCGAAACTTCCGGAAATGCCGCGCCCAGCTCTGCAGCGGAACGGTCATCCGTAAGCCTTCGATCGATGAACACGCCCGTCCTTAAACTGTTCGACCTGGATGCCGCATTCCGTTCCCGGGTCCCCTGGAATGAAACGAAAAACAACACGTGGTCTTTCCTCAAGGGACCACCAAGCGTGCCGCCGTACACATTTCGCGAAAGAACGGGGCGCGGCTGGCGCGCGGCTTTCAGAAACGGATCGTTAGCATTAAGCGCGGCATCACCAAAATATTCGTACATACCGCCGTGCAACTCGTTCGAGCCGCTTTTCGTCACGACCTGGATGCTCCCGCCGCCGGCCCGGCCGAATGTTGCGTCATACATCGAAGTTTGCACTTTTACTTCCGCAATGCTCTCTGGCGCCGGGTCGCCGAACTGCAGATCGCGCATTACCCCGGCGTTCGCATCGACGCCGTTGATCTGGAAATTGTTCTGGGTCGGTCGCGAGCCATTTACCGAGACAGCCTGCGCATTCCGCCCGACGGCCGTGGGATCGTTTAGGTAGGTCGATGCACCCGGCACGATCCCGATCAACTGAGTAAAGCTGCGAGTTGGAAGCGGCAGCTCGGCAACCGCGCGAGAATCGATCGTTCGCCCGAGCATCGGGCTATCGGACTTGATGATCGGTCCCGCGCCCTCGACCGTGACCGGATTTGTAACGACTCCTGCGACGGTCAGCGTGATCTCAAGGTTAGTCGTCTCGGTAATGCCGACCGCAATGTTTTCGGCGGAGAAACCGCTGAACCCGGCAGCTTCGACCCGCACTCGAAACGAGCCGGGCGAAAGAAACGATGCCGTGAACGCGCCCGACCTGTCCGTCATCGCGGTGCGCGTCTCGCCGGTCGTTGTGTTGCTTGCGGTGACACCCGCGCCCGCAACGAGCGCTCCGTTCTGGTCTCTGACGATGCCCGAGATTCCGCCGGTGGTTTGCGTTTGGGCAAAAACACAGGACGCCGAAAACAGAATGCAAATTATCCGCGATGCGCTTTGCATGTCCGTCACCTCTTATCTTTCCAGCGTGAACATTACGACATTGTGGTTGAGCGGCCCGGTGGAATAATAGAGTTCTTTTCCGTCGCGCGAGATTCCCCATCCCGCAATACCTTCGGATTCGGATTCGGTAGCAAACAAAATCTGCGGCGGGCCGCCATCAAGCGGCTGGCTGACTATCTTTCGAATGCCGTTTTCATGTGCGTCATAAACGATCGCCAAACCGCCTGGCTCCCATTGAATGTCAAATTGGCCTACCGGCAGCGAATCAAAGATCATTACAGGCTCGCCGCCTTCGACCGGGACTACGCAAAGTTTCGGCGTGGCCCTTGCAGGTGAATTCGTGTTCATATAAGCGATCAGCTTTCCGTCCGGCGAGACAGCGGGCTGGATGCCCGGGTGATCGGTCACGCGGATCGGCTCGCCGCCGTCCGATGATATTTTCCACATCGTCCATCTGTCGCGCGGCAGGGTGTAGAAGATCCATGTTCCGTCGGCCGAATATTCGGGAAACATCCCGTATTTGGTCAGCTGCTTCCTGTTGCCTCCGTCAAGATCGGTCTTCCAAATGCCTTCGCTGGCGACGCCGTAAACAATGCTGCGGCCATCAGGTGAAACTGTGGCGTTCGACTCCATCGGCCCATCAAAGGTCAAACGACGCTGGCCGGTGCCATCCGCGTTCATTATCCAGAGATCGCGGGTACTGCCGTCTTCAGATGAATAGATTATTTTGTCATCCGGCGTGGTCGAAATGCCTGCAAAGCCAATTATGCTGCTCGTTCCGAAAGTTAATTGCCTGGATCGGCGCTCGCCCGACAAAGTCATTGCGTGTATGTTTAGCTGCGGCTGTCGTTGAACGGCCAGGAGCGTTCCGCCATCCGCCGACAGGCTTGGAGTGCGATATTCGTTCAGGTCGCTGTAAATTCGCGTTGCCACGCCGCCCGGATACGTGACGTGCCAAAGTTGAACGCTCGGGTCCAGATTGTCCCACGCGCTCATTACAAAACCGCTGCCATCCGGGAGCCACTCGGCGGGCTTGACGAGATTCCAGAGTTTTTTTGTGAGCAGCGTTTGGCTGCCGTCGGCGACACTCACGGCAAGCGGGAACTGCTGTCCGAATAGCGGATTATCACCGCCCGGGCAAACAATTGTTTGACCATCGGGCGACCAAGCACAGCCATTTACAGTGAAGGTGTCCGGCGGTTTGCGATAAGCGAGAATCTGCTCGTTGCCCGTGCCGTCGGCGTTTACGAGTACAAGGCGACGGCCCAGACCGTCGCCCTGTCCATTCCGGACAAAAGCGAGCCGCTTGCCGTCTGGAGAAAACGTGATTCTAGTGCCTACGTTCTCCAAAACCTTGCGCGTCGAACCGCCAAGCGTGCCGGTCTGGTACAGATGACCGCCTTGGAGGTAATACAAAAAATTGCTGTCGGGCGAGAATACCAAACCGCCGTATCCGGCTTCCGCGGGGCCAGCGATCTGCACGCTGTTGGCGGCAGTGATTTGTCTGACCCAGAGGCTCTCTTTGCCGTCGTCCTGGTTGATGTACGCGAAATATTTCCCATCGGGAGAAATCGTTGCGCCAACGGCCTTGCCATCGTACGTCAGCCGCCCGATCGTGACCGATGTAAATGGCGAGGAGGGTGGCCGGCGGAAGAACACGAAGACACCGTACCCGATTCCGCCGATCGCGATGATGAGCGACCCGATCGCTGTCGCGAGAATCAGTTTGTTACGTCCGAGAGCCGCTGTCAGTGATCGAATACTCGATGCGGGCTGAGGCTCGGCAGCTTCCCCTTTGTCACCATTCGTTTCCGTTTCCTCGATAACCAACCGGAGACCGCTCGTTTCTTCCGTATAGGTTACGACGCCGTTCTCGGTGACTTCACTTTCGAAAATGTATCCGCGTCGGGGAACGGTCTTAATTACTTGCTGACCGTTTTCGCCGAGAGCATTCCGGATGTCTTTCAGACACTGGACCAGCGAATCGTCCGTAACGGCCATCCCGTTCCACACGGATGCGATCAGCTCGTCCTTGCTGACAAGCCTACCCTGATTTTGTGCGAGGTACTTTAAGACTTCGAAGGATTGTGGACGCAGCTTGAGTTCCAGCGTCCCACGGAAAAGGCATCCGCGGGTCAGATCTAGCCGGAACTCATCGAATGAATAGACCTCGTGGGCAAGCTTCAGCATAAGGAACACCAGCCCCCTTGTTAGAAGAAAAACCGTGAACGAATTGTCTCAGGTCGAGCGAATAATATCCCTATCCGCCATTTTCGTCAATATTTCCCTTAAATTTCCCATTACTTTCGTTACTTCATGACCGCCCAAAGAATAAGTTGCATGTCACTGGGAAAGGATAATCCACCGCGGAACTATCAGATCAGGAGACATTGTCATGAACAAAAGAAAGATGATCAAGAAGGCAACAGCGTCGATGTGCATGCTGATCCTCTTTGAATCGGCGATGACGCCAAATGCAAATTCACAAAACCATTTCAGCGGGCCGCGCAATATCGGCGCTTGGATGAATTTAGCTCTGGCGATATCGCATCAGTTTGGTGTGGGTTATGACGTTCCGGTGTCCGGCGTTCAATGAGCCACGCGGGAATAAACAAACCAAACCGAAATCCGGCGGCGGTGACTGAGGTGCAAGGCGGAACGAAGATTTCGCTACAGGAGTGTTGGAAGGGTTGAAAAATGAGAAGACACAGACGCGTCGAGATCACAGCGTTTCAGAGAAAAGTAACGATCGTTTCGGGCGAATTCGCAGCGTACACCGACGACACTTCGGAGGGAGATTCACGGGTTCCGGAGAATTCGCTTGAAACGGTCATCCCGCCGGGTTCGGTTGAGGGACGACGAATCCTGGCCGAAGCCGTCCGCTTGCTCGAGGACACGCTGATAGATTGACCGGATCGTTACGTCGGCGACGTAAGCAATATGTTGCTAGAGGATCGCGGCAGAAAAGGTTTTACATAAAAGAAGGAAATCCTATGAACCGGGCCCAAGAATTCCCGAGTCGCAAGTATGAAATTCGATATGGGAACTCCATAGCATGGATGGGAATGCTCGCTTGCGTCAATTCGCCTTGGCATCGCAGGGGAAGCTGGTATGTCCTGCAAAGTTCAAACGGACAAGCTTTGATTCAGCAATTCCGCTTGGGCAGTGATATTCCCATCGCGGCAAACGGATAGTAAGCCGCAAATAATTCTCAGACCTCGAAGAAAAATAGAGAAATTGGGAGAAAATTTATGAACATCAAACGAATCATTTCAGTTGCTCTCTTAGTTATTTCCTTTTTTTTGACGGCTAAATCCCAAACGCCGACATGTATAAAACCGTTGGTAACCACTCATCCCTCAGCCGGAGATTACGGCAGCTTTGGACAGTTTGCTGTTATGCGGCAAACTATCGCACACCCCGATGCGACTGTTCCGGCACCTATTTCGGTGTTTCTGCCGAGCAACGCCACTACGACAAATCGCGTTCCCGTAATTTTTTTCACGCACGGCAACATGTCGCACGACTATCTTCTTTTTGCAGGCTTGCTTAACCAGCTGGCGAGCAACGGCTACATTGTCGTTTTCGGGACGTCACTGTCTAGCCCGACGATCACACATCCGGAACGCTACCAACAGTTTTGGTCGGGCTTTCAACTCGCCGTGAAGCAATACGGCAATGTGATGGACACCACAAAAGTCGGATTCGCCGGGCACTCCATTGGCGGAGGCGCTGTACCGGAAATGGCGACACGCGGAGTGGCTCAGGGTTGGGGAGCGAACGGTTTGTTTCTGATGCCAATGGCGGCGTGGTACTCGTGGGGAACCGATTACAGCACAATTCCCGCAACTGCAAAACTCGTCGTGCAGGTCTATTGGGACGATCCGACAAACGAGCATTTGATCTCGCAAAACGACGTTTGGAACCGATTGCCGCAAATTGTGGAACGAAGGTGGCAGGTTATCCGCGCGGCCAGCACCAGGTGCCAGTTAGCTGCTGGACACGGGGTTCCGTTGGCCCGAGCCGGCAATGAGAATGCACTTGATCATTGGGGTGTATGGCGCCGACTGCACGCGCTGTCGGATTACACCTTCACTGGAAATCCGGCAGCCGGACCAGTTGCGTTCGGCGACAACTCGTATATGGGCCAATGGCGATTTAGCGGTATTGTGGCTCTGGTTACACCGATGGAAGCCAGTAGTGTTCCGGTAAATAACACAACCGGAAGTCCGCAATTTCGCTGGTTGGATAGATGTGATCACGCACTCGGTTTGCCATGCATCCCTCCGTCGGACTTTTGAACAATCAAGCAGTCAGAACCGTCGCGGTGGGGCGACAGGGACGGAGATAAAACAATGAAGTGTTGGAAGGTCGGAAATTGATCGCAAAGACGTTCTAAGGAAAAACTTATGAAGAGTGAAAAACTTACTTTGAATTTGATCATCGGCGCGACGCTGATGAGTTTGACGATGCTGGTTTGCCAAACAAAAGCGATCGAAAATGGCAAAATTGCGTTTGTGAGCAATGGCGGAATTTTCACGATGAATCCCAACGGAAGCGGCAGAACGCAGATTGCCGCTTCCGGTTCAAATCCAAAATTCTCGCCTGACGGCAGACGAATCGCTTTTTTTCAAAATGGGACGATCTATCTGATGAATGCCGATGGCAGTAACCAAACCTTTCTGGTTTCAAGCGGCAGCGTCGGATTCGGTAGATTGATTACGATCTCCTGGTCGCCCGACGGACAGCGCATTTCTTTCACCTGCGGGGAAGGCATCTGTATTGTCGATGCCGACGGAAGCGATCGAATGGCTATAAGTAATAATCCTCTCGACCATGCGCCGGATTGGTCACCCGACGGTACAAAAATCGCATTCACGAGATCAACGATTCTCGAGAATATGGATATTTATGTGATGGATATTTACGGGGACAATCAAACGAGGCTCACGGTCAACCAAATCCCGGATTACAGACCTGTCTGGTCGCCCGACGGCGGGATGATTGTTTTTATCCAATTGGACGGATGTGATTTTGGGTTCTGTTTGGGAATGAGCATTTTTACGATGTTCCCCGATGGAAGCAATCAAACGAGTCATGGCGGTTTCGTCGATTTAAGTGGCGGAGCAATCATTCCAAGCTGGTCGCCTGACGGAACTAAGATCATCTTTTCGAGCGAGAACATAACTCAAGTCCCGAACGATATATTTGTCATAAACAGCAATGGCAGCGGCAGTTTATTAAACCTTACCAATACTCCAACCATGACTGAGTCTTCTCCAAGTTGGGGAAGAGTGCCTCGCACCGGTTTCGATTTTGACGGCGATGGACGCGCCGATATTTCAGTCTTTCGCGCAGCCGACCGAACGTGGTATCTGAATCAATCAACCGCCGGATTTTCGGCTACGGAATTCGGCTTGAGCTCCGATAAAATCGCGCCCGCCGATTTTGACGGCGACGGACGAACCGATATTTCAGTTTTCCGTGAGGGCGTTTGGTATTGGCTCAATAGTTCCAACGGTGGTTTCAACGCAATTCAGTTCGGTCTTGCATGGGATATTCCCGTAGCAGGCGATTACACGGGCGACGGGCGTGCTGAACTGGCAGTTTATCGCGGCGGAACTTGGTATAGCCTGAATCTCGTCAACAATCAATCGCAAACCTTTCAATTCGGAATTCCAACCGACAAACCTGTGGCGGCTGATTATGACGGCGATGGCAAGAAAGACCAAGCCGTTTATCGCGGCGGCGAATGGCATTTGAACCGTTCGAGTCAAGGCTACGCGGTTGTGCGGTTCGGACTTGCGACGGACAAACCCGTCATCGGCGATTACGACGGAGACGGCAAAGGCGACCAAGCTGTCTATCGGGACGGAACTTGGTATTTATTACGAAGCGGTCAAGGCTTTAGCGCGTTTCAATTTGGCATCGCTTCGGACGTTCCCGCTCCCGCCGATTATGACGGCGACGGACGCACTGACGCGGCGATTTATCGCGGTGGAACATGGTGGATTTTGCAGAGCACAAATGGAAGCGCCCGTAACCATCAGTTCGGTTTGCCAAACGATTCGCCAATTCCGTCGGCTTTTGTGCCGTAGAAAATTTTGTCGGAGTTCCGGCTTCAGGCGGCTAACGCCTGCGAAGCGCGGCGGAAACACGGCCGGGGGCGACTCACGTTCATTCGTAACAGCAATCTCGCCCGGCAGAAGGAGGTAACTGTGAAAAGGTACCGACGAATCGAGATCACGGCATTTCAAAAACGCGTCACCGTTGTCTCGGGCGAATGGAAAGTCGAAACGCCAGAGAACGATTGCGGTTTGGCCGACGATACCCCTTCTCGGCAGACGATCGAACCGGAATCCGCCGAAGGCAAGCGAATTCTCACGGAGGCGGTTCGTATGCTTGAAGAAAAACTTGGCATTTCAACTTGGGCAAACCTCGGTTCACAGGACACAGCCAGGCAATAAAACGCCGCTGTATCTTTCGAAAGGAGCAAAGTAATGAAACACAGACCCATACAATTGATCTTGGTCGTTGGATTGACGTTGACCAGTGCCCTGCCATCGACATCGCAAATCAGAACTGAGCGAGTGGCGGTGGCTCCAGACTCAGGCCGCAATATCAATTACATGCTGAAACATGTTCTTGGCGGAGCGACACCGAACAAACCGGGGGCGCCTCGGAATCCCTCGCCAGAACGACCGAGCGATATTTCCTCCCCGGGGTATAGCGCCTTGACGACCGGGCCGGGGAGTCTTGACCCGACGTTTGGCACGGGCGGGAAATTGACGACCGATTTCAGCAGCAGCGAGTTGGCATCTGCAAATGCTGTTCAAGCGGACGGTAAAATCGTCGTTGCCGGTGGTTTCAATAACGGAGTGAATTATGATTTTGCGGTTTTTCGTTACAATCCGGACGGCTCGCTCGACACATCGTTTGACGCGGACGGCAAGGTTATAACTTCAGTTGGCAATTCTCAAGATTTTGCCGATGCCGTCGCCATTCAAGCGGACGGCAAAATTATCGCGGCCGGTCACAGTTCGATTGATGGCGTATCCTCCGGTTTCGCGCTCGTTAGATATAATACCGACGGCTCGCTCGACCCTTCATTCGGCACGGGCGGCATAGTTACTTCGGCTTTCGGTTACGGTTTTATTTACGACATCGCCATTCAAGGGGACGGGAAGATCGTCGCTGCCGGTTCAAGCTACAACGATACGACATATCAAGATTTTACGCTTGCCCGCTATAATTCGAACGGCACGCTCGACACATCGTTTGACGGCGACGGCAAATTGACGACCGATTTCGATAATTTTTACGAGTATGCTACCGGCGTTGCCATCCAGGCGGACGGCAAAATCGTCGCGGCAGGTTCTCGAGACGACGGCGATTTTGGCTTCTCTAGTTATGCTCTCGCCCGTTACAACGCCGACGGCTCACTCGACACTTCATTCGATACGGACGGCAAAGTAATTACAACTTTCGACGGAAGCAGCGCGGCAAATGCGGTTGCAATGCAAACAGACGGCAAGATCGTTGCCGCCGGTTATAGCGCGTCTTGTTATATTTTTAATTGTGCCGCCCCTGACTTTGCGGTTGTCCGCTACAACACAAATGGTTCGCTTGATACTTCGTTCGATAGCGATGGGAAGGTCATCACCAACTTCGGGGGCGCGGATGTTGCGCTTGCGGTCGCCATTCAAACCAACGGTAAGATTGTTGCTTCCGGTCACGCCACAAATAATTCAATTTTTGATTTTGCGCTTGCCCGATACAATTCGGATGGCTCGCCCGACACTTCATTTGGCGCAGACGGCAAAATTACGACTGACTTCGGCAATTTTGAAGTGGCTTTGGATGTTGCCGTTCAAGCAGACGGGAAGATTGTTTCCGCCGGTTACAGCCGGAACCACTCAAACTATGATTTTGCACTTTCACGATATAACGCGGAGGGCTCGCTCGATGCTTCATTTGATACTGACGGTAAAGTAACTACGTCAGTGATTGTCGCGTCTTCGGGGGCAACAGCGGTCGCTACGCAGTTGAGCGGGTCTATCACTATCGCCGGTTACCGCAATCGAAGCTCAAACGAAGATTTCGCAGTTGCCCAGTACGGTGACGGTTACCCGGATTACTCCTTTAGCACCGACGGCAAAGTAACAACCGATTTCGCAGGCGGGAATGATCGGGCAAATGCGGTTGCGGTTCAAAGGGATGGCAAGACCGTCGTCGCGGGTTACGCCAATTACGGGTTAAATAGTGATTTCGCGCTTGCCCGCTACAACGTGGACGGTTCTCTCGATACGTCGTATGA
The DNA here is from genome assembly GCA_046714595.1 of Pyrinomonadaceae bacterium. Classification (GTDB taxonomy): domain Bacteria; phylum Acidobacteriota; class Blastocatellia; order Pyrinomonadales; family Pyrinomonadaceae; genus OLB17. Next base: position 10,153 of record JBKKAS010000136.1, on the reverse strand, counting down.
CGCGGACGGCAAAGTGATGACCGATTTCGGCGGTGATCTAGATTCAGCTAATGCTATCGCCATCCAAACGGACGGTAAGATCGTTGCGGCCGGTGTCGGTGCTAGTGCCGTCACGGGCTACGGCTTCGCGCTTGTCCGATACAACACGGACGGTTTACTCGATTCCACATTTGACTCGGACGGGAAGGTGACCAGCGACTTTGGTAATTCCGACGCCGCGTACTCTGTCGCAATTCAAACTGACGGCAAAATTGTTGCTGTTGGCATCGGCGATAGCGAGGGAAACGGAATCCCCAGCTTTGCGCTTGCTCGTTACAATACCGACGGGTCACTCGACACGACTTTCGACACAGACGGCAAGGTCACGACCGTCTTCGGCGCCGGTCTGGCTTCTGCGCGTTCGGTGGCTCTCCAACCGGACGGTCGGATCGTCGCCGCCGGTACGAGCGCGGCGGGCTTTGCCCTTGCCCGATACAATCTGAACGGTTCGCTCGATGTCTCGTTTGACGCCGACGGAAGGGTAACGACGCCGATAGGCGGCGCTGCCGGTGTTGCCATTCAATTAAACGGCAAAATTATTGCTGCAGGTTTCGACGATTCGGACTTCGTGCTCGCTCGTTACAACCGCAACGGCTCGCTTGATAATTCGTTTGATGCGGACGGAAAACTGACAACTAACTTCGGCGGGGACGATCAGGCAAATGCCGTTGCGATACAACGCGACGGCAGAATTATCGCCGTCGGTTCGGCCTCTAGCGGTGCAATTACCCACTTTGCCGCAGCTGGGTACGTAGGCGACCCGGTGCGGACAAAGTTCGATTACGACGGTGACGGAAGGTCGGACGTTTCTGTCTTTCGTCCCTCAATGCTCAACAACGGTTCATGGTTTGTCCGGCGCAGCTCAAACGGCACGACCGAACAATTTCATCCGGGCTTTCCTCAAGCGGACAAAATCGTGCCGGCAGATTACGACGGCGATGGCAAAACCGATATTGCCCAATTTAATTCAACGACCGGAACCTGGTACATTATGCGTCCCGGTGCCCCAAATATCACGTTTCGCTTCGGCGCGTCTGGCGATATTCCTGTGCCTTCGGATTATGACGGTGATGGGAAGGCTGATATCGCCGTCTATCGTCCTTCGACCGGAACCTGGTGGATTTTGCAAAGCGGCGACGGCGCGGTTTTAATACAAAGATTCGGACTCAGCGAAGATAAACCCGTCGCGGGCGATTACGACGGCGACGGGCGTAGTGACATTGCGGTTTATCGGCCGTCAGACGGCGTCTGGTATCTGCTTCAATCAACCGCCGGATTCACTGCTATGCACTTCGGCATAGCGGAAGACAAACCGACGACCGGAGATTATGACGGCGACGGCAAAAGCGATCTCGCGGTGTTTCGTCCCAGTACGAACATCTGGTATGTGCTGCGAAGCACGAACGCGAGTTTCTTTGCCGTTCAATTTGGGCTTGCCGCCGACATTCCCGCGCCGGGCGATTATGACGGAGACGGCAAACACGACATTGCTGTCTTCCGACCGGCTAACGGCTACTGGTACGTTCTTCAAAGTTCGAATGGAAATACGAGTTACCAGCATTTCGGTTTGGCAGGCGATGTTCCGACACCATCGGCATTCTTGCCACAGTAACCGGTTCAGAGTTCCTTTTCCTCGTCGGTCTTGAGAAAATTAGAACAAAACTGTTTCCAGACACCCTTCTGGAGCCCGGTATAGTACCCGATATTTGCTATTGCGGCATTACGCGCAGTTTCGATCAGTCCGCTGGTAAAATCGGCATTCTGATGTTCGTTCAGACCGATCACGTAGAACGCGACCGTTTTCTCGTTTCGCTGTATACAGAAATTATTGGCGGCTTCCGGTCCAAAAAAATGTGAGATCACTGAGGTATCGGGCGGGCGCTGCGTAGGATCGTAGCTCGGCTTAACGGTTAGGATGATTTCGTTCGGCTCGTCCACGATCGACACCACGCGCACCCAGTCGTATTTTCCCCCGCCGTACAAGCTGATGCGGATGAACCTCCCGATGGAAATAACGGAGTGACTGGTCTTTTCACCTGTTTCCTCAAAAGAAGCATAGTCCGTAGCGCTCGAGTTTTTCCTCCATTCCTCGATATCGAAGAGCTTGGCCCGGACCGTTTTGAAAAAACCTTTACACTCGGCTTCATCGAGGAATGCCCGCTTGGATAGGTTGACTGACGTGTCACTCTCGGGCGAAGAGTTCGCGGCCTTGAGTAAACTTTCTATCGAACAGGGCTTCATGGTGCGATTATAATTTCTGCCCGCCTAATCTCAAAAGTACATGACGTGCATCCTTATTTGAAGGCGTTTCATCAATTAACACGGACTTAGGCGGCCCTTAGCATGTGTGCTACAATCCGGATTTCGTAAGCCTTCGCCATCTCAAGGAGAAATTTAAGTAGTGATTCTGCGTTTCAAAACCGCACTGCCGGTAGTTTTGCTAGCCGTGTTTATCGCTCAGACAGGTTTCGGGCAGCAGCCGGCTGCTTCGCCGGCGGCGCCGAGCCCATCGCCGGCCGCTAAGAAGAAGAAGGACGAAAAGAAAGCGGACCTGACCATCCAAACGAAAGACGCCGCAAAGAAAGCCACGGCAGAACAAGTGGCCGAATCGGCGATTTTTATTTATGGCCTCGGTGGCGGACGCGACAAACTTAATCAGATCCGCAAAACAGCGCTTGAGCGGGGAAAGATCAACGTTCAGAATGCCGAGGGTAAGATGGACCAGGCCACGTATCAGCGCTGGACCCAGCGAGCTGAAAAGCTGAACGATGAAAAGGTCCGCCTCGATCAGGAGTTTCCGAAAGGCAGATACTCGCTGGTTTTCAGCCGCGAAAAGGTCTTTGGGATCGTCGACGATTCGATCTTCGTACCGCGGGATGATGCCTCGAAGGCATTTGAAAACCAGATCCTTCACGGGCTCGACGCTTTGCTCCGATATAAAGAGAACGAGTCGAAGATCGACCTTTCGGGTAAAGAGAAAATGTCAGGCGTCGAATATTACCTGCTCGACGTCACCGACAAGCAATCGCGCAAGACGCGCTTCTACATAAGCGCAAAGACGTTTCGCGTGATGATGCTGGATTACGAACAGGAAAGCGTAAAATATCGCCGCAGGTTCTACGACTACAATTATGCGCAAGGTACCCTTTTCCCATTTCGCACAACCTTGCGGGCCGGAGATAAGATCGTCGAGGAAACAGAGGTCGGAACGATAACGTTCGGCCAGAAGATCGACGATGCTATATTTTCGGCGGGCTGATTAATTTGCAACTTTAGTTTGACTGGTTTGTGGAATGATTCGATTTCCCCGAATTTTTCCCTGAGGAGCAAACCAATGAACCAGTCCAAACGATACTTTTCTTTTCTTGCATTCCCCATCCTGATCGTTCTCGCAGTATCCGCCGTTGTTGCGCAATCCGATGCGACACAACAGCTCGAACCCAGTTACGAAGTTGCGCTCCATGTACTTATCGGCTCGAATGAACCGGGAGCCAGGACCGACCTGCCCGCGGGTCTTTCCGCTGTATCGAAACATTTGAAAAACAACTTTTCGTTTTCGAACTATCGCCTCGCTAATACCTTTCTCGGCCGGATCTCGAACACCGGCAATATCGAATACAAAAGCGTCTCCAATATTCTCGGCCAGGAAACCGACGCCGAGTCACAAACTTTTCTTGATTGGTCGATAGGGAATTTTCGGTCGGTACAGAACGGGTTCCAGGCGCGGTCTTTCAGGTTCGGGGCAAGGGTCCCGGTTAGGACGGGTACATTCAAGGACAGCACCGGGATGCTAAACCCGGTCGTAAACTACGAGTCGATCGGTCTGACGATGAACATGATCGGACTGCCGGCAAACACGCCGACGCTTGTCGGCACGATCAGCCTTCCAAAGACGACAGGGACGATCTTCCTGGTAGCGACGATCAGACCGGCGTCGATGTAGGACATAATCTGACACTTTCGCAACTTTCCCGACCGGCCTGCGTGTTTCAAGCGTAGGCCGGTTTTGTTCGGGAAACGAACTGTTGTAAAAACGTATGGGTGTATGGCATTGGACAAAATCGAATCCAGGCGGTCGGAGGTGCGAAACCACCGCGTGTCTGAACCGAACCCGTCCGATCATGCCCTCATCGAAGCAACAAAGAACGGGGACGAAGCTGCGTTCGCAGTCATCGTCAGCCGTTACCGCAATCCGTTAACCAACTACCTATACAGATTTTTGAACGATTATGAAGAGGCCGTCGATCTGGCCCAGGAAACGTTTGTCCGAGTGTATTTCGCGATTGAGAGGTATCACACGGACTACGCGTTCTCGACTTATATTTACCGGATCGCGACGAATCTCGCTATCAGCGAAATTCGAAAGCGGAAACGACGGACAATCTTGTCGCTGACCGGGCTCTTTCAAACGGATGCGGAGGACACGACCGAGTTTCAGCCGACCGACGACAGAGTGCTGCAGGACAAGAAGCTCGTCGATGATGAACAGGCCCAAGTGATCGCGCGGGCGATCGCGACGTTGCCGCCGAAGTATCGGGTACCGGTCATTCTTCGCGACATCGAGGGCAGAACGTACGAAGAGATCGCGCAGATCCTCGAGTTGGGCCTCGGAACAACTAAATCACGAATTAGCCGCGCAAGAGGGCTCCTAAAGGAAAAGTTAAAGAGTTATTTTTGACAATGGATCGCATGGAATTGGAAAACGGAATGAACGAGCGTGAAGCTCTCGATACAGAAAGCAGCAAAGTTGTTGCGTTGTTAGGTGCGCTTCCGCGGGTCGAGGCTCCGGGAGATTTCGACTTTGGCGTCAAAGCAAAGATCGCGGCGGGAGCTCCTCGGTCAACGGCGAGTCTGCTTCCTTTTTGGAAGGTCGCCGCACCGCTGGGTTTCGTTTTCCTGGTTGCTGCTTTCGTGATCTTCAACGGAACATTGCCCGGGGACGACAAAATAATAACGGTCGCGGAAGTTTCGCAAGCGGAGATTAATACTACCCGGCCCGTACCGGGACAGAGCGTCGAAGTCCCGGTTCAGGAATCGGGGCCGCAGGTCACGAGGCCGATCGATCGTCAGCTCGCATCCGTATCATCCGAACCGAGTAGGCCGGGTCCGGTTCGTCGTACAAATCGCTTTGAAGCGCTCCCTGTTCGCGACGCTGGTTCATTCGACAGCTTGATAAAACCTGCGAATGTTATTTCGCCGCCGGGCTTCGAGTCGAGTGTAGGACGTAATCCGAATCAGAATACAAATACCAACCACGCCGCCGACATTCCGGTTCGCGAGATACTGGATACGCTCGGTGTAAAAGCTGATTTCGTTAATGGCGGATGGACCGTACGTTCGACGAGCGATAACAGCATCGCAACCCGCTCGGGTGTTCGATCGAACGACGTGATCGAAGCAGTCAATGACCAGAACCTTGCGGAGAGAACCGTGCTGAAGGGCAATTTCGAAGGAAAGAGCATCAGCGTGCGACGCGAAGGCAAACAACTCAAACTCGATCTAAAGAACTAAACAGCTAACGGTTGACGGAGTCAAAAATCTAAAATCCAAAATCCAAAATCCAAAATCAAGAGTCACACTCCCTACCGGTCATGTTTCTGCCTGTTATCGTCCCGCGTCGAAGAGGGGAAGAGGAACAATCCAAGCAAATAAAGCGCGGCGGCGAAAAATTGTATATATCCCGTTCCGGCGGAGAACCGCGGCAGATCCAGGAGCCAGGTGAAAGTCTCTTTCGTCGGATTCTCGAGAATTCCCCGCAGCCAGCTTTCACTCGTCGGTGCGGTCAGGTTTGCGAGGACAAGATATTTGACGACAAACGCGAGACCGAACAACCCGCCCAAACTGCGTAACAATTTCTTAGTGTCGAAATCGGCGAAAAGGTTGTTCCAGAGCGTCCAGAAAAAGCAGAACGCGACGATCCAGAACGGCAGGCCCTGTTCGGGAAGCAGAGAATTGAAAAGTTGTGCGGTCGCGGCGAAAAGGGTTACGAGCACGGCGCCGTTGACCGCGTTCTTCACCATTGGGAAATCGTCGGCAAACCATCCGTCGAGGCGGATCAATCCGGCGCGGAAGAACAGCGCGAGCATGATCGCCGCGAAGATCAGACAGAGAAGGGCGGGTTTCAAAAAGATGAGCGACGCGTCTGCAGCGCTAAGGCGAAGGCCACCGAGGAGTGCGACTGTCAGGAAAACAAACGGCAGCACGATGTAACGAAGGTAGACCTTCTGACTTCCCGGCTTTTGTTCTTGATCAATAACCGCGATATCAGCGGCCTTAATGGGCGCGAGATCTTCGCGCTCGTCCGCATGGATCAGCTCACCATCGACATTAATTACCCGGTCCTCGTGGGTTTCCTCGGGATCCATCAGATCTCCAGGTCGCTGATGTTTATCTTTCGGCATGTTGGGTAAGTTCGTTCCTCTCCTTCATCTTTTTCCGTGGTGGGATCGGCGGACTAACCACCGAAGAGGATGAAGAAGAGGACCGTCCAGACGACATTCACTTCCTTTCTCGCACCAATCTTAACGGATTAAAGTCATCGGCCGTTACTTTCATTCCTTCATCGAGCTCGTTTCGTAATTCGGCCGGCGTTCTTAGCTGGAGGTCCGCGTCATCGGCGCGGAAATCCCGATCCAGCAGAGAAACGCGCTCGACCGTTTCCAGTGCCTGCTTGAACAGCGCGTCGTCATTTGACACTCGTCCCCAACCCTGTCGATAGAAGGTATACGCGATGTAGAATTGTGTTTTGGGGTCGCGTCGCTCAGGATCGGCACGATCGAATGCATCACGGGCGGCAACGAAGTTGTTTTGTCGGAAGGCCTGCAATCCAGTGTCGAATATTGCCTGATCCACGGCGTATGTCCCGGTGATGACCTGTCCTTTCGTCATCGCGTCACCGACCGCCGATTTGGCCTTGATCGAAATCTCCTCGATCGATCGCGGCTCGGTGGCGTAGAGAAAAATGACGAAGACACCGTAAACGATCATCAACGCTAATCCCAACATCTGGATATACTTTTCGTTCATTGCTATAATCGTGGCGCCCAGCGTAAAGAATACACTTTTCATCTTTGGTTTTGCCATGACGAAGCAGATCCTGATACTGAAGGTCGCCGCCGCTTTATTTGTGCTGCAGATCGCGGTCAGCGCGCAGCCGGATTGGAAAGGCTCGTACTATTTCGGCGAGGACGGCGGCAAGAATGCCGGCGGGATGGCGGTCCTGATCTCGCACGAACTTGGCATATTCGACAGCGGTGACGGACTTGCTGCGACCCTTGAGAGCAACGGTTACCAGACGTCGTCTGAACTGGTTTGTTCGGCAAAAGCAGATGCTTCGAAACTATCGATCTACTTTGTGAGCTACGGTGATAACAACATGTTCGAACCATACAAGCCGGGCGAATTGCTGCTGAGTCTTGAACGCAAAACCGAAAAAGGCAAAACGGTTATTCTCACCCACTGGGGAAAATTTACGCCTAGCATTCCAAGAAACGCGAAATCAGGAAAAGTCTATTTCGAAAGAATCATAGAAAAATAAGTTATGAAAATTAGTTTTGCAGTGGTGTTCTTCTGTTCGATGCTTTGGGTGACGGCGGGCGGACAGAACTTGTCGGCCGATCTCGTCATAACCAACGCCAACGTCCACACGATGAATGCGGCGCAGAAACAGGCGCGGTCGATCGCGGTTCTCGGAAACAAGATCATCGCGGTAGGCAGCGATGCCGACACAAAATCGATGATCGGGGCGAAAACGCGTCTCATCGATGCGAAGGGCAAACTCGTCATTCCCGGGTTTAACGATGCACACGTACATTTTCTCGAGGGCGGATTCCAGCTTTCGTCGGTCGACCTTCGCGATGCGAAGACACCGCAGGAGTTTGTCGAGCGCATAAAGAATTTTGCGGCGAAGCTTCCGAAAGGGCGCTGGATACTCGGCGGAAAATGGGACCACGAAAACTGGGCGCCGAACAATCTGCCGACGGCGGCAATGATCGATGCGGTGACACCGGATAATCCGGTTTTTATCGACCGCCTCGACGGGCACATGGCGCTTGCGAATACGCTTGCGATGACGCTCGCCAAGGTCGACAAGAATGTGAAGGACGTCGAGGGCGGTGAGATCGTCCGCGACGGCAGCGGCAATCCGACGGGAATTTTTAAGGATGCGGCGATGGTCTATGTCGGACGTGTGATCCCTGACTTCTCATTCGAACAAAAACTCGAAGCCGCACAAGCCGCGACCGATCACGCGGCGAGCCTCGGCGTCACCAGCGTGCAAGACATGTCGGCCGGTGCCGACATCGGCGTCTATCAGGAACTGATGCGTCGCGGTCAGCTAAAGACTCGCGTCTACGGTTGCTCGCCGCTATCTAACTATTCGCGATGGCAAACAACCGGTGTGAGATTCGCGTTCGGAGACGCCATGCTCCGCGTTGGTTGCTTGAAAGGCTACGCCGACGGCAGCCTCGGCTCGACTACCGCCTGGTTTTTCGAGCCTTATCTGGATGCTCCGAGTTCAACCGGACTCGCGTCCGATGAGATACCAAAGATGGCGGAGATGATCGCGAACGCCGATAAGGCCGGTCTGCAGATCTATATTCACGCGATCGGTGATCGTGCGAACGCGACGGTACTCGATAATTTTGCGAAGGCAGAACAGTCGAACGGAGCACGCGACCGTCGTTTTCGTATCGAACACGCCCAGCACCTCCGGCAGGAAGACATCCGGCGATTCGGCGCGCAGAAAGTCGTCGCTTCGATGCAGCCGTTTCACATCATCGATGACGGACGCTGGGCGTGGAAGCGTCTCGACGAAAAACGTCTGAAGGGGACGTACGCGTTTCGCGCGCTGCTGGATTCGGGCGCCGTTCTCGCGTTCGGGTCCGATTCTCCGGTTGCGCCGCTCAACCCGTTGTTTGGTGTCTACGCTGCCGTCACCCGGCGCACGCTGGACGATAAAAATCCAAATGGCTGGATCCCCGAGCAGAAGATTTCAGTCGAAGAAACGGTTCGTGCGTTTACGTGGGGATCGGCCTACGCAGAATTTCAGGAGAACGTAAAGGGAACTATCGAACCCGGCAAGCTCGCCGACTTCGTTGTGCTGTCGGAGGACATTTTCTCCATCGATCCGGTGAAGATCCGCGACGTGAGGGTGTTTGTGACGGTGGTCGATGGAAAGGTTGTTCACCAGGTGAAATGGGAATAGATTCAGGGCAGAAACGTGATCGTTAAGGAGCGTGCCCCAGGGCGCCGTATGCACGCTCGTTTACAATCGCGTTTCTGGCCGTACTTCCATACGGTCTTGCTTTCGATCTTCTTGCTTCCTCTGTTTTCGTACTCTCAGACCCGCTACGCTGATCTAGTTGTCGTAAACGCAAAAGTGCGGACGATGGCGACAAGAAACGCGACGGCCGAAGCATTAGCGGTCTCTGGCGGTCGAATAACTGCTGTCGGTATTAATAAAAAAATAAAATTGCTCATCGGACCGTCCACTCGTGTCATCATCGCTCAGGGGCGTCTTGTCTTACCGGGTTTCAACGACGCGCACGTACACTTTCTGGCGCTCGGCAACAGCTTTTCGTCGATCGATCTGCGGGCCGTCAAAGATGCTTCTGAAATGAGCAACCGTATTTCCCGGTACGTTCGATTCTTACCGAAAGGCCGATGGATACTCGGCGGCTCGTGGAACGCGGCCAAATGGCCCAACAACGAGCAGCCCGTCCAAAAGTCTATCGATGTCGTGACGCCTGACAATCCGGTTTTTCTTTATCACGCTGACGGCAAGTCGGCGTTTGCCAATAGCGTCGCGTTCCGGCTTGCCCGGCTGAAGATGGATGATCCGGACGTCGATCGCGACGCGTCGGGCGCTCCGACCGGGATCGTGCGCCTCACTGCACTGCGAAAGATCGCGGCTGTCGTTCCGGCTTCACACACCCGCAACTGGATCGAGATCGCCGAGACGGCGACAAATTATGGGGCGTCGCTCGGCGTGACGAGCGTGCAGGATATGCATTCGGATGACAGCCTCGAGATCTACCGTGAGTTGGAGCGGCTCGGAAAACTGAAAACGCGAGTTTACGATTGCGTTTCGTTGCCAGATTGGAAAAAGCTCGCG
>JBKKAS010000135.1:0-8706 GCA_046714595.1 Pyrinomonadaceae bacterium | reverse complement strand
CGGATTCTCCGTCGTGAACAGCCGTCGTCTCAAATCCCTCGACCGTCAGATATTCCGAGACCAGGTCACACAGCTCCTCGTCGTCGTCAATAATAAGAACCTTGCTCATCTCTGCAGAAGTTTACGCTAGAACCTTCGATCGATTCTCTCGTCTGACAATTCTTTACACTGAGCGCCTATTCGATATCGCTAAACGCCGTCATGCCGCCAATCATCGTCATCTTTAGATCTCCATCGACGTCCAGCGCAACGATATCGGCCCGTTTTCCAACTTCGATCGACCCTTGCGACTTCTCAATTCCGAGAAGCTTTGCCGGATTGCCCGAGGCCATATGTGACGTGTCGGCCGGTGAGAAGCCGAGGGAGCTCATTTGTTTCACAGCATCCAGCATCGTGATCACCGAACCGGCGATGCTGCCCCGTTCATTTCTTGTTCGACGGTCGTTAACCGTGATCTTTTCGCCCCAGACCTCGAACTCTCCATCGCCCAGTCCGGTCGGTGCTACCGAATCGCTGATCAGCGAAACCAGTGCAGGCGATTTGCTGCGGCTTGCAAACTCGAGCATCTTTGGATGCACGTGAACACCGTCCGCGATGATGTCGAAGGTGACGTCCGGGTTTGCGAGCGCCCAACCGACAACTCCGAGATCGCGGTGATGCATCGCCGTCATCGCATTAAAAAAATGAGTGAGATGCCGGGCACCCGCCGCAAATGCGTCGTCAAGTGTTTCGGCACTTGCACGCGTATGACCGATCGATGCGATCCAACCGCTCTTCGCAAGCTCGCGAGTTAATTCGATTCCCCCTTCGATCTCGGGTGCGAACGTAGTCATGTGAACACCGCGCTTTAGCCGCGGCAGCTCTGAAAGCTCCCTTCCTGTCTTAGGAGGGGTGACAGCCGGACTCCCCTCCTTGTCTAAGGAGGGGTGCCCGAAGGGCGGGGTGGTGCCTGACGCAGTGGTCGGAGATCCGGTAAATTTTTTGAAAAACTCGGGCCTGAGCGCCCCGCACATTTTCTCGTTGGCAAAGACACCTTCGTAATGTACACCGACGGCCTGCGAGATCGGTTCGCGCGTTTGAATTTCCATCAGTCGGTCGATCGCGGCGATAACACGAGCGTAATTCTCGTCGGTATCCGGGACCAGTGTCGGCATCCATGCCGTTACACCGTTAGCAGCGAGAAACTTGGCGATCTCTATCAGCCCGTCAGTATCGCTGGCATTAACGTCGACGCCCTTCGCACCGTGAATATGGATATCGATAAAGCCCGGCAAGATCGTCAGCCCGGAGAATTCGCGCACCTCGGCCCCATCGCGCGCGTCGAGACCTACACCGGCGATCAGTCCGTCTACGATATCGATCGAGGTGCCCTCGACGAGTTCGCCGCCGATTACCGCAGCGACATTTTCCAAACGGATTGGGCCCATACAGCCGCTATCTTAGCAAACAAAAAAGCCCGCGTCCCTCATCGAGAAACGCGGGCGATACCGTCATGAAGCCATCTTACCAGTAGAACTTCGCACCGAACTGGAACGTTCTCGGATCGCGTGCAGTAAGTACCGATCCGAAGTTTGCCGCCGTCACATTCAGACTTATGGTATTAAAATTCGTCCAATTGAAGACGTTGAACGACTCAGCTCTTAACTGGAGCCTCATGTCCTCGTTGAAATGGAAGTTCTTGGACATGACTAGGTCGACGCGTCTGTTTTGTGGACCATGAACGACACCCCGCGGCGAAGTCCCGACGACGTTCGGTATGCCCACGTTCTGAGCAGCAGTAGGGTTAGCCTGGAAACATCGGTCCGGATTCAAAACCGTTGATCCGCTGCCCGGCACAAAAACAGGCTGGATCCACTGCTGCTGAGTGTGCGGAGCGTTCAAATTCGGATTACAGATGATCGTCGGCCTTCCGCCAGCAACCAGTGCCGTTATAAAGCCGAGTCCAGCCGGATCGAAAGCAGACGTTACTACCGTCAGCGGCAGTCCAGTCTGGTAGGTCGCGATGCCCTGAACCTGCCAGCCACCCAAAAGGGTCCCGACGATACCTCTCGTCTTATCGAAGAAAGGCAGATCGTACACCCAGTTTGCAGTGATGATATGACGCCGATCGAGCGCGGCACGGCCGTAGTCTCCCTTCGTGCGGAAGGAATCCTGAGGGGCGGTTGACCGGTCGGTCTGGTTATCGGAAAGATTCTTCGACCATGTGTAAGCAACGTTGACCTGCGAGCTTCCTGAGAAGCGATGCTGACCAAACACTTGCAGACTGTGGTAATTCGAATTGAATCGCGGCTGCACGATATTTATCGAACGATATCCCCGATAGGGACGAAGCTGGTCAAGAACATTCGTCGTAGCTGCCGAGAGGAAAGCCACGCCCGGCGCCTGACAAGCCACCGTCGGCGTCGTCGAAGCACCCGTTGCACAACCGGTTGGACCTCTAGAGATGGCGTAACCGGCAGGTATCTCATTCATCTCAAATGCACCGATCAGATTCGTTCCCTTTGAGCCATAGTAGCCGACCGTAACCAGCGTGTCTTTTGTGAGCTGGCGTTGAAGATCCAACGACCAATGCTGCATATAGGGAGTCTGCCAATCGGCCTGCAGGCCGCGAATGTTGGGTGCCGTAACGCTTGAGGCAACGGTACAGTTTCCTCCCGGAACCGGGTTCGCGATATTGATACCCACTACCGTGCAGTTTTGCTGGTACGGCGGATTCAAACCGATATGCTGGAGCAACGTACCATTTAGCACCTGATCGTGGTATATGCCGTAGCCCATTCGGACAGACGTGTCGCCATTCTTAAATGGGTCCCAGGCAAGACCGACTCGCGGTGCAAAATCGTTTTTAGGAGCATCGACCACAAACTTCCCGTACGGGGACGCGATCGGCGTACAGTTAAAAGCTGCCGGTCCGGTCAGGTAATTCTGCGCATTTACAATGAGTCCATTGCAGAAGTTCTTACCCGTAGCGGCAACGCGATTTCCGGCACCGGTGACGAGCGGAGCTTGTGCCGCGTCCCATAGCTCGGGTACGAAGTTAGTGAGTCGACCGTTCTTGTCGAACGGGGAGCCAAAGAATGAGTATCGAACACCCATGTAAAGCGTCAGGTTCGGCCGAAACTTCCATTCGTCCTGACCAAACGCTTCAAACGTTTTCTGCCGAAAGTCGGCGGTGTAATCAAAACTCGCTTGCGTGAAAGTCGCGTTGGTACCCAAGAGGAAATTAGCCCACTGCTGCTGAATCGTATTGCCGTTCGTAACCGCGTTGACTACGGCCGCCGCGCCAGGCGTGTTGAATCCGCTGTATATTCCCTCGTTAGACCCTCCGAGGGCGTTCTCGTTCTTACGATATAGCGAGTACACCATGCCGAATTTCATGGTGTGATTGCCTTTTATCCATGTAACCGCACCGTTAAGATTCTGCTTCCACGAGAAATTGTCATAGGGGCCGAAGCTCTGAAGGCTACTGAATCCGGTACCGGTTAGCGTCGGAACGCGGTCACGTTGGACAGGATAGGGCAGCGGCGGCATTATAGGCGATCTCGCCAGTGAGATTAGTCCGATGTTCTTGCTAAGGATCGCTCCGTAACCGAAAGTGTACCCTGCTTCGACCAAAAGATTCGGGGTGATCACGTAGTTCGAATTGAACGTATGCGTCCTTCCCGGCGAGTTGGTCTCCGTTAGAGAAACCTCCGGAAGGCCTGACCCGCTAGAAAACAGAGAGTTCGCATCTTCGGTCGGGATCTTGTCGCGCTGGAAACGATAATAGACGCTCCAGTCGTCGGTCAGGCTGGTGTCGAGCTTAAAGATCTCCTGCCTGAACTTCGAGATACCACGCGTGGGGTAGCTCAAAGCAAACGCACCTGAACCCGGGTTATTCGGATTCGGGACATTGTTCCAGATGTAATTAATGTACTGCTGCGATATCGGATTGATGCCGGTCAGCGGTGTACCGGCGTTCAGTTGGGTCGTACAGACGCCTGCGGTCGCCTGAAGACAAATGTTCGCGGTGAAGACACCCTGCTTAAGAGCGGCCGTGGGAACGGTCGAGCTCAACGTGGGGTAGCGGATGTCGCTGCGGAATTCCTGGGAAAAGAAGAAGTATGTCTTTTGGATCTTACCGAAATACGGCTCGTTCGGATCCTTCTCTCCAAATTTGAGAAAGTAGATAGGGCCGCCGACTGTCCAACCATAATTGTTATACCGGAACGGTGGCCGGATCCCTTTCCCGTTTGAGTCACGGGGCTGGGTCTGATTATTAAAATACGTACCCGCGTTAAACTTTTCATTTCTAACAAACTCAAAAAAGTTTCCGTGAAACTCGTCGCCGCCGCTGCGGGTCACGATATTCACCTGTCCGCCGCCGCTTCGACCCGATTCCGCGGGGTAAAGCGAACGAAGCACCTTGAATTCTCCGATCGAGTCAACACTCGGATAGGCCTGAATGGTAAGGTTAGAACCGCGATCCGTGATGTCGGCTCCATCGACAGTGAAGGTGTTCTGACTTGAGCGGGCTCCGTTCACAGCGATCTGGATCGTGTTCGCCTGGCCGTCAGGATTGGTTGTGCCGACGTATACCTGATCGGAAAGATTACTCGAAACACCCGGTGCAAGTGTGAGAAGCTGCACGAAGTTTCTATTGTTGATCGGCAGTTCCCTTACCTGATCGCCGCTGATCGTCGTGCCGACGGTCGGCGTATTAAGCTCGACTGAAACGCGGTCGGCTTCGATCGTAACGGTTTCCGAAACATTGCCGGCCGTCAACGCGATCTCGACATTACGTCGCTGTCCCACGTCCACCTTGACGCCCGTGCTCACGGCTTTCTTAAAGTTCGCGGCTTCGACGGCTATGTCATAGGTGCTGATCGCAACGTTGGCCACGGTAAACTCGCCTTCGTCATTCGTGGTTACCGTGCGTACGACCTGGTTATCCTTCGCCGGGTCAGTGACGGTGACCGTCGCACCCGGCACAACTGCACCGGCCGAGTCCTTTACCGTTCCAACGATAGATCCGCTGATCTCCTGCCCAATCGCGAGCCCGCTCAGGCAAAGGCTCATCGCCAGAGCGAGTAGAATCGAACTCCATGTTTGTTTGCTCATCATAGTGTTTCTTCCTCTTTCCAAAAGTTAAAACCAAGTATTGCGGTATAAGAATAATTTAGGTTTTCGGAACTTTATCCAAATTTTCGTTATCGCTCGTGAGGCAGAAAAACGACCCGGAATACCTAAAATCCTTGAAATGAACAGGTTGTTACTAAAAGTGAATGCTTGAAAGTTTTATAACTCGATTACCGTTATTTGTAAAGCAAATACGGTGCCCTGCGTTTTTCAAAGTCGTCGACGCTTTTCCGCCACGCGCGCTCGATCGATTCAGGGGTTTCACCACGTCTCACTAACTCGAGGATCTCGGCGTTGACCAGCAGCCTCGCGTAGCGATCGACTTGCCAGTCGTTCGGGTAAAGTTTGCGTAAAGCGCCGGCGATCTCGATGCCAGTGCGAACCGATTCGAATGCGTCTCGGTTCGTGACAACGATGTTCACGCCGCCCAGTTGCTCGTCCTTGAAAACCGACGCATTCGGTTTGAATCGGATCGGTATGAACCGGACTCCCTTCAGATTTCTCTCGTTCAGATACTTCGCTAGTTTCTGACCGTCGAGCCACGGGGCGCCGATGATCTCGAACGGAGTGTCGGTGCCGCGACCGACGCTTAGGTTTGTTGTCTCAAGTAAGCCGATCCCGGGATAAAGCGTCGCTTCGGTCAAGGAACGCATATTCGGCGACGGATTGATCCACGTCTGTCCCGTCTCGTCGAACCACATCGACCGAGTCCAGTTCTCCATCTTGATTACCCGAAGATCAGCACCGATCTTCCGCTCGGCGTTCATCATCTGGCCAAGTTCCCCGATCGTCAGACCATATCGCACCGGAATCGTGTGAGCGGCGATGAACGAAAGCTTGTCTTCCTCGGCAAGCGGGCCTTCGACGTCGACGCCATTGATCGGATTCGGACGGTCGAGCACGTAAACCGGGATCTTAGCCTTCGCAGCCTCTTCCATCACGTTCTTAAGCGTCGCCGTGTACGTATAAAAGCGCGCACCGATGTCCTGGATGTCGTAGACGATCGCGTCGAGATCTTTGAGATGCTCGGGCTTCGGCCGCCTTGTTTCGCCATAGAGCGAGTAGACGGGCAAGCCGGTCTTCTCGTCTTTCGAATCGTCGATCTTCGAAACGTCGAGCTCACCGCGGATACCGTGCTCCGGCGCGAAGAGCGAAACGAGCGTGACGTTTTTTGCTTCGAATAAGACGTCGATCGTCGGCTTGCCGGCGAAGTTTCGTCCGGTGTGGTTTGTGACGAGGCCAACGCGCTTGCCTTCGAGGTCCTTGAAGTTCGTCTTCTCGAGAATGTCGATTCCATTCAAGACGATTGCGGATTGCGGATTGCGGATTGCGGAGTTCGTTCGGTTGGCCGCCTCAACCTGGGCCTTGAACTTTGGTATCTGGGCGGCGACCTGCGATGAGTAGATGCTCTCGGCTAATCGATACGCTTCGATCGGTGTGTCTTCGATTGCCGACGCAGCGACCGTCGCGACCTTCGCCCGCAGCGGGGTGACATCGCCCTTTCCATCCGGATGCACGCGGTTCGACATGAAGACGACGAACGTCTGCGAGACTCGGTCGATCCAAATAGATGTACCGGTAAATCCTGTGTGACCGAACGACCCGAGCGGAAACAACTCACCCCTGTTCGAAGAGAACGAAGTGTTCATGTCCCATCCAAGCCCACGCGTCGCTCCGTCCTCGGAAACGACATACGGCGCGGTCATGCGAGCGACTGTTTGAGCGGACATAACACGAATGCCGCTGAGAACGCCACCGTTAAGAAGCATTTGGCAGTAGCGGGCGAGATCGTCGCCGGTAGAAAAAAGTCCGGCATGTCCGGCCTCACCACCCATACGGAACGCAGTCGGATCGTGCACCCAGCCTCGAAGGATTTGTTTTCCGGTTTCTTGGTTACCCTCGAATGTTCCTCCCAAATAACTGTTTTGACCTTGAATGTTTTCTGTTGGTGCGTAGCGACTGCCACTCCCGCCATTAGCCTGCATTCGCACACTTCTGAAATCGGTGTTAGCAGTGTCAAACACGTGTCGACCGTGACAGCCAAAGGAAGGAGGTCCGCAAAGCCGATCAACTAACTCTTTAAGAACAATAAATCCGATATCCGAGTAAACAAACTTCGTCCCGGGCGGGTTACGGAGCTTTTCTTTCTTCAATGCAGCAAGCATGCCCTCGCGACCGGTCCACTTTTCCCCAAGGTCGAAATCGGGACGGTAGCCGGATGTGTGCGTTAGCAACTGCTGGATCGTGACTTTTTTTGCTTCGGGATCGTCGATGTCGGGAATGTATTTGCCGATGGTGTCGTTGAGCCGAAGCTTGCCCTGCTCGACGAGAATCATTATCGATGTTGCGGTCGCGACGGGTTTCGTCAGCGAGGCGACGTCAAAGATCGTATCGACCGTCATCTTCTCGATCGTCGGCACAAGCGAGCGGTTGCCGAATGCTTTTCGGTAAACGATCTTCCCCCGGTGGCCGACGATGACGACAGCTCCGGGCAGTTTCTTCTCGGCGATGTCGGCGTTGACGAGTTGCTCGATTTGGTCGAGCTTCGCGGCATTCATCCCGACTGTGTGCGGGGCGGCGAGCGGCAATCCTTGAGCGGAGATCTCAACGCTGAGCTCGCAGAGGACGCAGAGCAAAAGAGTGAAGATAATGGTTCGACGTAGCGAGATTTTCATCGACAAATATGCTTGAGACTTTCCCAGTCGCCAAGGGCGACGAACATTAAAGCCTAGGGTGTAGGCCGGAGGCCGGAACCCTAGGTATGTGGCATCCGACGAATCGGTCGCTGAAGGCGACCAACAATCGGCTTTTTGTTCGTCGCCTTCAGCGACGCGTTCGGTTTGGTCAGGTACCTAGGGATTCGCTCGTTCCTCGCTCTCCCTAGGCTTTATTGTTTGTCACCCTTGGCGAGCAAATCTTCGGGCTCGGCTGGAAGCTACCGCTTAGCTTTCAAGTCCTTCTCTCTTTCAACAAAACTGTCCTTACACAACTTCACGAACTCTTTTCCGATCGGCGAAAAATGTCCGCCGCGGAGGCGTGCGAGGCCGAGCTCCCATTTGATCTCGGCACCTTCGATAAACCACGAGGTCAATTTGCCATCGCGGATGTCGCGCGCGACGCTCTTCGCACCTGCCATCCCGACTCCCAAGGCATTACCGACCATCTCCGTGATCGCTTCCTGGCGAGAAAGCTCCATCGTGATATTCGGCTTCACGTTTGCAGCGGCGAAAAACTCGTCGATCATCCGGCGGGTATTACCGCCTTGTTCGCCGAGGATCAAACGCTCGCCGGCCAGCGTCGCGGCACTGATGTACCTCTCTTTCGCAAGCGGATGTTTCGGATGACCGATCGCGACGATCTCGTCGGAGAAAAGTGATTCGGTCGTCACGTTCGTGTTATCAACCGGCAGCGAAATGAATGCGGAATCGATCTCGCCATGCATTATTCGATCGACCAGCCGCTGACTCGTCCCGGATGCGACCGACAGCTCGGCATTCGGAAATTTGTCTTTCAGCCGGTGCATTATTCCAGGCAGCTGATGCATCGCGATGTCCCGGACGCCGCACCGATCCGCAAACGGCCGTATTC
>JBKKAS010000134.1:0-2181 GCA_046714595.1 Pyrinomonadaceae bacterium | reverse complement strand
GGATGAAAAATACTCCTTCGCGTTCAGCGACTATCAAGCGATAGAAGAAGCTGACACGATGAGCGAAGATATTTCCGCCGTCGATTCGGGCGTCTATCACGAACTGCTTCTCGACGTTCTCGACTATGACGGCGATGGGACGAGCGAGATCTTTACTTACTCGCCGTCGTTCGAAGCTGCTGGATTCAATGCCTACCAGCGAAACGAAGATAAGTGGACCAGCGTCTTCAAAGACGCGAACTATCGTTGCGCATACTAAAGCGCTCTTCATTTCAACGCCAACGGCAAAAGCGTTACTTCGCGCTTTTGCCTTTTTTCTTTATGATTATTAGCTTGCTTTGGATATGAAGGTTGTATTTATGGGAACGCCGCGGGCAGCGGTCGCGAGTCTTGAGCGGATCATGCAGGATGGGCATGACGTCGTCGCTGTCTATGCGCAGCCTGACCGTCCTGCGGGCCGCGGAAACAAGATCGCGTTCTCGCCTGTAAAGCAGTTCGCTCTCGACCATGAGCTCAACATACTCCAGCCGAGCAGGATAAAGACGCCGGAAGCAATTGAGGACTTTCGTGCTCATGGCGCTGATGTCGCCGTCGTTGTCGCGTATGGCCGGATTCTGCCCGAGGCGTTTCTGAATGCGTTTCCGATGGGCGCGATCAATGTCCACTTTTCACTACTGCCGAAATATCGCGGTGCGGCTCCAGTAAATTGGGCGATCGTTCACGGCGAGAAGTCGACCGGTGTCACGACGATGATGATGGATGCCGGCCTCGATACCGGTCCCTTCCTGATGCAGCGGGAAGTGGACATCGGCGAAACCGAAACGGCCATCGAATTGATGGATCGTCTGTCCGCATTCGGAGCGGATCTCCTGTCCGAGACATTGATAAACCTTGAGACATTGCAGCCCCGTCCGCAGAACGAGATCGAGTCGTCATTAGCTCCGCTAATGAAAAAAGAGGACGGGCTGATCAGCTGGATGCTTACCGCGAGCGAGATATCGAACCGGGTCCGCGGCTTTCAACCTTTCCCGACCGCCTTCACATATTTTCGCGGAAAGAAGCTTACTCTCCGGAGTGCCTGGACGGTAACGGTCGAGCATGGCCTTTCGCATCCAGGCGAAATACTTGCGGCGGATACCGACGGGCTTTTGGTTTTCTGCGGCGGCGATTCGATTCTGCAGATCGGCGAACTTCAGCTCGAAGGCAAACGACGTATGAGCGCGCGGGATTTTATAAATGGGTCCAGACCGCAGGTAGGAGATATTCTAGGAAGCTGATGGAACCCGAGAAGAATTTTCAGATCATTACTTTTTACGAATTCAAATTGCTCGAGGCCCGGCGGTTGGAAGCGATAATGACGTCTCTGCGCTCGGCGATGAAAGCGAATTCGATAAAGGGCACCGTCATCCTCGCACGCGAAGGATTCAATGGAAGCGTCTGCGGGGCACCGGACAATGTCACGACGTTTCTTGCGACGGTCGAGAACATCTTGGAAACGCGTTTAGATCCTAAATCTTCTTTCCATCGCGAGGCTCCTTTCCGAAAGATCGACGTAAAAATAAAGCCCGAGATCGTCACGCTAAAAAAGGACGTCGATATTTCAATGGGAGCTGGAACGCATGTGAGTGCGAGCGAATGGAACAGGCTGGTCGAGGATCCGTCGATCGTCGTGCTTGATGCTCGGAACGATTACGAATTTAAGAACGGAACATTCAAGGGCGCGATAAATCCGGGGACGGAGAAATTCAGCGACCTGCCTGGATTCGTCGCCCAGAACCTCGATCCGGAGACTCATCCGAAGATCGCGATGTTCTGCACGGGCGGCATCCGGTGCGAGAAATTTGCGCCGTATTTAAAGCAGATCGGATTCAAGGAAGTATTTCAGCTCCGGGGCGGAATTCTCCGCTATCTGGAGGAAAACGGGTCGGACGAAAGCTTATTCGAAGGCGAGTGTATCGTTTTCGACGATCGCCGGACGGTTGATGAGAATCTGCGGAAAGGCGTGGGCCCGGACTATTCGCAGATAAGGTCGTCGTGCTCCGGTGACGAAGATGCGGCCTCGATATGAAGATCTCACCTGCACGTTTAGCGGCATTCGAGATCCTGCAGCGTATCGAGGCCGAGCGTTCGTTTTCGTCTGTACTGCTGCCGATCTTCGAAGAGAGATTGGGCGACCCGGAC
>JBKKAS010000133.1:0-2744 GCA_046714595.1 Pyrinomonadaceae bacterium | reverse complement strand
CCACCACGGCATTCGGCCACGCCTCCTCCAGAAAGGGAGCTTTTCGCAACTTTCCGATTTTTCTGCGCTGATGCTAGACTTTTCCCGCTTCCGAGAATGAACAAGACAAAACAAAACAGACGCGAATTCCTGAAATCAAGCGCTGCCGGATTGGCAACGATCGCGCTATTCGGCAATGCTAAGGGCATGACGTTGGACGATCCGTTTCCCGAGCTTGTCGAGATCACGATCCCGCAGCTTCAGGCGCAGATGAAGTCGGGAAAACTGACGGCGCGGCGGCTGACGGAAATGTATCTCGAGCGCATCAAGATAATCGATACAAAAACCCGAGCCGTTATCGAGATCAATCCGGACGCGCTGGCAATCGCCGACCAGATGGACAAGGAACGCAAGCGCGGGAAAGTGCGTTCGCAACTACACGGCATTCCGATCCTCATAAAAGACAACATCGACACCGCCGACCGGATGCTGACGACGGCGGGCTCGCTCGCTCTGGTTGACGCGCCACTGCCTAAGGAAGATGCATTCGTCGTCGAGCGTCTTAGAAAAGTAGGCGCGGTGATCATCGGCAAAACCAACTTGAGCGAGTGGGCAAACTTTCGTGGCAACAAGTCGATCAGCGGATGGTCGGGACGCGGCGGACAGACGAACAATCCGTATTTCCTTGACCAGAATCCCTGCGGATCGAGCTCCGGTTCGGGCGTTGCGGTCTCAGCGAATCTCGCTGCCGCGTCGGTCGGAACGGAAACAAATGGCTCGATAATCTGCCCGGCCGTGACCAACGGCGTCGTCGGAATCAAGCCGACGCTCGGCCTGATCTCACGAACCGGCATAATCCCGATCGCACACACGCAAGACACAGCCGGCCCGATGGCGCGCAACGTCACCGACGCTGCCATCATGCTCGGCGCGATGGTCGGTCGCGACAAGCGAGACGCGATCACCGCTGCAGCCGACAAGAACGCCTCGAAGGACTACACGAAATTTCTCAACAAAGATGGCCTCAAGGGCGCTCGGCTTGGGCTGGTCATGCAGTTCACGACGCGGCCCGAATTGAAGGAGTTTTATCAGCCATTGATCGAGGCGCTGCGATCCGCCGGAGCAACGCTTGTCGACGTCACGTTCACACCCGATTACAACAAGATCGCGAACGACCGAACGGACGTGCTGAAGTATGAGTTTAAAACGGACCTTAATAAATATCTCACTACGCGCGGCGCGAAGTACAGAACACTCGAGGACCTGATCAAATTCAACGAAGAGAACAAGGATCGTGAGCTTATGAAATTTGGCCAGGAGCTGTTCACCGATTCACAAAAGAAGGGCGATCTCACGGACAAGGCGTACATCGACGCGCTTGTGCGGATCAAGAAAGCCACCCGCGGGGATGGCATCGACGCCGTCATCGGAAAAGACAAGCTTGACGCCCTGGTCGGGCCGACGACGAGCACGTCCTGGTCGATAGCCGCCGTGGCCGAGTACCCATACATCACGGTACCGGTCGGACTGCGTGAAAGCACGGCGATGGGGATGTCGTTTTTCGGAAAACCATTCACCGAACCTCAACTGATCAAATACGCATACGCCTTCGAGCAAAAGACGAAAGCACGGGTCACGCCGCAGTTCTTGCCGGCGGCGCCCAAACGCACTGGATAAGCCAGCACCGCGACACGAGAGCAAACGGGATCGCGGTTGTTCCACCCGGTCATTTTGGGCTACTATCTGTCCCACAGCAAGATGACGGGAAACTAAAAGACGAGGAGTTCACCATGAAGCACACTCAGAATTTCTTTCTCATCGGCACCTGCATTGTTTGTCTTCTCGTCTCACCGCTATCAGCGAAAGCAGACTCCGTCACTGACTGGAACATCCTGGCGTGTGAGATTGCCGGTCCTGTGAGCTTCGACACGCCGACTTCGAATCGCGTGCTAGCGATCATGCATACCGCGATATACGAAGCGGTAAATGCCATCACTAAAAAATATCCGGCTGGTGAGATGAAGATCGACGCTGCACCGTCGGCCTCCATCGATGCCGCTATCGCCGCCGCAGGCCGTGCGACACTCTTGCAACTAGCGCCGGCGAAACAGGCGGAGGTCGAGGCGGCGTATCAAGCGGCCCTCGCTAAAATTCCTGACGGAACTTCAAAGAGTGACGGCATTGCGGCAGGTGAAAAAGCGTCGTCGTTGGTACTCGCGGCGCGGATGGAAGACGGCTTTTCTACGATCGAGACCTATCGTCCGTATACGATTGCTGGTGTTTATGTTCCTACGGTCGTGCCGCTGGTTTCGCATTGGCCTTCACGGAAGCCGTGGCTAATGTCTAGCGCCAGTCAGTTTCGCCCGGCTCCTCCACCGGAATTGAAGAGCCAGCTGTGGGCCCGCGAATATAACGAGATAAAGGCGCTGGGCCGGAAGAGTAACTCGTCACGAACAGCTGAACAAACCGATATCGCACGCTTTTGGGAAGCCACCGGGGCGTCGATCTATCATGGGATCATCAGGTCGGTCGCGAGTATGCCCGGACGCGAGATCACGCAGAACGCCCGGCTTATGATGGCCGTCACTCAAGCTACTGACGACGCGCTGATCGCCGTCTTCGACGCGAAGTATCATTACAATTTCTGGCGACCGATAACGGCGATCCGGAATGGCGATATCGACGGCAACGACGCGACAGCTCGTGATGCGTCATGGATGCCATTCATCAACACACCAATGCATCCCGAATATCCGTGTGCGCAC
>JBKKAS010000132.1:0-9999 GCA_046714595.1 Pyrinomonadaceae bacterium | reverse complement strand
GTCTCCGCGTCTCGGCGGTTAAAATTGGTCGCTCACAACTCGACCGTCTTTCAAAACGATCTGCCGCTGTGCCTCCGCGGCAAGCGCTTGGTCGTGAGTGACCAGCACAAGTGTCACGGCGCGTTGTTTATGCAGCCCCGTCATAAGCTCAAAAATGTGCCGGCCGTTTTTTGAATCAAGATTTCCGGTTGGCTCGTCGGCGAGCAGGATCTTTGGCTTATTAGCGAACGCCCGGGCGATCGCGACGCGTTGTTGTTCGCCGCCGGAGAGCTCTGATGGATAATGATGGCCTCGTTCGGTAAGGTCGACGTCGCGCAAAAGCTCGGCCGCGCGGTCCTTTGCCCCGCGCAGTCCGCGGATCTCCATCGGGATAAGAACATTTTCGAAAGCGGTCAGACTTGGGATGAGATGAAATGATTGAAAGACAAAACCTATCTTCGCACTTCGGATCTCGGCGAGCCCGTCTTCGCCCATGCGCGTAATGTCGTCGCCATCGATCGTTATGCTGCCTGACGAAGGCGCATCCAGACCGGCGATCAAGCCGAGCAGCGTCGATTTACCGCTGCCCGATGCGCCTGTCAGAGCGACAAACTGTCCTTCCGGAATGTCGAGCGAGACGTCCGACAAGATGGTAAGATCTTCGGTCCCCGAGCGGACGGTCTTGGTGACGGAGTTGAGTTGGATCATAGATGTAAGGCAGGCTTTCCAGCCTGCCTTGCAGGACAGGCCCGAAAGCCTGTCCTACTTTTAACGAAAGTTCTGCATCCAAATCTTACTAAATCGCGTAGCATATATTTACCTGAGATGAATCATATTATTCGAAATACAGCTCTTCTAAGTTTCATATTCTCTGCCGTTTTATTCGCCGCATGCGGAAATGATGATCGGCCGGGCGGACTCGGCCTTGCGTCGAACAAGCCGCTGAAAACCCCGACCGTTGTCGCGAGCAGGCCCAAGATCATCGCGTTTGGCGACAGCCTCACTGCGGGGTTCGGGCTGACTGAACGCGAGTCGTATCCCTACCTGTTGCAAGAGCGACTCAACGCCGATGGATACAATTATGAAGTCGTAAACGCGGGTGTTTCGGGCGACACGAGCCTCGGCGGACTCGAGCGGATCGATTGGGTGCTTGAGCAGGAAAACGTACAGGTGCTGATCCTCGAACTCGGTGCCAACGACCTGCTTCGCGGCATTCCGGTCGATCGGATGAAGTCGAGCCTAGGTCAGATCATTCGCAAAGCGAAGACAAAGAATGTCACGGTACTGCTGTGCGGGATGCTGGCCCCGCCGACGATGGGTGCCGACTATCAACGAAATTACTCGAGCGCATTTCCCGATCTCGCGAACGAATACGACGTCGCATACCTGCCGTTCCTGCTTGAAAACATCGCGTTGAAAAGGGACCTTAACCAGGCGGACGGGATCCACCCGAATGCCGAGGGAACGAAGATAATGATGGCGAACATTTACAGAGAATTGAAGCCCTTGCTGAAAAATTCTTAAAGCGAACTAGGGGATAGTCGATGAAAACAAACTTATTACTCGTGGTCCTTTTTTCAGCCACGTCAATTGCAGTCGCACAGCAGCCTGCTCCGACATCGACTCCTCAAATCGTATCGACCACGCAGCCTGGACTCTTAGGGCCTAAGTCTTCGACCGATTACATACGACCGGACGCGAAAACGCGACGCAACAAATTTATCAAGAGTGTCGTCGGCCCGTTTGCTATAGGCAAGATGGTGGCGACAGCCGGCATTTCGACGTGGAGTAATTCGCCCGAAGAATGGGGAACTAAATGGGAAGGGTTCGGCCGACGTGCCGCATCGAATTTTGGAAAGAACGCGATCAAGCAGACGACGACTTTCGCGCTCGACGAGGGCTTCAAGCTCGACAGCCATTTTTATCGCAGCAGGAACAAGAGCGTTGGCGGGCGAGTCCGGAATGCGCTGATCTCGCCCGTAACCGCTCGAGATCGAAACGGCAAACGCGTTTTTGGTTTCCCTCGCATAGCAGGGGCTTACGCGTCGAGCATCATTGCCTACGAAACGTGGTACCCCGATCGCTACAACTGGAAGCACGGTGTGCGAAGCGGAACGGTATCGCTCGGCTTCAATGCCGCATTTAATCTGTTCAGGGAATTTGTTTGGAAGAAGTGATTCTTAGCTCGCGTTGCGAGCTATATTGGTTCTGTTTATGAACGTCACCCATCTCGAATGCGCTTTGTGCGGACTCAGACACGAAGCACGCACGCTGCAAAATCTTTGCGTCGAGTGCGGCAAGCCGCTGCTTGTCCGCTACGATCTTGAAAAAGCCGCCGAAACACTTAAGCCCGATCTGCTGGCAGCGCGCGAGTCATCTCTCTGGCGATATCGCGAGGTTCTTCCAGTCGAAAGTTCCGGGAACGTCGTCAGCTTCGGCGAAGGCTGGACGCCGTTGCTGAGAGCCGAACGATTGGCCGCCAAACTTCCGATCAAACTGAATCTGTTCATCAAGGACGAGGGCCAGAACCCGACGCAGAGTTTTAAGGCACGCGGGATGACGGCGGCGATCTCGATGGCGAAAGAACTGGGTGTCAGGAAAGTTGCGGTGCCTTCAGCCGGCAACGCGGCCGGTGCGCTGGCTGCGTACGCCGCTCGGGCCGGGATGGAAGCGTTTATCTTCATGCCGTCCGACACGCCGCGAGCGAATATCGACGAATGTGAACAGACGGGCGCGAACGTTACACTCGTCGACGGGCTCATAACGGACTGCGGAAAGATCGTCGCCGAGCGAAAAGAAGCTGAGGGCTGGTTCGATGTCTCGACATTAAAGGAACCGTATCGTGTTGAGGGCAAAAAGACGATGGGGTATGAGCTCTTCGAACAGTTTTTGGGCTTCAGCACCACCCCGGCCTCGCAAAGCCTCGGCCACCCCTCCTTAGACAAGGAGGGGAGTCAAGAACGCAACTCCCCTCCTGGTTTAAGGAGGGGTGGCATTCGAGAAGCGAATGACGGGGTGGTGCCTGAAGAAAAGGCGGGTCCGTTGCCAGATGTAATCATCTACCCGACCGGCGGCGGCACCGGCTTGATCGGCATGTGGAAAGCGTTCGATGAAATGCAGCAGATGGGTTGGATCGATTCACACCGTCCCCGAATGATAACGGTGCAATCGGAAACTTGCGCTCCGATAGTACGAGCTTTCGAAAACGGCGAGCGCTTCGCGGACGAATTCGAGAATGCTTCGACAGTCGCGTCGGGACTTCGAGTTCCGAAAGCCATCGGCGACTTTCTTATCCTCGACGCGATCCGCGCGTCCGGCGGCACCGCACTCGCAGTAAGCGACGACGAACTCGTCAAAGCCGTAGGCGAGATCGGCGCCGCGACAGGGATATTTTGTGCTCCGGAAGGGGCCGCGTGTTTGCCCGCACTGCGGAAGTTGATCGAGCGTGATCTGGTAAAAGAAGGCGAGACGGTGGTTCTATTCAACACGGGTTCAGGCGTGAAATATTTGGAGGCGTTAGCGTAAAGATGTCCTAGGCTAGTGCGTAGAAAGACATCGAAGGGTAGCGCTTCTCACCCTTGGCCCTACCTGTTCGGTGTGGAGGTCAAACCGGTATGACAACAAGTCGCTCACGACTCTGGAGTTCGATCGCAGGGTACGGATGCCTAACCAGCGATACGTTCGCGAAACGGTTCCTTCCAGCTTTCTGGGAAGACATCGATCTTCAACGCCCGGCCCATCGTCTCGACGTCCTCCTTATCTTGAACCCAGATTCGAACAATGTCCGTGACGCTAACTTTATTTTCGTTGCGTGAGAGGATCTCGATACCATCCCCGGCCCCAAGCTCGCCCGTCTTCGTAACCGCCATATAGAATCCGCTCCGCCGGCTCTGCAGAAATCGGCGAAGAATATCCTTACGACCGAAACGTATTCCGAGTTTGGAGCAGGGCATCCGCGGTTCCGTCACGACAAACTCCGCGGTTCCGATACGAAGCTTATCTCCGATACATACCTCGGTTTCGATCAGGCCCTCCGTCGTCAGGTTCTCGCCGAACTGAGAATTTCCCGGCTCCATTTCTGGCAGCTCGTTCCTCCAATATTCGTAATGTTCGCCGGGATAGACATACACGGCTTTGCTCCATCCGCCGTGAACGGTGAGATCGGCCTGGGCATCACCTTCAAGATTCAGGTCGTTTACCTTTACACGTCCAGCAACCGGATCCTTGAAGATCGCGGTCGTCACAAATCCCCCGTCGGTTGTTTGAACGATCTTTGGCAGCCCGACCGAAACGGCGACAACTCTCAGACTGAGCAAATATAACGATTCCGCCGCGGGGCAACAAGATTGGGCAATGGCGGCCGATATTTGCTAAGATATGCGCCGGGATTCGCACGTCCCCCACTCCGACAAACATTATGTTCAGCGACAATTTCAGACGCGGCGAAGGAAAGGCTGGCGGACGCAAAGGCTCGAAGGCCATTTCGAAGCTTGCCGATATCGGTTGGAAAGCGTTTCAGGCCGTAAACCGTGCGATCCCGGAAAGCGAGTCCATCCAGCCCTCGTGGGCCGCCGAGCCTCTTCTCAAATCTTATGAGCGCACAGCACCGCCTCTCGGGTTTCCGCGCGAGACCGATTCGCTGTGTCCGACCTGCGTCAAACAGGTACGCGAGGGTGTGATCTCCGGAAACATCCCGCTTGAGATCTTGAAAGATTCGCATCCGGGCGAGATAAAGGCGCAGATCGTCGAAGAGGACGGTCAGGTCCTGATGCGTAAAACGTGTCCGACACACGGCGAATTCGTCGACGTGCTCGCGACCGACTCGCATTTTCTCAACCGCATCGAATCGCTCTTTTATGGGCGCGACTTTAAAGCGGCGGAAGACAAGCACGTCCACCATCACGGAACATCCGACATCAAGTTCGGACGCGGCGCGGTACTTACAGTCGATCTCACGAACCGCTGCAACATGATGTGCAATCCGTGCTTCATGGATGCTAATCAGGTCGGATACGTGCACGAGCCGACATTCGAAGACACGAAAGCGATCCTCGACCGCGCGGTTTCTTTCAAACCAAAACGCCAGATCATAATTTTGTTATCCGGCGGCGAGCCGACGCTGTCGCCCTATTTTCTCGACGCTGTTGCGTATGCAAAGAAGGTCGGGTTTTATCGCATTCTCGCCGCGACCAATGGTATCCGGTACGCCGAGGACATTGAGTTTTGCAAGGCCGCCAAAGAGGCCGGTCAGCACGGTGTGTATCTGCAGTTCGATGGAACGAATGAAGAGGATAACGAGCACCGCGGCGTCGGTAATCTCTTCGACGTCAAGCTAAAGGCCATCGAGAACCTCGCTTCCGTCGGTATAAAGGTTACGTTGGTCACGACGATCGTTAATTCGTGGAACAACAAAGGCATCGGCAGCATCGTCAAGTTTGCGGCCCAGAATATCGACAAAGTTCAGACGATCGCTTTTCAACCGGTGAGCTTCACCGGCCGCGACGAAGACATTTCGGACGATGACCGGGTAAAGCAGCGATACACGCTCGCCGGCATGACCCACGATCTTAAAGAGCAGCTCGACGGCGTGCTCAAACCGATGCGCGATTGGTTTCCGCTATCGAGTTACTCGGCGTTTACATCGGTGATGGATATGCTGCAGGGCGCCGACGCACCGTGGGGATGGTCATCGTGCAATTGCCATCCGAACTGCGGGATCTTCACGCTGATGGTCGTCAACAAGAAGTCCGGCCTGACGAAATCGCTGTTCGAGTTTTTCAACTACGAGCAGTTCATGAAAGATGTGGCGACGATCACCGACACCGCCCGCGGCAAGAAACTAACGATGACGCAACTCGGGATGGCGATAATGCGTAACTACGACGCCGCCCGAGCACCCGAAGGTTTTCCGATCTCGCAGATCGTCAATCTTTTCAAACCAAGCTCGACGACCTCGAACTCCGACCGCAACGACCGGATGAAGGTCGAGAAAGCGGATGACGATGTGTGGCGAGTGCTCTGCGTCGAGGGGATGTGGTTCCAGGATCTGTTCAACTACGATTTCCGACGCACCGAAATGTGCGTCATTCCCTACGGCACACAGGAAGGCGAGATCAGCTTCTGCGCCTACAACACCGGTGTCGGATGGCGACAGATCATCGAGGAGATGCACAAGACCGCGTCCCTGAGCGAGTGGTACCAAGAACACGGCCGCCACGCGGTTTACGCCAAGGGCAAGGAAGTTCCGGATATTAAGAAAACCCGTTCGCTCTCGCTGCCCGTGATAGCGAAAGTTTTGGAAGAGGATATTGATAAGGCCGCTGTCTCGCCATACTTGATCGAAGAAGACGAAATCGTAGGGGTGTAAATTTTCTGACAGGGATAAAGGGGATGAAGGGGATTTGTTATAAATGCAGATCCCCTTCATCCCCTTTATCCCTGAAGTTTCCTTTTGGATCAGAGCGACTCGAGAAGACGCGACAATCCGCTCCGAACATCCGCCGATAAGTGAACCCTTAACGCCCGCCGGTTGCGATCCAGCAGAACCTGAAAGTCGCCGCGCGCCTGAGCCGCCTTAACCACGCTGAATGTATATTTCTGCCCGGGGACCGGAAGATCAAACTGGTCGTCGGTCGTGATCTGCAGAAAGACACCACTGTTCGGGCCACCCTTGTACGCCTGCCCAGTCGAGTGAAGGAATCGCGGGCCAAAGCCGAGACAGGTCGCGACGCGCTTGCGATCGAGCACCGTTTCACGGATCGCCTGCAGCACCTTCTCATTCGTGTCATTCATCTCGACATACGCGAGCAGCGCGAAATAATCGTTCGCTCCGAGCCGGGAAAGATGAGCTTTCACATATTCGCCGAGGGAACGCGTGTCACCAACGATCGTGTCTAACGCAGCGACGTTCGCTTCATTGCTAAACAGGCTGATCCCGCCGTCTTCGAAAAACGGCGATTCATCCGGTAACGAACCCGCACGCTCGTACTCGTCGGTGATCTTCCGCGACTCGATCTTCGCCGATTCGACATCCGGTTGATTGAATGGATTGATCTTCATCACCGAACCCGCAACCGCCGTCGCGAATTCCCATCGGAAAAATTCCTGAGAAATATGATACAGACTTTCGAGCTCGATGCGGATCATCGGATGGCCGGCGCGTTCGATGTCTTCCAGCCGTTGGTAAACAGATTCATCGATCGCAGAACCGCGAACACCGACATACACGAAGACACGATCGTTTGAGTAGTATTGTAAGCTCCCCTCCTGGATAGGAGGGGTGGCAGCGGCTTCCGCTGACGGGGTGGTAGAAATTGGCCCGCTAAAGCCGGGACTCAAAACAGGCTCGCGATCGACGGGAATGATCGCGACGCCGTTCTTCCCGGTTGATTCGGCCACCAACTGCTCGAGCCACGCGCCGACGTCGTAAACTTCGGGCGAAGTAAAGATCGTCAGCTTGTCGCGTCCGGCTGCATGACAAACGCCGAGAAGCAATCCCAATAACGCGCCCGGATTTTCTTTTGGATCGGTATTCCTACAAGCTTCGACCATCTCTGATGCTCGGTTCAGGAGTATCTCGACATCCAATCCCATCGACGCAGCCGCCGTCAGCCCAAATGCCGACAGCGCTGAGAATCTGCCGCCGATCTCGGGCTTGCCATAGAAGATGTGTCGGAAGCCGTCCTCGCGCGCGATCTGCTCCATCTTCGATCCGGGATCGGTGATGGCGATGAACTGTTTGCCCGGGTCGTCCGAGATCTGCGAAACGCGATCGAAAAAATATTGCTTGAAGCAATTTGGCTCCAGCGTCGAGCCCGATTTACTGGCGACAATAAAAAGCGTTTTCGCAAGATCGAGTCCGTCCTCGACGGCCTTTACCTGCGCCGGTACGGTCGAATCGAGAATGTGAAAATTCGTCTTGCCAAACGTTATCGCCAGGACTTCCGGACAGAGCGACGAACCGCCCATCCCCATCAGCAGGACATCTTTGAATCCGGCCTCGTCGATGTCGGCCAATAGCTCGCGATACTTTTCCAGATTGCCAAGCTCATCCCCGACGATGTCGAGCCAGCCGAGCCACTTTGATTCGTCATCGCTGGTCCAGACCGAAGCATCTCGCGACCAGATGCGAGCGACCTTAACGCCCTCGACCCAGGATTCGATCTCCGAGCGGACACCGTCCTCGATGTGGGAGGGTAGCGAATAGGAAATCGAGTTAAGGGACATGGTCTTCCTCTGCGTGCTCAGCGAGCTCTGCGTGAAAAACTATTCTCACGCAAAGCTCGCGAAGAACGCAAAGAGAGCGGGGGCAAGCCCGCCTTCCTAACTTGCGAATGTTGTCATCGCCCGTTGATAAGAGTAAGGTGGCGGGTCCCAGCTCGGCCTTTACGTAAAACGTCTGCAACATTCGCAGGTCCGGAAGGCGGGCACTGCCCCCGCATCTTAGTAATTCCCAAATCGTCTGGTAGTATTGCCGCCATGAGATTCGCAATTTCAGCGATCGCAATGATCATGTTATCGGCTGTCGCTTACTCCCAACCCTGTCTCCTTGCCGCGCGCGAAGTCGCTCCGGTGCTTTCGCCCGAAGCACGATCGCTCCACGAAAAAAACCTCGCCGACGCGGAAGCGGTGCATCTCGAGGCGCCGAACGCAGCCGATTCGATAATCTGGCTCGGGCGCCGGATGGCTTACCTGGGCCGTTACAAAGACGCCGTGCGAGTTTTTTCCAGCGGGATGGTTTTATTCAAGAACGATGCGAGGTTTCTTCGCCATCGCGGACACCGATATATCACCTTGCGCTGTTTCGACGATGCGATCCGAGATCTCGAAACGGCCGCAAAACTCGTCAAAGGCAAGCCCGACGAGATCGAGCCCGACGGGATTCCCAACGCGAAGAACATTCCGACAAGCACACTGCAATCAAACATCTGGTATCACCTCGGGCTTGCCTATTATCTGAAAGGCGATTTCGCGAACGCGCTAAAAGCTTATGAGGAGGCTGAGAAAGTTTCGACCAACAACGACATGCGCGTCGCGACCGCGTACTGGCATTACATGACGCTTCGGAGGTTGGGCAAAAAGAGAGAAGCAAAGAAAGTCCTGAAGCCATTCAAGGGGAACGTCGAGCTCATTGAGAATACCGATTACCTGAAATTGATTCGCCTGAACCGCGGCGAGGCTAAGGCCGAGACGCTCCTTTCTGCAATCAGCGCCGACGGGACTACGCTCGGGAGCGCTTCACTCGGGTTCGGTATCGGAAATCATTTTCTATACAACGGCGATCGGGAACGGGCGATGACGATATTTCGCAAGGTAGTCAAGGGAAATCAGTGGGCTAGTTTTGGATATATTGCTTCCGAGCAAGAC
Source organism: Pyrinomonadaceae bacterium (assembly GCA_046714595.1). Classification (GTDB taxonomy): domain Bacteria; phylum Acidobacteriota; class Blastocatellia; order Pyrinomonadales; family Pyrinomonadaceae; genus OLB17. Next base: position 654 of record JBKKAS010000132.1, on the reverse strand, counting down.
ATTAAAAGAGTGCGCGTCGCTCCATGATGTTTTGTCGCCAAAGGCGACAGATATTAAAGCCTAGGGTGAAGGCCGAAGGCCGAAACCCTAGGTAAGCTTATCCGACGACAATTCGACCCTGAAGGGGTCGAACAATCGTCAAAATTGTTCGACCCCTTCAGGGTCGAATCGTGGTACCCGCCATTCCTAGGGTTCCGCTCGCTTTGCTCGCTCCACCCTTGGCTTAAATGTCTGTCGCCTTTGGCGACGCCGCTCATCCCTTCAGCCATTCCAGCAACATCTCTTCCTGCCGGTGAAAAGCCTGTTCGGGTTTTCCTGACTTCGCCATCGGCAGTTTGAAAAACATCGACAACTGTTCCTGAATTCCAGATTCCCCGCGCTGCTTTGCAAGGTCCAGACAGCGAGCGATCTCGATCGCCAGCGGTGCAGCGAGGATCGAATCCTTGCATAGGAAATTTACCTTGATCTGCATCCGCTGGCCTAGAAAACCACTGATGTCGATGTTGTCCCAGGCCTCTTTGTTATCGCCACGCGGCCGGTAGTAGCGGATGTCGACAATGTGATCTTCGACCTCGTAGCCGAGAATGTCGTCGAGCAGACTGCTTTTCGTTTTCACCTTCGACGCAAGCGATTCGGCGTTAGACAAAGCCAACC
>JBKKAS010000131.1:0-15106 GCA_046714595.1 Pyrinomonadaceae bacterium | reverse complement strand
TTCGAACTGTGGCGTGTATAGCGATCTTTGTCGGAGCCTTCGGGGCATCGGTCGCGGCCCAGCAGAAGTTTCTGGCGAACGCTTCCGGCGAGCAAGCGTTGCCGGCCAACGCGTCCGCGCGACGCATTCTTGCCGACGTCTCGATCAACCCACCCTTCACGCCGGGTAACGCCGCGAATCTCGTTTTTCGCGGACGCGGCGGCACCGCTTTCCCGGCCGGTTCGACCGCCTTTCTCTTCAAGGGCGCCGGCAATGGACAATCGGGCATCCAACATATCCAGATCGGTTTTCCGCCTGATTCGTCCTGGCTCGTCGGATTTGATGTGAGCCCGCTGGAGCTGGCATGGCTGCGTCAAAACCGCTGGTACGTGCAAGTTAATTCGCCGGACTTTCCGGGTGGCGAAGTGCGTGGACAATTTCATCTCAGTAACGGTACCTACAACGACCACGACGGCGATGGGCGGACCGACATCCAGGTTTATCGAAATTCCAGCAACACGTTCTACGCGTTAAAAAGCTCAAACGGCGCATTTGTTGAGCAGCCGCTCGGCCAGCCCGGCGATTCGGTCTCGCTTACGGCTGATTTCGATGGCGACGGACGCAATGATTTTTCGACTGCTCGGTATAACGCCGAGGTGCTCTGGCGAATATTGCCATCGGCGACGAACATCCTACAGGAGACGCGCTGGGGTTCTTCGACGCTCGGCGATTTTTTCGCCGCGGCCGATTATGACGGCGACACGCGCACCGACATCGCCGTCTTCCGCGCCGGTGTTTGGCATATTCTACTGAGCTCGAATGGAACGTATCGGCAGGAATACTGGGGAACCAGCGGCGACGTACCGGCAGCGGTCGATGTCGATCGGGACAATATCGCGGATCTTACGATCGCCCGAAGCGAAACGGGCCAGCGCGTTTGGTACACGCGCCTGAGTACGACCGGGCAGATGCCTGTGACGCAGTGGGGGCTATCGAGCGACGCATTTTTTACGGGACGTGTAGATTTCGATGGCGACAGCGCGGCGGACATTCTTGTCGTTAGAAACGAGGGTGGGAACCGCGTCTTCTACATCCGCCGCAGCTCCGACGGGCAACTGGAAGTAATTCCATGGGGACTTTCGTCCGATCTCATCAAGCTCGGTGATTACGACGGCGACGGCCGCACCGACCCGACCGTGACGCGTGCCGTCAACGGGCAGCGCGTTTTCTTTGTCTTGCAGAGTTCTAACGGTCAGCCGCGGTACGAGACGTTTGGACTGGCTGGGGATTTTTAGTATATCGGAGTCTATCGGAGTCTATCGAGTCCGGCGGTCGATCGAAGTTCCGAGTCGCCTTTGGTGACTCGGAGCTCCAATACACCGATAGACTCGACAGACTCGAAAGACGCAACAGACTTAAGAAAGATGTTCGAATCGATCCATTTCAATTCAAAGGGCCGCGCGACGACCAATGCATCGAACCCCGACGTGCTGGCGGCGTTGAGCGAGATCGTCGGCGACGAGCATGTCATCGTCGATCCGGAAAAGGTGGAGCCGTACGGTGCGGACGCGGTAAAGGAAAAGTTTCCGCCTGAGGCGGTGGTGTTTCCCGAATCGACCGCCGAGATGGTCGAGATATTAAAGCTCGCGAACGAACATCTTTTTCCGGTGACAGCACGTGGCGGTGGCGTCGGCTACACGGGCGGTGCCGTTCCGGTCGATGGCGGCATCGTGATCGGTACCGACCGGATGAAAAAGATCGTTGAGATCAACGTCGACGATCTCTACGTGATCTGTCAGCCCGGCCTGACGACATTTGAATTGCAGGAGGCCGTCGCCGCGATGGGATTGCTGTTCGCACCCGACCCGGCGAGCTACAAAGACTCGTTCATCGGCGGCAACATCGCCGAGAATGCGGGCGGAATGCGGACACCGAAATACGGCGTGACGAAACATCACGTCCTCGGTCTCGAGGTCGTGACCGCAACCGGCGAAATTATCCGAACCGGCGGCAAGACTGTGAAGAACGTGGTCGGGTTCGATCTGACGGGTTTGATGTGCGGTTCGGAAGGTTTGCTCGGGATCATCACCGAAGCAACGCTAAAGCTGCTACCGATGCCCGAGGCGACGTCCACCGTGCGTGCGAATTTTCATTCGATGGAGGCCGCGTGCAAAGTGCTGACAAAGTTCACACCCGAAGGCCTGCTCCCGATGGCGATGGAGGTCCTCGATAAATATTGCGTCGCTGCCGTCGAAGAAAATTTTGCATTTGGTTTATCGAAAGACGCCGACGCGATCCTGCTCGTCGCGGTTGACGGCTCGCGGGAAGAGGTCGAGCGAAATGCACTGACCATCGAGCGCATCATCGGCGAGAACGGCGGCTTCGATATTCTGCGAGCGAAGACAAAAGAAGAGGAAGACAAACTCTGGGATGTACGCCGCGCGATCTCGAGCAGCTTGATGAAATACGGCACGCTGAAAATTAATGAGGACGTCGTCGTGCCTCGATCGAAGGTTCCCGAGCTTGTTGCGAAGATCGAAGAGATCGGCCGGCGCCATAACACATTCGTCGCCAACTTCGGTCACGCGGGCGATGGTAACATCCACGTCAACTTCGTCGTCGACCGTGACTCGCCGGAAGAGATCGCGCGTGCGCGTGAGTGCGTCGCTGAAACGTTTCAGCTTTCCGTCGATCTCGGCGGAACGATCTCCGGCGAGCACGGCATCGGCTATGTAAAATCGCAATACATGCATTACGCCATCGATCAACCGACACTCGAGATAATGAAAGCCATCAAAAAAGTTTTCGATCCGAATGGGATCCTGAATCCGGGGAAGATGTTTGTGTGAATTCAATCCGATCACGATGGGTCTTTCTTTGCGTCCTCCGCGAGCTTTGCGTGAGATAAAAGAAAGTTTCACGCAAAGCCCGCAGAGGACGCAGAGCCAGATCATTACGTGGAAAAAATATCTATGAAAATGTTTGTTGTCGCACTGATCCTACTAACGTCCGCTCTTTGCGCATCGTCCGCTACGGCGCAGAACAAAACGATCATTCTTGTCCGTCACGCGGAAAAAGACGTTGCCGAAAGCGCGGACAAGAACGATCCGGTATTGACAGCCGAAGGAAGGCAACGGGCCGAGCGGCTGGCGAAAGTAATTAAAAAGTATAAGCCCGGCGGCATCTACTCGACCGGCTTCAAGCGAACGCGGGAAACCGCGGCCCCGATAGCGGCGAGACGAAATCTGCAAGTGCAAACCTACGATCCTAAGAAACCGTCCGAGCTGATCGATGCGGTGATGAAGAGCAACACGAAGCGCTTCTTGGTCGTCGGTCACAGCAATACGATTCCCGGTTTGGCAAATCTTCTCGGCAAAAAAGAGCTGTTTAAAAATCTCGACGATTCCGAGCATGGTGTGATCTGGATAATCAGGATCAAGGACGGCCAGGTGCGAAAGACCGAGATTGTTCCTTATTGATGAATAGTACGACTCTTTGAAGGTCTATAGATTCATCAGATTGAGACCGCGTACAAATTGAAAAGAGGCCGTCTTTTCACACCGCCTCTCTTCAGATCAAATGTGTTTCGCGTTACTTCGATCCCATCTTCGCGAAATAACCCTGACGGTGCGTAACGCGAACTTTCTGTTTTTCAAGCTCGGCATTCGTTATCTGGATCTCGATCTTGCGGTACGTTCCGTCGAGCGCCGCGTTTGTCGGTTCGTATGCGATCAGATACTGCGAACGCATTTCTTCCTGGATCTGTTTGAAAGCCTGGCGCAGCTCAGTCTCGTCGCGCGGAAAATATGCGCGGCCGCCGGTACGTTCGGAGATCTTCTTCAGCGAGCTTTCATCAACACCGTCGTAAAAGTTATCGCCGATCCCGACGGAATATATGACGGCCTCTGCCCGCAGAGCCGCTTGAACTGCCTCGTCCAGTTTCTTCTTGCTGAACGTATCGTAACCGTCGGATAGCAGAATGATCGCGCGTCGTGTCTTTTCCGGAGCAAGCCCCAACACGTCAGACGACGTGATCCAGATCGAATCCCAAATTGCAGTCGAGCCGGCGATCTGTTGATTCGTGCCCGAGATCGGCGGAGTCCCGGGTACGCGTCCGTTGTTTACGACAACGCCGCCGCCGAGATAGCCGGACGGCGCAACAAACTGGACCCGTTCAATAGCCCGCCGCAGCCGGTTGATGTTATTCGTCAATCCCTGTTCGAGAGTCGATTCGCCGGTGAACGAGATCACCGACACTTCATCCTTCGCGGGCCTGACAACCGATTCTACAAATGAGATCGCCGCCGATTTTTCTTCAGGCAGAGTTCGTTCCTGCGAGGCACTGGTGTCGATCAGGATCGCAAGGCTGAGCGGCAGATCGATCTGGCGTGAGAATGCCGAGATCTGCTGCACCTGGCCGTTCTCGAGAATGCGTATATCTTCGGGTTTAAGATTCAGCAGGAGCTTTCGATTTTTGTCCTGGGCCGTAAACAGGACGTTGACGGATTCGGTCGTGACCTTCACAACCCCCTCTTCTTCTTCGATCGGCGGTGTCGGGCTCGCGACCGGGGCCTTAGGTTCGGCTACCTGCTGTGCATTCGCAAAATCGTAACCGAACATGCCGAACCCGACGAACGCTAGCACAACCAATAAAACAAAAATCGCCTTTCTATTAAACATCTAAAACCCCTTCTTGCTACTTCAAACGGTCGTTGACCGCGCGATAGCTTGTCTTCGTGCGCAGTTTGTATTTGCTGGTCTTTGACGAATCTGTAAATCGGACCTCAATCTTTCTCTCGCGGCCGTCGTAGTTCTGATTCGCCGGGCGATACGTGATGATGTACTGCGACCGCAATTCCTGCGAGATCTTCTTGAACGCCCGTTCGAGCTCGAGCATGTCACCGGTGAAAAAAGCCTGGCCTCCCGTTTCTTCGCAAAGCCGGGTCAGGAATTTATCGCCCTTGTCCTTGACGGTCCCCGCTTCCACGCCCGGAACAGTTCCAAGAAACCCTGCCTTGGTTGAAATGCCGAAGATAGTCGTCTCGGTCCGCTGGGCGATATCGATGGCATCGTCGATCTTCGCTCGGCTGAACGTGTCGTCGCCGTCGGTGATAATAACGATCACGCGCCGCCCCGCGACATTGCGCAGCTTTTCGTCCGAGAACTGCCAAACAGCGTCGTACATCGCGGTTTGCGAACCAGGCTTCTTAACGTTGTCGACGGCCTTTTGAAGCAGATCGAGCTTGTCGGTAAAATCCTGTCGCAGCGTCACTTCGTTATCGAACGTCATGAAGGCGGCCTTGTCCTTGCGAAGCCGCGTGACGGTGTGGATAAAATTTATCGCCGCCTCTTTTGAGAATCCCAACTTGCCCGCCGCCGACGGCGATGTATCCATCAGCACACCGACATACACGGCCGGATTGTTTTTTTCGTCCGTGAAAAAAGTGATCTCCTGCTGAATGCCGTCTTCGAAAACTGCAAAGTCGCCGCGGCTGAGATTGGTGATGAGATCCTTTTTCAACGTCACTGTAACCGGAAGGCGAACCTCGAACGTCTTGACCTGCCCGCCGGCATCGTCCGCGGGCGGCGGCGTCGGCCTTGGCGTCTGAGCAAGAACCGCACTGCCAAAAACGAAAATCGTCAAAGCAAGCGGAAAACACGCGAAACGATAGAAACTATTCATAATATCTCGAGGGGATTTTCACCAAAAGACGCAATTTTTCGATGCCTCCCGGCAGGCGATTGTTGCCCCGATTGAAGGATAAAGGATAAAGGAGAAAGGCTAAAAGGAGAAGGGCAACGGATGAAAGGCCAGCATCCGGGCCATTTCCGCCTTTCGCCTTTCTCCTTTATCCTTTTAAAACGTGAATACGAACATCTTCAGGGAATACGACATCCGCGGGATCGTCGGCGAGCATCTGACGGACGAAACGGTCGCCTTGCTCGGGCGGGCGATCGGTACGTTCTTCCATCAAAACGGTGCGCCGCGGATCGCAATTGGTTACGACGCCAGAAAAAGCTCTCCCGGGTTTTGCGATCTGCTCACGCACGGATTTAACGAATCGGGATGCGACGTGGTTCTGATCGGGATGGTGCCAACCCCGGTTCTTTATCACGCGGTTTTCACAAAAAACGTCGATGGCGGCGTGATGATCACCGGCTCACACAATCCGCCCGATCATAACGGCTTCAAGATCTGTCTTGGTAAGGCGACACTGTTCGGTTCACAGATCCAGGAGATCAAGGAAATCGCGCTTTCGGGCGCGTTCGTTCGAGGAGAAGGCACTGTCGAGTCGATCGAAGTGCTCGACGATTACTGTCGCGACATTGGCTCGAAGATAGATATGAGCCGTCGACAGCTTAAGGCCGTCGTCGACGCCGGTAACGGGATGGGTGGCGTGACTGCGGTTCCGGTGTACGAAGCTCTCGGCGTCGAGCTGATCAAACTGTACACCGATCCCGATTCTAATTTCCCGAACCATCATCCCGACCCGACCGTGACCGAGAATCTGCAGGACACGATCGCTGCCGTTCGCGAACACAAAGCCGACGTCGGCCTCGCATTCGATGGCGACGGCGACCGTATCGGCGTCATCGATGAGACCGGGCGCATCATCTGGGGCGACGAGCTGATGATCCTGCTGTCACGCGTTATTCTCGCGACGAATCCCGGCGCCACCATCATTGCCGAGGTGAAGTGCTCGCAGAATCTTTTTGACGACATTGAGAAACACGGCGGCACGCCCGTGATGTGGAAAGCCGGCCACTCGCTGATCAAGGCGAAGATGAAGGAAACCGGCGCCGCACTTGCCGGCGAGATGAGCGGCCACATCTTTTTCGCCGACCGCTTCTACGGATTTGATGACGCAACCTACGCCGGTGCACGCGTGCTCGAAATACTCTCAAAAACCGATAAGCCCCTATCGGAACTGCTTTCCGACATCCCGCCAACATTCTCCACGCCCGAGCTTCGCGTCGATTGCGCCGACGAACGTAAGTTCGAGATCGTCGCAACGATAGCTAAGCACTTTGCCGTGACGAACCAGGTCATCACGATCGACGGTGCACGCGTTCTGTTTGAGAACGGCTGGGGCCTGGTTCGCGCGTCGAATACGCAGGCGATCCTTGTGCTCCGGTTTGAGGCGGATTCGGCCGAGCATCTCGATGGGATTCGTTCGGTGGTCGAATTGAAGGTCAGTGAATTGATCAACGGCCAGTGATCGTTCTGTCTACTGCAATACAAACCGCCTAGGATCATCGGTAAATTGGCATCGCAATTGCACTCAGCTAATTCAAGAGCAGTCGTGAACTAAAACGCGACGCCTTTTTCGATGATGCGAACGGGTGCAGCAAAACAAAGGATTGTTTCAAAAGGGGTCGAAAAAAGCCGGCGGAAATTTCTTCGCGTTTTTCCCGACGGATTTACTGACGAAACATATGACGCATGGGAGCGCGGTTACAAGTGGCGGGCGCACGAACGTTGGAACGAACTTCTCCCTCGTCCTGTATTTCGCGGTTTATTGGAGGCTGGTGATTTTGTCGAGATCGCGTCCCGCACGTTGAAGACTCTGTCGGGAACGAACCTGCTTTTCTCATTCGAGAATATGGCGCTACGTGATGCCGTTAAGAGAACAGCGGGCGCGCGCGCATTTGCCGAAGGCCTTTATGAGTTTCTATACGGTCGGGCGGCTTTACCTCGCAGGTTCGACGACTGGTGTGACGTCGTAGCATCGCTTCCGAAAAAGCAATCGAGAGTTTTCACGCATCCGGTTGTCACGGTCTTCGGTTTTATCGCTCAACCCGAAACTCATATATTTTTCAAACCTACCGTGACCCGAACCGCGGCGCAGAGATACGGCTTCGATCTTCATTACGCGTCGCGCCCGTCTTGGGAAACGTATCGGAGCCTATTGGAATTCGGCTCGGTGCTTGCCGACGATCTCGCGGATCTAAAGCCGAGAGACATGATCGATCTCCAATCTTTCATCTGGGTCATCGGCTCGGCCGAATACGAATGATCATTGCTTTTGCACTCGACTTAAATTCGCCGCAGATGTATAAAGTGAGGTGACTGAAATAAAAGCGCGCGGAGCGCCTGATTCCTGACGCTCTCGCGCCGCACACAGGAGGAGATTTCATGAACCTTTCAATCACCGGGATTTTCGCCTTGCTCATCGGCGCGTTTTTGCTGATCGAGGGAGTCTGGGGTGAATTTAGCGATGTGATATTCGGCGCACTGACGACCAACCGTGTCCGCGCGACGATTCACATTCTGCTCGGGCTGATCGGCATCTGGACGGCTTTTAAAGGCGGGTCGCGTATGTTTTTGATCATCGGCGGAATCATCATCGCGCTCGTCGGCGTCCTGTGGTTCCTTCCGCCTACAAACTCGCTTATGGTGAGCATCCTAGCCGTCAATCAGCCGGTCGCGATCCTGAATATTATTGTCGGAGCAGTCGCTCTGGCCGTTGCGTTCTTAACCAATCGATCGGCCCCGTAGGTCGATCGAAAAACGGAATTGATTGTGCGGCTCCGCCGCCCGATGAGGGGAAAGGCATTGTCTGTTTTCTGAACTTCTTTGCGGCTCCGCCGCCCGATGAACTGAAGTCGAAACTGCGGGTATCTTCTCGTGCAGTTCTGCCGACCGATGAGCGGAAAGGCGGCGCTTGTAAAAACTTCCTCGCGGCTCTGCCGCCCGATGAGCGGAAAGGCTCGGCCTTTCCGTCAAGCTCCCTAAAAAATTAGTGGAGGCTCCGCCTCCGAATCACCTCCGCCAATCGATCTTCTCGACATCCATCTTCAAAGGCTCATCATCGAGCGGCCGCCGATTCCATATCCGTGAACTCGAATACAAATAGTCATCCGGATGCTCCACCAGGCCGGCCTTCACCGGATTCTGATGAATGTAACTCACTTTCTGCATCAGCATCGATTCGCTCGTTATGAGAAACGTGTCCGGATGGTGCTCCCAGACGGAATACTTGTATCCGCGCTTCTTTTCGAACATACGAAGTTTTTCAAGCGATACCGGCTCATTCGCTTTCAAGTAATCGAGAATGCGTTTTGCGCTTATGCCGTTGAGAAATCGAAGAGTGTCCGATGGTTCGCGTCGTCCATCCGTGATGATGTGGTGATGGTCGGGCATTATCATATACGCGAAGATAAGAAGCTGCGCTGACCGTCTCGCTTCATCGAGTGCGTTACATGCTATCTGTTTGAGTTTGTCGGTTCGGAAGATTGGCAGGCGGTCGTGCGCGACCGAAGTGAAAAAATAGACGGGAGTATCTATTGAAACTCGCATTGCGGGAGGCGTAGCCTCCCGGAATTTTAGGATGAGTCGGCCGGAAAGGCAAGCCTTTCCGCTCATCGGGCGGCGGAGCCGCGCCTGACACCTTGGTTGTCGATTACCTTATCACAATTTCGGCGGTTGCGACCTAGCTCTCATTAACCTTCAGCACCGCCAAAAATGCTTCCTGCGGGATCTCAACACGGCCGACTTTCTGCATCCGCTTTTTGCCCTCTTTTTGTTTCTCGAGCAGCTTGCGTTTGCGCGAGATGTCGCCGCCGTAGCATTTGGCGATTACGTTCTTGCCCATCGCCTTGACGGTTTCGCGGGCGATGACCTTGTTGCCGATCGCGGCTTGGATGGCGACCTCGAACATCTGCCGTGGGATCAGCTCCTTCATTTTTGTGGTGAGCAGACGGCCCTTTGCTACGGCAGTGTCTGTGTGAAGAATGAGCGATAACGCGTCTACCGGTTCGCCGGATACGAGGACGTCGAGTTTCACTAGCTTGCTCGCTTGATAGCCTGACAGATGATAATCGAGTGACGCGTAGCCGCGCGAAACACTCTTTAGCCGATCGTAAAAATCGAGCACGATCTCGTTCAGCGGCAGCTCGTACACCAGCATCACGCGGTCCTTCGTTACGTACTCGAACTTTTTCTGCACCCCGCGTTTTTCGTCGAGCAGCGGAAGTATCCCACCGAGGAACTCATCATTCGTCAAGATCGTCGCTACGATAAACGGCTCTTCGATCTTTGTTATCCGGCCGACGTCCGGCATCTTCGATGGCGAATCGATCTCGGCGACCTGACCGTCCGTCGTCGTCACGCGATACCGAACACCGGGGGCAGTCGTGATCAGCTCGAGATTGAATTCGCGTTCAAGCCGCTCCTGGATGATCTCCATGTGCAGCAGACCGAGAAAGCCGCATCGAAATCCGAAACCGAGTGCGGTCGACGATTCCGGCTCGAAGAAAAACGACGCGTCATTCAAGCGCAGCTTTTCCATCGCGTCGCGAAGGTCTTCATACTGCGCCGAATCGATCGGGTAGAGACCCGCAAAAACCATCGGCTTAACTTCCTGAAATCCCGGAAACGGTTTATCGACCGGCCGTGCTGCTTCGGTGACGGTGTCACCGATCTGTACGTCAGCGACCGTCTTGATGGAAGCGGTAAGAAAGCCGACCTCGCCCGGACCGAGCTCGCCGATGGGTGTCGGACGCGGGCGATTTACGCCGATGGTCTCGACCATGTACTCACGCCCGGTGTTAAAGAATTTGATCTTCGTTCCTTTCCTGATCGTGCCGTCGATGATGCGGAACAGCACGATGACGCCCCGATAGCTGTCATACCAACTGTCGAAGATCAGTGCTTTCAGCGGCGCATTCCGGTCGCCTTTCGGCGGCGGAACTTTAGCGATGATCGCTTCGAGAACTTCTTCGATGCCGAGACCGGTCTTCGCCGACGTCAGGACCGCTTGGCTCGCGTCAAGACCGATGATGTTTTCGATCTGTTCCCTGATGCGGTCGGGCTCGGCGGACGGTAGATCGATCTTGTTCAGAACAGGGATAAGCTCTAGGTCGTTCTCGATCGCGAGATACGTGTTCGCGAGGGTCTGTGCCTCGACGCCCTGTGACGCATCCACGACAAGCAACGCGCCCTCGCACGCCGACAACGATCGCGAAACCTCGTAGCTGAAATCAACATGCCCCGGCGTGTCGATCAGGTTCAGGATGTAATCCTTTCCGTCCTTTGCCTTGTAGTCCAGACGCACGGCGTGAGACTTGATCGTGATGCCGCGCTCGCGCTCGAGGTCCATATCGTCGAGCACCTGTGCCTCCATATCGCGTTCGGCGACGGCTCCGGTGATCTGCAAGATGCGATCGGCCAGCGTCGACTTGCCGTGGTCGATGTGGGCGATGATCGAAAAATTTCTAATGTTCTCAAGCTTCATGCGTTAACAAAAAATCGAAAAGATAACAATATCAAAACGCCGTCGCTTACGCATGGTGAGAATTTTTCCCGTTATTGTACGCACTAATACAGTCTGGCCGATGTGCAGGACCTAGAATCAGAACTTCAGATCTAATTCTAAATGCCAAATTGCTCAGTGGCATTTCCTCAAAATTACATCTGAAACTACCTGATCGAGCAATAACAGGTAATTGTAATCGGGCGTTAATTTCAACCGACTTACTTTTTCGAAAGAAAAAACTGTTGGTGAATCCGTATCGCCCGTCTGAACGAAGACGCATTCATTACCGAAAGGTTCTGACGTTTTTAGCGAAGGATTTTTATTGTTTGAGCCATGAGTGCGATCTCAAGGCGTAGTTTGTCGGATAGACACAAAACGTGATCAAGGGAGGGATGTTTATGTTCTTTGGAGATTATTTTGATAGGCATGGTTCTGTATTGACTGTGCCCTTTTTGTTTGCCGTGCTTTTCGTTGTCGGACTCGTCGACGTAAAAGCCGCCACTATTTACGGCGTGAATACGTCGAATCAACTTGTCCGCTTCGACTCGGCAACGCCGGGTACGGTTTCGACGCCGCTGGCGATAACCGGACTGCAAGCTGGTGAAACAATTCTTGGGATCGATTTTCGCCCCGCCAATGGCGGGCTTTATGCGCTCGGCAGCACGAGCCGACTTTATGTCGTTAACAAAACGACGGGCGTCGCAACTCAAGTGGGTTCGGCAGGCGCATTTACCTTGAACGGCACCGACTTCGGTTTTGATTTCAACCCTACAGTCGACCGCATTCGCGTCGTCAGCAACACCGGACAGAATCTGCGTCTGAATCCAGATACCGGCGCACTGACATTGACGGACGGTACGCTGAATCCGGGATCCCCGAATGTTAACGCGGCCGCATATACAAACAATTTCGCGGGGGCGACGACTACCACGCTATTTGTAATCGACACCACAGTCGACGCGCTCTACACACAGAATCCGCCAAATGCGGGGACCTTGAACCTCGTTGGACCGCTCGGTGTGGATGCGTCGAACTTAAACGGTTTCGATATAGCCCCTTTCGGTGGACTTGCATACGCGGCATTGACCGTCGGCGGCACATCGCGGCTTTATACGATAAATCTGGGAACAGGATTAGCTACTCAGGTTGGCGCGATCGGCGGAGGCAACATTCTGCGGGGCCTGTCGGTTACTTTTGGTAGTCCGGCAGCCGGCACGACATCGCTCGATTATGACGGCGACGGTCGTGCGGACTATGCTCTCTTCCGCCTCTCTACCAACATAAACTTCATTCATCGCAGTTCCAACAATTCGTTCTACTCGTTCCCGTTTGGACTCGCGACGGACGTGCAGACTCCGGGTGACTACGATGGTGACGGTCGTGCCGACAGCGCCGTTTGGCGGGCGTCGACCGGCGTTTTCTACGTAATGAGAAGTTCGGACGGCGGTATACAGGCCTATCAATTCGGGATCAATGGCGACGAGCCCGTTGCTCGTGATTACGACGGTGACGGACGAACCGATTTCGCGGTCGTACGACGAACGGGTGGCCAGATGGTTTGGTACATAAACCTGAGCGCAACCAATTCTTTCCGTATCGAAACCTTCGGCCTTTCGAGTGACATCACCGCCCCCGGCGATTATGACGGTGACGGCAAATTCGATCTCGGAACATTCCGTGATCAGGGCGGGCAAGGCGTCTTTTACGTACTTCGAAGCACGCTTGGATATGCTGTGGTGCCGTTTGGCCTGGCCAGTGACTTCGTGGTACCGGGCGACTATGACGGTGACGGAAAAACCGACTTCGCTGTGGTTCGACAGGGGACCAGTTACACCTGGTACATACTGCGAAGTTCCGATAACGGATTCTCGGCGCAGCAATTCGGTTCAAAACCGGACTACACCGCACAGGCCGATTACGACGGCGACGGTAGAACCGATATCGCGGTGTACCGCCCCGAGAACGCTTCGTTCTACGTCCTAAGAAGTTCAAATAGGATAGCAACGCAATTTGTGTTCGGGCAGAACGGCGATTATCCGATTGCCAACTACGATACACATTAATAGATCTGCGTTTTGCATTACGGCGATGCTGGACCGGACTTCCGGTCCAGCATCGCAAGATCAGATCGCAGGAACATAAGGGAGAAATAATAATGAAAAAAATAGCCAGAAAATTAGGACAAGGGTTGATCGGATTATCCTTACTCTTCTCAACATCGGCGATACCCGCATTGGCTTCAAGCCACGCGGAAGCGCCGCTCATAAGCATGGACCGGTTTGCCGACAATACCGACACCTATGCTTTCCGCAGCGTCGAGCCCGGCCGCGAAGGCTTTGTCACGCTGATAGCCAATTACATTCCTTTGCAGGAACCTTCGGGCGGCCCGCAATGGTTTCGTTTTGACGACACGGTCTTGTACGAGATCAAGGTCGATAACACGGGCGACGGTATTGAAGACATAACCTACCAGTTTCAATTCAATACTGAAATCGTAAACGGCGAAACTGTTTTAGGCATGAGTACGCTCAACCAGGACGCCGTGATCAACAGTCTCAACGACGTCGACTACAACATGCCCCAGACCTATACGGTGCGGCGTGTAGACCGGACATCGAGTAGACGCGGGCAGCTACTTTCGGCTGGACGCAGGACCCCGCCCGCCAACATCGGACCGCGCGTGACCCCGAATTACGAAGCTAGTCTGGGTCAGCCGGCCGTTTACGATCTTCCCAGCGGCGGTAAAGTCTTTGCCGGTAACCGCGACGAGTATTTCTACATCGATCTTGGCGTTTTCGACGCGCTTAATTTGCGCACGATAAACACGGGCGGCCCCGGTTTATTTGTCGGCAACGGCGTTGATTCGACTCAGGGCTACAACGTCAGCACGATCGCGATCGAGGTACCCATACAGGAGTTGACTCGCAACCGCGCTGTTCCATCCGGCCCGACCGATCCGAATGCGGTCATCGGCGTTTGGGCTACCGCGAGCCGACGCTCGACACGCGTCATCAACCCTGACCAAACGCTAAACGAGGGTCCGTGGCGCCAGATATCCCGTCTCGGCAACCCGCTCGTTAATGAACTTGTAATTCCGCTGAACTTGAAAGACGCGTTCAATTCGCTCTCGCCGCAGGTGGACGGAACTATTCCCCGTGTTGTCCAGGCTGTGACAGATCCGGAGTTTCCGAAATTCGTGAAGTATGCTCTGCTCGCGTTCTACGGGATCAACATCAATATTCCACCCGCTCCGCGTAATGATCTGGTGCAGATCTTCGGAACGGGCATCCCGGTCAACGCGGTCACCGGACCGAATTACACGACGTTTCTCTCGGACGGAACGGCGCACGAATATCTCAGGCTGAACACCGCGATCCCGATAACGCCGATCGGCAGCATCAGCCGCCTCGGGTTGCTCGGCGGGGACGTCGCCGGATTTCCTAACGGTCGACGCGTTCACGACGATGTAACAGACATCGTTCTTCGGGCTGCACTTGGCGGAACGCCATTCACGCCCGCGTTCAATGTCTCGCCCAATAAGGATGCGGGCGACGGTGTTAGTGCGAATCCGGAAGGGATGCTTCTAACGCGCTTTCCGTATTTGCTGCCGCCGAATCCGGGTAACACTCCTCGGACTTCGAACATCAGACCGGTAACCGGATTCAGTGAGCTGGATTTCGAAAAATAGTTCGACGTAGCTCTCCGAAAGGCTGCGGCAATGCGAGCCATTGCCGATATGAAAGACTCGGAGCGGGAATCAGTTTCTCTCTCCGACTCCATATTCAAAACGATGAAAAAGTTGAACAGTAAGTACGCCGTCCTGGTGATCGTTATCGGCGCTGTGTTGATGAATATCGGTTGCTCTACCC
>JBKKAS010000130.1:0-8505 GCA_046714595.1 Pyrinomonadaceae bacterium | reverse complement strand
CCGCCGTTGGACATGATCGCGACGACATCGCCTTCTTTCATTTCAGGCGCAAGGTGATCGACGATGGCGTCAGCGTCGGGAAAACTCATGGCGGGTTTGCCTTGAAGCTCGATATCTTTTACGAGCTCGTCGGTGTCGAGAACTTTGCCAAGCTCACTCGCCTTCGACGTATTGTAAACGCCGGCGATGATGACGTAGTCGGCGTACGAGAACGCTTTCGAGTACGGGTCCTGAAAGATCGCAAGCCGCGACGACCACGAACGCGGCTCGAAAACGGCAATCAGCCGCCGGCCGTCGTACTTCATTCTCAGAGCCTTCAGCGTTTCTTCGACAGCCGTCGGATGATGCGCGAAATCGTCGATAACGGTTACGCCGCGCACTTCGCCTCGAACCTCAACTCGTCGCTTAACGGATTTGAATGTGTGCAGTGCTTCCTGGATCTTCTCACTGGAGATTCCCCACGCGTCCGCCGCGATGATCACGGCAAGACAATTTCGGACGTTGAACTCGCCGATCAGATGCGTCTCCAGTTCGCCCCATGAGCTGCCGTCCTTGAAGACCGTGAACCTGGTCGTGTCGCCGGTAAAGTCGATATAGCGCGCCTGCCATTTCGCGTCGTCAGAGAGCCCAAACGTTTCGACGTTCGTGAAGAGTTTGCCATCCATTTCGTCGAGCACTTCGCGCACGACGGGCGAATCGATTCCGACTATCAGTCGGCCGTTCGCTGGAACGAGATTCATCAGCCGCGAGAATTCCCATTTGATGTCCTCGAGATCATCGTAAATATCCGCGTGGTCGAATTCGATGTTGTTGACGATCGCGATCTCGGGCAGGTAGTGCATGAACTTCGGCTTCTTATCGAAGTAAGCAGTGTCGTACTCGTCGCCCTCGATGACAAAGTGGTCGCCATCGGTGACGCGAAAGCTCGCGTCGAAATTCTGCACGATACCGCCGACAAGAAAACTCGGGTTCAGTCCGCCGACTTCGCACACCCATGTCGCGATGCTCGTCGTCGTAGTTTTTCCATGCGTTCCCGCCACGACCAGCGATCGTTGCCCACGAATAAATTCTTCCTTGACGATCTCAGCCTGAGAGCGGTACACGATCTTGCGGTTGAGGATCTCTTCAAGCTCCGGGTTGCCGCGGCTGATCGCGTTACCGACCACGACACAGTTCGCCCCGATATCGGCGTTCTCTGCTTTATATCCGTTGAGGATCTCGATGCCGAGCGCTTCGAGCTGCGTTGACATCGGCGGATACACATTTTGGTCGGAGCCGGTAACTCTATGCCCGCGGGCCTGCAGCATTCCGGCCAGGCTCGCCATAGCGGTCCCGCAAATTCCGATGAGGTGATAGTGCATTCGAGTTAGTCAGCCTACATGTAACGGCCGCGTAGCGGCCGACTGAGTTTAGCCGTGGCCTTTAGGCCACGGTCGGCGGGTAAATCTGGATTGTCGTCGCGTAGCGACGAACGATTCGTGTGCCGCTGACGCGGCGCGCTTGATTATGTTCCAGTTCCGTGGCCTGAAGGCCACGGCTATTCGGTGAGCCGCTGACGCGGCTCTGAGCCCGAGTCCCTATCTTATTTCGCTGTCAACTCCGTTACCAATTCATTCGCGTCATAGATCTTCTTCAACGCCTCAAGAATTCCAGCGCTGTGCACGCCGACGGCACGCGAGCCCTCCGCCTCGTCGATGTACCAATAGCGGTTCGAAAGTTTCTGGAGATTGCTATCGAAATTTAAACCGACGATCTCGCCATTGCGGGTGATAACGGGCGAACCGGAGTTGCCGCCGATAGTGTCCGCCGTATAAACGAAGTTAAGCGGTGTCGACAGATCGATCTTGTCCTTTCGCTCTTTGACGCGCACGGCAAGATCGTACGGCGACTTCTCGCCAAAGCTGAATGCTCGATCGTAGAGACCGAAGTACGTCGTCCGCGAAGGAACCAGCGTCGTGTCCTCGTCATAACCCTTTACGACGCCGAAGCTCAGACGCAGCTGCGAATTCGCATCGGGAGGCATGCTCTTGCCGTAAACCGCGAACCGGGCCTCCGCGATCTTTGTTCCGTTCGTCGCTTCGACATTCCTGATGTTCTTCTCATTCCAGTCACGCAACTCGCGGATCACCGGTTCGATGCGACGGGCGAGCATGATCATCGGGTCGGTAGATTTTGCGATCGCATCAGCCGGGCCCTCGAGTAAAGCCTTCCGCTCCGCCGGATCTGTCAGCCTGGTTTCGCGTATAGCCCGGCGGACGACCTCAGCAGTGTCGGCGTCACCGAATGCTGCGCTTACAAAAGGATCATTGTTTCCAAGGGACTTGCGCGCTTCGTCGAGCCACGCCGAAAGCACCGCTTCTTCCATCTCGGGGTAGATCGGCGCCGGCGACAGGATAGAACGTTTCAACGCTTCGATCCTGGAGTCGCTGTACTCCGGATAACGCTTCTCGTTCGGCTTGGCTTTTTCAATGTTGTGGGTGACGATCTGCGTTGCGATCGTGCCGAGTCGCGAAGCCGCGAGCACCGAATACGAAAGGCGTTTCGCCATCGACGGCATCGCTTCATATGCCTTTGCGATATTCATCCACGCGGGCGCGAATTGTTTGTCCAGTTCAGTCCGTTGAGCGAGCCGATCGCGAATCTCCTTTTCTTCAGCAACCTTTTTGGCGTACTGTCGCGGATTCAGCAGTCCGTTCTGCTGACCGGCAAGCCGCTTCAGCGAATTCGCGTATGACCGCATCCCCGGTGAAGCCTGGCGGAACTGTTCCTCACCGAGCTTTGAATATCCCTCAAGTGCCGACCGAAGTTTTTCCCAAACAGCGATCTGCAGTGGATTGCCGACATCGCGTTGATAGGCAAGTTGGGCGACGGTCAGCAGACGCGCCGTTGAGCCGGGATAGCCCGACACGACGACGAACTCATCATCCTTCGCACCGGTCTGCGACCATTTGAAAAAGTTCGGCGTTTTCGCCGGCTGGCCGTTTTCGTAAGCACGCAGGAATGCAAAATCCAGGTCGTAACGCGGAAAAGTAAAGTTGTCGTAATCGCCGCCAAAGAATGCGGCCTGCTCTTCGGGAGCCATCACGAGCCGGATGTCGGTGTAAAGCTTCGACCGGTACAACCAGTATTCACCGCCGCTGTACAGCGACACGACCTCGCACTTCAAAGTGGCGCTCGGCGCACACGTCCGCTCGATGGCGGATATCTCGGCTTTTCGTTTTGCCGCCATGTCGGCATCGTCCGTTCCCGTCTTCGCCGCGTTGTGCACGCGCGCGGTGACGTCCTCGTATGAAAGCAGCACGGTCACCTCGGCATCCGGCGCCTTTAACTCCTCCGCTTGCGTCTTTGCATAGAAGCCGGTTTTCATCAGATCGCGTTCCTTGGTCGAAAGCTTCGTGATGATGCTCGATGCGACGTGATGATTCGTCGCGAGCAAACCGTTCGGCGAGACGAACGCGCCCGAAGCCGTACCTATCTTAGGCGAGGCGAGCCGAACTTTTTCAAGCCACTCTTTCGACGGCTCGAAACTGTAACGTTCCTTCCACTGCTTGAGCGGCGGATTATCGAACGTCCACATGCCGTCATCGGCGATGGCGAAAGGAAGTGTTGCTGACCAGACGATCAGTAAAATGATTGCAGCAATAACTCGTTTCATTTGCGTTATGTTTTAACCTAAACGCCTCGTGCGTTTTGATTCTTTGGTCGCGTAGCTATCAGATGAATTTAGCCGTGGGCTTCAGCCCACGGACTGGGTGTATAAATGAATCTCGTCGCGTAGCGACGAGCGGACCATTCGTGCGTCGCTGACGCGACGCGTTTTTATCCTGACGTTTTCCGTGGGCTGAAGCCCACGGCTAAACTCGCCTGGCCGCTGACGCGGCCGGCAAAACTAACCCAATACAGACCGAAGTTTGTCCAACGCTCCGTCGAGGATCGAATCCTCGCGAGCGATGCAAATGCGAACATAGGAATCCCAATCGTCGGTGTCGGCGAACGCGCTGCCGGGTGTCATGCCTACGCCGGCTTTCTCCATAAGCATTTCGTTGAATGTCAGAGCGTCCGAAAAATCGCTCGGGATCTTTGCCCAAATATAGAAAGCCGAACCGGAATTGTAAATGTCGAAGCCCAGTTCGCGGATGCCCTCACTAAATCGTCGGCGTTTTGCGTCGAACTTGTCGCGGAGCTCGGTATAGTAATTTGTCCTTGCCATAAGAACCCGGGACAGCGCGGCCTGCAGTGGCGTCGATGGGCAAACATAGATCACATTCGCCGCATTGTTGATCGGCGCGATCAAGTCACCCTTGCCATACGCGTATCCCAAACGCCAGCCCGATATGTTCCAGGATTTTGAGAACGAGTTGACCGTGATCGTCCGGTCCCACATTCCGGGAAGCGTCGCGATCGGCGTGTGCGGATTTTCGCCGGCGACGTAATGTTCGTAAACCTCGTCCGATATGACGAGCAGGTCAAGTTCTTTAGCGACATCCGCTGTCGCCTCGAGTTCGGTCTGCGTCATGACCTTGCCGCTCGGATTCGCGGGTGAACAGACGATGATCGCCTTCAGCGGAAATTCATTTCGTACGATGAGTTCCTTGCATCGCGCGAGCAAGGCGTCCTTTTCGAATGAAAGCGTTGCGTCCAATTCGAACGATTCGGTCTTGCCGCCAAACTCCTCGAGAATGCGGCGGTGATAAGGATAGTAAGGCTCGAAAACGAGTGCCGACTTTCCGCGAAGATAACTTTGCGCAACGCCGATCAGCGCTCCGGTGCCGCCATTCGTAATCATCACCTGAAACGGTCTTGCGTCGACGTCGATCTCGATACCGTTGTACTTGCCGATCTTTTCGGCAACCGCCGCTCGAAGATTCGCGTCGCCTTCGCTGCCGCCGTAATGGTTTTGGCTCGCGGCGATTATCTCGGCTGCGTCTTTCGCCAGTTGAGGATCGATGGGAAGCTCCGATTGTCCCTGGACGAGATTGCCGCTTGGCGGGACAAGTCGGGTTATCGCCCGAATATCGGGCTTGATTTTCTTAACCTTTGATCCGTTCATACGGGTTTTAAAATAGCAGATACTGGCAGTGCTCGCACTCAGGAGAAGGCAGTAAGCAGTAAGCAGTAAGCAGTAAGCAGTAAGCAGTAAGCAGTAAGCAGCCTTCTGCCTTCTGCCTTCTGCCTTCTGCCTTCTGCCTTCTGCCCTCTGCCTTCTGCCTTTCCCCTTCCCCTGTCATAATCTCTGAAATGAACCTCGAGCTTCCCCCATCTCAAAAACCGAACCTCATCGGCGGCCATTTTCGGAAATTCCGAAAAGATCCGACTGGGTTTGTTACCGCGCAATCGAAGCTCGGCGATGTCTCGTTTTTCCGCATGGGCTCACAGCCGGGTTATTTTCTGAATCACCCTGATCTGGTTCGTGACCTTTTCGTCGTCAACGCTCATAAATTTATGAAAGGCCGCGCGCTCCAGCGGGCAAAGAATCTGCTCGGCGAAGGACTGCTCACCAGCGAAGGTGCTCATCACTTGCGGCAGCGCCGGATGATACAGCCCGCTTTTCACCGCACGCGGATCGCCGAGTACGCACAGTCGATGGTTGAGTTTGCCGACCGGATGTCGTCGAACTGGACCGACGGGGACGTTCGCGATATCGACCAGGAGATGATGCATCTAACTCTGCAGATCGTCGGAAAAACGTTGTTCAGCGCAAATGTAGAAGACGACGCCGATGACGTCGGTAACGCAATGACGACCGTGAGCAAGCTTTTCGATTTTCTCCTGCTTCCGTACTCGGAATGGCTCCAGAAGCTGCCGCTGCCACAGTCGCGACGTTTCAACCGCGCACGCGACACCCTCAATTCCGTGATGTACGGCATCATCAACGAGCGTCGGACCTCAGGGGCTGACACTGGAGATCTGCTATCGATGTTGCTGCAGGCCCGCGACGAGGAAGATGGCGGAACAATGAGTGACCTGCAGATTCGGGACGAGGCGCTGACCTTGTTTCTCGCGGGTCACGAAACGACTTCGAACGCAATGACATGGACGTGGTATCTCCTGTCGCAGAATCCGGATAAGGCCGAGACGATGCATGAGGAGCTTGATCGCGTTCTCAGTACCCGCGGAAACGCGAGCGGTAGCGAGGGTGCTTTGAATGCAGAACTCGGAATGCGGAGTGCGGAACCGAATCCAGAATCCAAAATCCACAATCCCAAATCCGAGGACACACTCCCTACCGGTCGTGTCTCTGCCTTAAGGCCGCCCACGATCGACGATCTGCCCAATCTTAAATACACCGAGGCCGTCCTTGCGGAATCGATGCGACTTTTTCCGCCGGCGTGGGCGATCGGTCGGATCGCTCTGGAAGACCATCAATTCGGTGGCTACTTAGTCCCAAAAGGCGCATTGGTCCTCGTCAGCCCGTTCGTCGCGGGTCATGATCCACGGTTCTGGGAAAACGCGGATCAGTTCATTCCCGAGCGCTGGCAGTCGCAGAGCGTAAAAGAAGCTGGGCAGAAAAACATCTACTTCCCGTTCGGCGGCGGCGTACGGCGATGTATCGGTGAAAGCTTTGCGTGGACCGAAGGGATCTTGCTGCTGGCGACGCTGGCGAGAAAATGGAGATTACAATTAGTTCCCGAACAGAAGATCGGCTTGCAGCCGCTGATAACATTGCGACCGAAGTACGGGATGAAGATGCGGATAGAGAAACGGATTTAGGCCGCGACCAAAGATTGTTTTTTTCACGCAGAGCTCGCAAAGGACGAAGAGGAAGAACGACTTCTCTCTGCGTCCCTTTGCGAGCTCTGCGTGAAACATCTTGTTACATAGCGAGCCTTGTAAAGATAAACGTCGGGTGCTACCGACGACTCACATACGGATTTTCTTTCAGCCAAAATCTCCACGGCATGGGAGCGAATTCTTCCGCATAGTCAATACCGACGCGTGGGCCGGTTGCAATTTCATTCTTATTTAAACTCCGATATTTCTCGACCCAGATCCGCCCGCCTGTCAGAGCCTCGCCATTCAGTTCGCGCGTAATGCCGAGCGCGATACATAATTTCCCGGGACCGGACGTAAGATTTTTGTCTTTCATCGCGCCACGACGCTCGCGCATGATCTCGATTCCCTCAACGGGCTCGACTGCCCGGATCAAAACGACGTGCGGATGCTCGGCGAGACCTGTAACAAGGTTTAGCTGATAGTACATTCCATAAACGAAGAACACGTAGACGTGGCCGCCCGCGGCATACGTGATCTCGTTCCGCGCGGTTCGCCGTCCGCCGTAGCTGTGCGCGGCCTTGTCCACCTCGCCGAGATACGCTTCGGTCTCGACGATCATCCCGGACACTCGCCGCCCATCGGCATCCGGAACGACAAGCAACTTACCGAGCAGCTCGCGGGCTACCCGCAACGTGTCCGGACGTGTAAAGAAATCACTACTGAGTCTCATAGCCGACAGTACTTTTGGAACGCGTGTTGCACAATTCAAATTGCTCAACAGAAACAATCGGAACTGTGCGGAAAACGTACGAAGATTTGTCTTCGAGTGTATCAAAAGGGCGGCGGAGGTAGAGGTATGTTTGTTAGCGAAATCATGAGCAAGTGCGTCGCGGAATGTACGGAGGACATGGGTCTTGCCGAAGTTTACGAATTGATCCGGAAATGCGCACACGGATTGGTTGTAGTGATTGACAGCCACGCTCACCGCGTCCCTATCGGCGTCGTCAGTGAGCGAAGTATCTGCGAGCAGGTGATTGCACGCGGGCGGAATCCGCGTACTCTTTTGGCAGGATCCGTCATGGTATCGGCAATAAGGACGGTATCCGAAACAGATCTTGTCGAATCTATACGAACACACGACATGAGCTCAATCGTCGCGATCGTCGTTACCGACAGCAAGCGACAGGTTTGCGGATTGATCTCACCAGAGAAACTTTCGATCAAACCCTCGGCCGCCATTGGGCAGCAGCAAACAGTGTTTCAGCGAGAGAATAATGACAGGCGCCCGCGGGCCGAGAGCGAAATCCCGGCCTTCGGCTGGGTTCAATAGGGGAAAGGAGTGGAATTATGAATGTTAGACAAATAATGACAAAGAATCCTGCGTGCTGTACGCCGGACACCGGGCTGCAAAAGGTCGCCCAAATGATGGTCGAACACGATTGCGGATGTATTCCGATCGTCGATGCCGAAGACACAAAGATGCCGGTCGGTATGATCACGGACCGCGATATCACCTGCCGCGTTGTTGCGAACGGACAGAATCCGCTTGACCTGACCGCGAAGGATGCGATGACCTCGACTGTTGTGTCGGTAACTCCGGACACGTCCATTGAGGAGTGCTGCAACATCATGGAGGAGAGTCAGATCCGCCGCGTTGCGGTCGTCGACGAGAATGGGGCGTGCTGTGGAATAATCGCCCAGGCTGACATCGCTAACAATGCCGGAGCACGCGAAACGGCAGAGGTCGTTCAGGAAGTTTCGAAAGGAGCGGGAACGTAAGAAGAACGGGAG
>JBKKAS010000129.1:0-6413 GCA_046714595.1 Pyrinomonadaceae bacterium | reverse complement strand
ATATCGAGGACCTCATCAAGGACGAAGACGTCGCGATCACGGTCACCAAGGCGGGCTACATCAAACGAACGCCGGTCTCGACATATTCGCGTCAGGGCCGCGGCGGTAAAGGACGACTCGGCGCGACGGCGAAGAACGAAGATTTCGTCGAGAATCTTTTCATCGCTTCAACCCACGCGTTCCTGATGATCTTTACCGACGACGGTCAGGTCTACAAGATCAAGGTTCACGAGATTCCCGAAGCGGCTGCCGCGGCACGCGGCAAAGCAGTCGTCAATCTCGTCCAGATCTCGGGCGAGCGAAAACTGGTGGCGGTGATGCCCGTCCGCGATTTCCAGGAAGAGGTTTACCTGACGATGGTCACGAAAAAAGGCGTGATCAAAAAATCGTCGCTGTCGGATTTCCAGAACATCCGCGTCACCGGCATCAACGCCATCAACATTGACGAGGACGACGAGCTGCTCGACGTCATCCGCACCGACGGCAAATGTCAGATCTTCATCGCGACCCACGATGGTATGGCAGTCCGCTTTAATGAAAAAGACGTTCGCCCGATGGGACGCGCGGCTCGCGGCGTCCGCGGGGTTAATCTGAAGAAGGGCGACAAAGTGGTTTCGGTATGTGCCGTCTCGCAGGAGGGAACGGAGAAGATACTTTCGATCTCGGAGAACGGCTTTGGCAAACAGACGATCGTCAGCAGCTACCGTCTGACTAAACGTGGGGGCAAGGGTGTCATCAACATGAAGACCACCGCCAAGACCGGCAAGGTCGTTGCGTCGTTCCCGATCGAAGAGGACAGCGAGATCATGATCATCACGCAGCAAGCGAAGCTCATCCGCCTCGGCGTCGATAAGATCCGCGAAACCGGGCGCAGTGCACAAGGCGTCACGCTGATCAAGACCGGCGACGACGACCGCGTGACAAGCGCGTCGCTACTGGCGATTGCAGAAGACGAGGACGACGACTAGGCCGCGGTCGATTACAATCCAAAACGAATGGAAAGGTAAGAGCGTTCAGTTCGTTCTTACCTTGTCTTTTTACATCAGCCAATGCTCAGATACGATCGGCCGAGTCGCCAAAGCCATTGGTCCTATCAACCTACCTACCTACTTACGATTTCGCACTGTGATTTGCGCTCGAGAAAACGCGACCGAGACTCGCCGAGTCCTTATCAAGCTTTATTCGGTTTCCAGAATTGCAACGCTGGGCGCTTGCTTGACGGCTTTCTATTGCTAAATCCGCCCATGGGTGATACGGTCTGGTCAATTTACGCGTCCAGATCAATCCTCTTTGCTCTCGACGGTTGACCCATCCTAGGTTCTTCTCTTGGGCGTAATTTAGCCATTAAATCAAAAAGCCGCGACACAAGGGCGAGCCGGCCCCTCGTGAACGGGCCTCTCAATATGTAGCGATCCGATCAATAGGAGATAGGTCTTTATGTTAGCTAATACTTCGACGCTTCACGCGTCCCTTTCGAAATCCGTTCGCGTTCGCGTGCTATGTGCCGCGTTCGCGTTTTTTGTTTGTATGTTTGACGGACAGAACATCCATGCGCAGACCACAGCTTTTTCCTACCAAGGGGTGTTGAATCAAAACGGTGTTCCGGCAAACGGTATCTTACAGATGAGCTTTAGTTTGTGGACGGCTCAGGTGGGCGGTCAACAGGTTGGGGCAACTCAGGGCCCGATCGCCGTTTCGGTAGCGAACGGCAGTTTCACCGTGATATTGGATTTTGGAGTATCCGCGTTTCCCGGAGCTAATCGATTTCTAGAGAGCAACGTAAGCGGGACGGTACTGGCACCACGACCCAAACTGGAATCCGTGCCCTACGCAGTTCGGGCTCTAACCGTTTCGGGACCCGTCACGGGAACCAATCCCATCGCTACTTTGTCCGTTTCGAACGCTCAGCCGGGTGTCACGAATCCTACTCCTGAAAACTTGCCTGCGGCCTTAAGAGGTGAGGCAACATCGACCAGCAACTCGAACGTCGGTCTGATGGGTATCGCTAACGGATCGGGGGGCGGTGGAGTTATGGGCGTCGCGAATGGCAACGATGCTACCGGGGTGTATGGCCTGGCAACAAGCCCGACGGGAACGACGACTGGATTGAAGGCGGAAGTCATCAGTCCAGATGGAACCGCGATCGGGGCGGACATTACTCCCGGGGGTACAGGTTTTCTTTTTTATGGCTCGAACGGCAGTTCTACATCATTCAGCGTGAATGCAGCGGGTGACACTTACATTAATGGATCGCTATCTGTATTCGGTTCGATTTCCCTCGGGAATCCCGTTACCGTCGGCATGACCCCGGTCTGCCGAGATGCTCAGAGCCGGCTCGCGAATTGTTCGTCTTCCTTGCGTTACAAGACAGACGTAGTGCGGTTCGGACTCGGCATTGACCTTATCAAGCGCCTGCGGCCGATCACATTCCATTGGAAGGAAGGCGGCAGTCACGATCTTGGCCTCGGTGCCGAAGATGTCGCCGCTGTTGAGCCTTTGCTTGTGACTCATAACAAAGACGGTCAGGTCGAGGGCGTGAAGTATGACCGTGTCGGGGTCGTGCTTATCAACGCCTTCAAAGAACAGCAGGAGCAGATAGACGGCCAGCAGAAACAGATTCGCGAACAGAGTGAAATTATCAAACGCCACCAGACCCAAATCGATGAGCTAAAGGCCCTTATTTGCTCGCAGAGTTCGTCAGCTGCATTCTGCAAGTCCGGAAATTAAGAGTGTAATGTTATGAATAATTTACTTGCGGCTATTTGCCTCATTGGCACGATGATAACGATGCTGGCGCCGCTCACTGCGCAGTCGGGCGGGCCGTTTACAATCACAAAGTCGGTGATCGGTGGTGGTGGCGGTCGTACGACGGGCGGGCCGTTCACAATGGACGGGACTATCGGTCAGTCCGTGGCAGGTACAACTTCCACGGGCGGCACGTTCGATCTTCAAAGCGGTTTTTGGGCGGGCGGCTTGGCGTCTACAGGGCGACGTTCGCCGTTCGATTTCGACGGCGACGGGAAGACCGATATCGGTATCTTTCGTCCTGGCCCGGCCGAGTGGTGGATAAATCGCAGCTCGAATGGGACTACGTTCGCGGCGCAGTTCGGGGCGGGGACGGATCGCATCACGCCCGGAGATTACACCGGCGACCGCAAGGCCGACATCGCCGTCTGGCGACCCTCGAGCGGCGAGTGGTTCGTATTACGGAGCGAAGACTTCTCGTTCTTCTCGTTCCCGTTCGGGACTGGCGGCGACGTGCCGTCACCCGCTGATTATGACAACGACGGCAAAGCGGATGCTGCGGTTTTCCGTCCATCGAATACGACGTGGTTTATCAGAAGATCATCGGACGGCGGGACGACGATCGAGGCATTCGGTACCGGTGGTGATGTGCCTGTCTCGGCGGATTACGACGGCGATGGCAAATCGGACATCGCGATCTACCGACCGAGTCTCGGTCAGTGGTGGATCAACCGCTCGACGGCGGGTGTGATCGCGTTCACGTTTGGCAACTCGACTGATAAACCTGTCCAGGGTGACTACACCGGTGACGGAAAAGCGGACGTTGCGTTATGGCGGCCGTCGACAGGCGAGTGGTTTATCTTGAGAAGCGAAGACTTTTCATTCTTCTCGTTCCCGTTTGGCCTTAGCACCGACACTCCCGCTCCCGGCGACTACGATGGCGACGGCAAACACGACGCAACTGTCTTTCGCCCGTCGAACTCGACATGGTATTCGCAGCGAACGACAGCGGGCACGTTGATCCAGCAGTTCGGTATCAGCACCGATAGGCCGATACCGAACGCGTTCGTCGTGCCGTAGCGTCTGCCAGCTGGGAATGGGCAAGATAATGCAAATGAAAAAAGAAGGCTTGAATGCCTTCTTTTTTCGTCCTCCCTTTTTCTGACTATTCTTGGAGGCACGTTGCAACGAGATCTGCGGAACGAACGAAGACTGAGCGGCTGAAAAAAAGGCGACGACGGAAGAGCTAACATAAATCTGAGAAATACAGATAATGAGTTTCGAGAAAGCAATCAAATGAAAATTCACTCACACTTATACCCCCAAGGGTCAGGAGTTCTATCTTCCCCCCGCCGCCAGTAAATACTGAGCTGGCTAGAGAAATGACGCTGGACAAGTCGTGGGATTACGGCACCGACCAAGGGCAAACGCATGTAACGGAGAACTTCGATAAACATCGTCGCATTCGTGAATTTATTGAAGTCGACTCGTCGGTCGTTTTTCCGTCATTTGTACGTAGTTTGTAAATCCGAATCGAAAAAAGGTCTGACGAATGTCTAATTCTTACAATGCTCCGTCGAATCGCGAATAAGGTTCTCAAGGACCTTTTCATCGACATCCGAGAGACGTTTAATGTAAAGGCAGGCTTTGCTAGTCTTGAACTTACCGAGCGTTGCGAGAAGTTCGTCCTGTTTCGGCGAATCGTTGAAAACGTACAGGGTGAGGTTAGCCTTTCGCGGCGAAAAAGCGACGTGCATCCAGTCGAACTCGCGGCCCGATTCGTACTTCATCACCCGATGCCCGAACCCAACGATCGCCGGCCCCCACATTCTCGCCTCCTCGCCCGTCGCCCGCCGGAATATCTCAAGCACACGGAACGCATCCTCACGACGCCCCACATCCGACACAGTATCGAGAAACCCCTCGACACTCGCGTCCGTCTCTTTCGTCTTCAGGTCAGCCTTCGCCATCTCGGAACCTCCGCAAATTTTCCGTAATACTATTAGATCTACGAGCTGTCGCCAAGGTAACGCAAGCCGCACCTACACCGCCCCCATACTTGTCCAACACTACTGAAAATTTATTCGTTTCATCAGGTCGATGAAACGCGGTGACGTACAGTAGATTGTTCCACTTCGGATCTACCTTGAGGAACGTCATTTTGGGGTCATGTTCGGCGAAAGCTTTCTCCAGCCATTGGAGCGCAGTTTCGGTATCGCCCAGCCCGTTGTATGCAAGCGCGATATGAGTGGGCGGCATGCCTCGCGTCTTTGAGCTCTCCATCATTTCTTAGTTCGTGTTCCTTCGTGTGATTTCGTGGTTTCAGTTCTTAAAGCCGAACCTCGAAATCACACGAAACACACGAACGAAATCCAAAATCCAAAATCTAAAATCGGATAGGGGGTGCTGTTAGGAGCGACGGGATGCTCCCTTCGGTGCCGGGAACTCTACAATGTATCGAAGCCGTCGGAGGAACGCCGCATCGATATCTTTCTTTCGATTCGTCGCCAGGATTGCGATCCCTTCGTAACTCTCCAGTCTCTGCAGCAGGTAGCCGATCTCGATGTTGGCATAACGGTCGTGGCTATCCCGAACCTCGCTGCGTTTTCCAAAAAGAGCGTCGGCTTCGTCGAAAAAGAGAACAGCTCCGGCGTCTTCAGCGGCGGCGAATACGCGGGCAAGATTTTTCTCGGTCTCGCCGATGTATTTACTTACGACCTTCGAGAGATCGATGCGGTAGAGGTCCTTCCCGAGCTGGGTTGCGACGGCTTCCGCTGCCAGGGTCTTGCCAGTTCCCTTCGGGCCCACGAACAGCGCCGTGGTGCTGGGCGTCGACTTTGATCCGCGGCCCTTTGGCCGTTTGAGTTGACCGATGATGCGCCCGAACGTCGTCCGGGCCGTGCCAGTTAAAGAGAGGTCTTCCCGGCTGGCCTTCGGCTTGATCTTACTCGCACCCGCGACATACTTGCCGTCGAGCTTTACTCGAAATTTGAAATTCCTGTACGGATCGTACCGGCGGGGGTTTACTTTAGCTCCTGGCATTGGATTCTCCTTGACTCTCAGTCGTCTTACCTCCGTGTCATCTGCTGCAGCCTAATGACCACGAACTCAGCCGGTTTCAGCGGAGCAAAGCCGACGATGATATTGACCTGTCCGAGATCTACGTCATTTTGCGTCGTCGTTGTCCGATCGCATTTTACAAAATAGGCGTCACGCGGACTCGTGCCTTGAAACGCTCCTTGACGAAACAGCGTGTGCATGAATGCTTCGACGCTAAGCCGGATCTTCGCCCACAGCGCCTCCTCGTTGGCTTCGAAGACGACCCACGCCAGCCCGCGGTATAAACTCTCTTCGATGAAAAGAGCCGTGCGGCGCACGGGAACGTATTTCCATTCGGATCGGTAGACGTCACCTCCTCGGAGAGTACGTGAGCCCCACACGACCGTGCCATGAGCCGGAAATGTCCTTATACAGTTGATCCCATGCGGATTCAGCGTCCCGTTGCCGGCATCCGACAGAGCCCTGCTGGGTGCTACGCCGGTCGATCCCTTCAACTTGGCATTTATGCCTGCGGGTGCTTTCCATACGCCTCGCGTGAGGTCGGTACGTGCAAAGATCCCAGCCACAAATCCGCACGGCGGAAATTCACGTGGCGGATCCCCCTGCAG
>JBKKAS010000128.1:0-3688 GCA_046714595.1 Pyrinomonadaceae bacterium | reverse complement strand
CCATTGGCCGTTTGAGGGGCGGAAGATGGAGACGTCGGTCCTCGTATCGCCGTCGAGGTCGACGGTGTTCAGATCGCCCATATAACGGGCCACCATAAACTGCGCATCGCTTTGGGCAGTTACGGATCCGGCGACGACGATCTTTCCGTTCGGCAAGATCGTCACGCTCTTTACAAAACTGCTGTATGGGGGTGCCTGCGAAATGACCTTGCCGTCTCCGTCAAAGGTCGTATCCAACGAACCGTTCGTATTCAATCGCGCGACCGTTATGTCATACCCGGTGGGCGAGCCCGAGTTGTTGGATTTGGAACCGACGGCAACGATCTTGCCATCCAACTGAACTTCGACGTCCGCGAACGATTCGATGAGGTGACCGAATGAGATGAGAAGTTTACCGTCGCCATCGAACGAGGTGTCGAGCGTACCGTTCGGGTTGTACCTCACGACGGCAGAATCGGTGTCAAATCCCGCATAAGTGACACTTCCCGCCACAACGATCTTTCCATCAGCCTGAAGAGCAATTCCGGAAGCGCCGTCGTGGGAACCGGTCGGTGAAACCCCGGTTATCAGCTTGCCGTCGCCATCAAACGAAGTATCGAGCGAGCCGTCCGCGTTATAGCGGACGAGGGCGAAATCAGTATGTTGTCCCAGATAACTCCTGCCCGCCATCAAGATTTTGCCGTCGGGTTGGATCGCAACGGCGTACGCCGCGTCGATCTCCGGCGCGTTTCTAAGAAACGTCGTGACTATTCCATCGCCGTCGAACGTCGTATCGAGCGAGCCGTCCGGATTATAACGAGCGGCTGCAAAATAATCGCTGGAATTGAGCACCAGCTCCGATTCACCGACGACAACTATCTTCCCGTCCGTTTGAATAGCGATCGAGTAAGCGTAATCATATCCGGCACCGATCGACGTTATGACCTTTCCGTCGCTGTCGAAAGTTGCATCGAGCGAACCGTCGGCGTTGTAGCGGACAAGCGCAAAATCGTCACGACTTGCGACTCTCGCACTGCCGGCCACGATGATCTTTCCGTTCGGCTGAATCGCCACGGCGTGCGCCTCATCGAAATCTGTTCCGACGGGCGTTACGACCTTGCCATCACCATCAAACGACAAGTCGAGCGCGCCGTTCGTATTGAAGCGGGCGACGGCAAAATCGGGAGTGCCGACGGCCCAAGGAGTATAGCCAACAACGACAATCTTTCCGTCCGCTTGAATCGCCAGGTCACTGCCTATGGATGTGGCCCCGACGCGCGCAAACGCAAGCCCCCCTCCGCCAAACGTCTGGTCGAGCGAACCGGCGGCGACTATACTCCCATGCAACGCGAAGACTACGAGTAGAAGATAGACAGCCGATAAGTGAAAATACCGATTCAATTTTCCAGAATTCGCAAGCATATTCCATCTCCTCGCTGATTGCTGTTGGGAGAAGAAACGTCAAGCTTCAACCAGCCCAATCGAGGTGTTCATGTTGATGCTTTTCACCGTGCATCCTATAACAGACGGAGCGCTATGGAAAGGAATTTTCGTACTTATCAGCCGTCGACGTCCTGGCGACTCACACCCTCTATCTCGAGAACCAGATCGGGACCGTACGCTTTCGCCGGAGTTTGGAATCCTGGTGTGAAATTTCCGTCGAGGATCTTTTGTGTGATGTTGAGGGCGGCAAGCGCCGTGATGGTGTAGCCCTCGGGCGTTTGCATTCGCGACTCGACGCGGTTGCCGTTCAGGTCCGACGCCTCGCCCCACAATAATGTCTTTCCTTTTGCCCGCTCCTCATCGCTCGGTCCGCCGGGGGGAATCTGTTTTTGCAGGTATTCCTGCACCGGCTTTGTCGCCAGCAGCCAGCCGAGATATCGGCTAAGCTTGAGCATCTTCAGATTCTGCTTTGGCATTACGGTGAAGACCTCGATATTCGGAATGCCCGTCGAATAGTAGGCCGTTGAAACGTCACCCCATGGGATCGTGACGCCGGTCTTCTTAGTTTCGCCAAAGTCGATCTCGCGCGATTTCCACGCCGCTATGACTGGCGTGATCTTTCCATCTTTTCTGATCGCCCCGCCGCGGCCGACGTTCATCGTCATCGTCGCTTGCGTGCCGTGCGATATGCGGCCCATCCCATAGAACGCCAGCGACAAATGCGTCGCCGATGGAAGGCGATCTTTCAGGTGCCGCGCCAGGCAATCCGACGGGACGACATCAAACCCGACACCCGGCATGACCATCACGCCTGAGGCTTTCGCCTTATCATCGAGAGCGGCCATTGACTCGAAAACAGAGATCTCGCCGGTGATGTCGGTGTAGTGTTTTCGATTTCTCAGACACGCCTCGACCATCTTTCTCGACGTGATCGAGAACGGTCCGGCACAGTGCAGCACCATGTCGACTTCCTGCAACGCCGCATCAAGCCGGTCGCTTTCGTCGAGCCCGAAAACCCGGTAGTCAAGATGATGCTTCTTCGCAAGCCCTTCGATCTTGATCGCATTGCGCCCGGCGAGAATCGGCTTCATTCCACGCTCGACTGCGAATCGAGTGATCAATTCACCGGTATAACCGTTCGCTCCGTAGATAAGAAATGAATTTGTCATAGCGTCATTATGCCGCAAAACAGTCAGTACCACCTGCGTAAGCGGGTGGTGTGAACGACGGATCACTGTCCTTTGCTTGTCCGGCTCGATTCGATCACGCGTGTCGACCACCCGCTTACGCAGGTGGTTCTGACCTGTCGTCGAACAGTTTTAGCCTAAACCCCTGCGTCTCTTTCAACTTTCGCAAGAATTCCTTGCGGCGAATCTCGCGGGCGCCGAAGATCCGCATGTGAGGCGTCATTACCTGTACATCGAGCCATGTCGCGTTTCGTTCCTTGAGGTGGTCGATCAGAAAGAGAAGGGCGAGCTTCGATGCGTTATCGGCTGTATGAAACATAGACTCCCCGCAAAAGACACCGCCAGCATCAACGCCGTAAACGCCGCCGACAAGCTTACCATCGCCGTCCCAGGCTTCGACGCTATGTGCCATCCCGGCCTTATGTAGGTCGAAATATTTCCACGCAAATTCTGGCGTGATCCAGGTGCCCCCCGCCTGGCCAGAGCGCCGCACGGTCGCGCAACGCCTGATGACCTTTCCGAATGCTTCGTCGATTGTGAACGTATAAGGACGTTTTTGCCGGGCTCGTTCCAAACTTCTGGGAATGTTCAGCGCGGAAAACTCCAGGATCGCGCGCTTTTCGGGGCAGTACCACGGAAGCGGCAATCCCTCGACATGCCACGGAAAAATCCCCAGGCTGTACGCCCTTTGAAGATTGGCCACCGTGAGATCATCGCCAAAACTGACGATATCCCGCGCGTAATAAAAGTAATCTTCCAGCAGGATCCACTCGGGAAACTCGTGCGATTGCGGATCGGGAAAACCTGACGCCATGTTTCAGTTTTACCATAGAGGAAACCGGGAGGGGAGATGCAGAGTATAAAGCACGAAAGAAACACGAGGACACGCTGTCTTGTCCAAATCATTCGATATAGGCATCGTTCGAAGCGTAAAAGGCTATCACTTCAAGTCGTCGCTCTTCCGAAAGCTCCTTCCCGTTGTTTCGTTCCACGTAATCTTCCACTACCTCTTTCGCAATAAATATTTCTAAAAAATAGGTAAGGTCTTCCATGCTCATACCTAGTTCTCCATCCATATC
>JBKKAS010000127.1:0-2894 GCA_046714595.1 Pyrinomonadaceae bacterium | reverse complement strand
TCAACGTCGAACAAGGCCTGCATTCGTTTTTCATCACCGACGACAACTTTGCACGGAACAAAGATTGGGAACCGATACTCGACAAGCTTATCTATCTTCGTGAAGTCGAAAAACTGAAGATCAGCTTTATCATTCAGGTCGACACTCTCTGTCACAAGCTGCCGGACTTCATCGAAAAAAGTAAACGCGCCGGGGTGAAGCGCGTCTTCATCGGTCTCGAAAACATCAATCCCGACAGTTTGCTCGGGGCAAAGAAACGTCAGAACAAGATCACCGATTATCGTCAGATGCTACTCGCCTGGAAAGAAGCCGGGATCGTCACCTACTGCGGTTACATTCTCGGTTTTCCGGGTGACACGCGCGAGTCCGTTATTCATGACATCGAGATCATCAAACGTGAGCTGCCGGTCGACCTGCTCGAATTTTTTTATCTTACGCCGTTGCCCGGATCCGAAGACCACAAGAAGCTTCACGAATCGCACATCGCGATGGATGCCGATCTCAACAAGTACGATCTCAATCACGACGTCACGGGTCACCCGATAATGTCGCGAGACGAGTGGCGCGACACGTACCGTACCGCCTGGGAAACTTATTACACCGACGCGCATGTCGAGACGGTTCTCAGACGTGCTATCGCGACCGGAACAAGCCCCGGCAAAACGATGTTCTTCATCGTCTGGTTCAAGGGCTGTATCGATATCGAGGGCATTCATCCTCTCGAGGGCGGATTCTTTCGACGAAAGGTCCGGCTAAATCGCAGGCCCGGATTCGTCATCGAGAATCCGCTTGTCTTTTATCCTAGATATTTTTTCGAGACACTGAAGAAACAGCTAAAGTGGGTCACTTTGTACACGCGAATGCGGCTTATCTATCGCCGCGTCAAACACGACCCGAAGCGGCTCGAGTATATGGACCTTGCGCTCGAGCCTGTCACTGACCACGAGGAAGAGCGCGAGATGTTCCAGACCGACGCAGCGAAAAAATATCTCGATAAGGTCCACCTGAATGAGAAGATTACGCGGGGTGAAGTAGTCTGAAGGAAGTCTATCGAGTCTGTCGAGTCTATCGAGTCGGCCAGCGCATTGCGCGCTTCAAAGACTCGGAAGGCGCCGAGTGCAGCGTCAGCGGGAAATAGACATTTGTGATTCAGCAATCCGACACTTATTTTGGGAAAGAAGGAGCGATCGCGAGCGGCGAGCTCACGCCGACGGTCGCCGTAAACTGTCCGATGTGCGACCAGCCTCCGATGCGCTTCGCCATCGATTATCAGGGGTTTCAGCTTTGCCAGTGTGAGCGGTGCGGGCTTCAATTCCAAAGTCCGCGTCTTACTTTCGAGCAGCTTGCCGAAAAGGTTTACACCGCAGATTACTGTCCCGGGCACGAAGAGTCGGCGAACGAAAAAGCGTATGCCCGGCAGCTTTCCAATTTCGAGCGCCTGATCGGTAAAAAGGGCGCGGTGCTGGATGTCGGTTGCGGCAACGGATCGTTTCTCGAGTTTGCAAAAGAGAATGGTTGGGAAACTTTCGGCGCGGATATCCGCTTGTCTCCCGAGACTCAGAAGCTTACGTGCCCGCTATGGGAAGGGTGCCTTCCTGAAATTGATTTTGGCGGTGCGACGTTCGACGTCATTCGGTTTAATCACGTCCTCGAGCATCTGCAGAATCCGCTGGTCGAACTCGCGCGTTGCCGTGAACTATTAAACCCGGGCGGTCTTGTTTTCATCGGAGTTCCAAATCTTAGCGGCGTCAGCGCGAGCGTCAAGAATTTGCAAAGTCGTCTCGGTTTAAAGCGGAAGCGATGGCGGCACTACGCGGCGACGCATCATCTTTATTTTTTCACGCCGAAGACGCTTCGAGCGATGATAGAGCGGGCCGGATTCGAAATGCAGTTTTGGGAAACTCCGGTCGATAAGAATTATGGGAATTTTGGCGGCAGAGTCTATCGGAGTCTTGTCGAGAGATCGCGGACCGGAAGCATTCTCGATTTCTACATTACACCGCGATAGCCGCTTCCACCGCGGGCAACGTCCTTCCTGCAACAAACAGGTACGAGTACATCACCAGGCCGCTGAATATACCGGTGCCGATCTTCACCGCCGCCGGCAGCGCCGACGGCGATATGAAACCTTCGATCAAACCCGCAACGACAAGAAAACATGCGCATCCGATGACGATCTTTGCCGCTTCCATACCTTTCTTTTTCAGTGCTTGAGATCGGGTAAGATCGCCGGGATTTACTATTGCGTAGCCGATCATCATTCCTGCTCCGCCGCAGAAGAAGATGGTCGAAAGTTCGATAACTCCGTGACCCACGACGAACGTCGCCAGAGCATCGCCGAACGGCGGATTGAGCTTATAGCAAGCCGCAAACACGCTGCCCAGCCGCGCTCCTTCAAACGCGAGATCGTAAAATGCGCCGACACCGAGCAATGCGCCCATCGCAAACGCCCGCATCGTCACCAGGATGTTGTTCGACATGATCGCGCTCGATCCGATCTGATTCGCCTTGTTAAGGTCGAGCCACCAGTGTTGGTTGGATTGGATCCGTTCGGTGATTCCCGAGAGATAAACAAAATGCGTGAAGTCCGTGTCGAGCCAGGTAGCGATAAACCCCATCAGCCCGAAAACTAGAAAGGTAGAACCCGCAAGCGCCATGTACACCCAGTTCGCACGGAACGTCTGCGGAAACTCCTTTGAAAAGAACTTCCAGATGATACTGGTACCTTCGCCTTCTGCCCGGTAGATCTTTCCGTGAGCGCGGATAACAAGGCTGTTGAGATAATTTATCAGCTTCGGGTCGCGCGTCTCGGCGCGTGCGATCGCGAGATCGGTCGCTGCCCGGCGATACAATTCACCGAACTCGCGGACCTCGGTTTTCGACAATCCTTTTAG
>JBKKAS010000126.1:0-18722 GCA_046714595.1 Pyrinomonadaceae bacterium | reverse complement strand
GGCGTGGGTCGAGGTCTACGACAATCCCGAATTCCTCGCGGGCGGCACCGCGATATGGCAGTCGGCGAGAAATGGTTGGCGGCATTTGTATCTGTATGACAACAACGGCAAGCTCGTTCGGCAGTTGACCGATGGCGATTGGGAGATACGTAATTTTTACGGCGTCGACGAGAAGAACGGCTGGGCATATTTTTCCGCGACGAAGGACAGCCACATTGCCGAGAACGCGTACCGCGTTCGGATCGCCGACGGTACCGTCGAGCGTCTGACGAAAGGACCGGGCACGCATTCCGCTTCGTTCGATCCGACATTTACATTTTTCATCGACAGCGTGAGCGATGCGAGAACGCCATCGCAGCAGCGCCTGTATCGCGCGGACGGAACGCTCGTAAAAGCGATCAACGAGAATCCAGTGCCGGCGCTCGGTCAGTACCGGCTCGGGACTCCCGAGTTCATGAAAGTAAAAACGCGCGACGGGTTTGAGATGGAGGCGATGATGATCAAGCCGCCCGATTTCGACCCGAACAAAAAATACCCCGTCCTGCAATACACCTACGCCGGTCCGCACGCGCCTTCGGTAGCCGACCGCTGGGGCGGCTCGCGTTACATGTGGCACCAGATGATGGCGCAGAAAGGCTATATCATCTGGATATGCGACAACCGCACGGCGAGCGGGAAGGGCGAAGAATCCGTTTGGCCGGGATATAAGAACTTTATGGTCCTGGAGCTGCGGGACATCGAAGACGGCGTCAATTATCTAAAGTCGCTTCCGTACGTCAGCGGCGATCGCATCGGCATCTGGGGTTGGAGCTTCGGCGGGATGATGACGAGCTACGCGCTGACGCATAGCAACGTGTTCAAGATGGGGATCTCGGGCGGAACGGTCGCCGACTGGCGGTTGTACGATTCGATCTACACCGAACGTTACATGCTGCAGCCGAAAAATAATCCGGAAGGCTTCAAGCGCACGTCGGTCCTAACCGCGGCCAACAATCTTAACGGTAAGCTGCTGCTGATCCACGGCGGGATGGATGACAACGTGCACATGCAGAACACGATGCAGCTCGCTTACGAATTTCAGAAAGCGGGTAAGCAGTTCGACCTGATGATCTACCCGACCCAGCGTCACGGCATCTCGAATCCAGCTCAGGTAAAGCACTGGTATACGATGATGACGGATTATGTGTTGAAGAATTTGTAGGTAGTTGGTAGGACGCGACAAACAGACTCCCCTCCTTGTTTAGGAGGGGTGCACGCCGCTTCGGCGGGCGGGTGGTAGTCCAAAAGAATCTGATTCATCGTAACTACCACCCCGACGTCGCTTCGCTCGGCCACCCCTCCTAAACAAGGACGGGAGCATGCTATTCGCGACCGCTGTTTGCGTCAATCACAACATCGGGGAACTCGGTGGCGATCTGTTCGGCGGGCCGTGAGTCGATCTCGCCTCTCAGGGCTCGCGTCCCGACGTTCGGTTTGAAGTTACCATTCTCGTCGTACAACCTTCGATACTGCGCCGAGTTCCGGATCACGCCCTGGACGTATCCCTTCGTTTCCTTAAACGGGATCCCTTCGACAAACTCGTCGATCTCGATCGGCAGACTTGCACGCCACGGGTTCACGCGTCCCGGTCCGGCGTTATACGCGACGGCAACGTATTCGATGCGCCCGAACTTGTCGAACTGATCGCGCATATAGGCGGTGCCCAGCTCGATGTTAACGGCGGGTTGAAACAAGCTGTCGATGGTGATCGGCGCCGTCGATCCATACTTTCGCGCCGTTGCCCGGGCCGTCGGAATCAGAAGCTGCATCAGGCCATAGGCATTCGCGTGTGACGACGCTCGCGGATTAAAAACAGACTCCTGACGGATCAACCCGGCGACCTGGTAATGATCGAGACCGCGATTCTTTGCCCACGCCTTTATCTGATCCCAGTTTGTCAGCGGATAAAATATGTCCCATTCCTCTTGGCCCATCTCTTCGGGGAACATCTGCGAATAGTCCGGGTAACTTTTCGCGAGCGCGAGCAGGGCATTCACGTTGTCGCCCTTCAGGCGATAGTGACGCGCCAGAGCGAGGTTGATCTTCGGCGAATTCTGCGCCGTTTTCTTTGCTTCCTCCAACTCGTCGATGGCCCAGTCGAATAGTCCGACAAGGCTCAGCTCGTCGCTCTTTTCGGTGCGTGCCGTCTCTTTAGCAGTAGAAGTTTCGGGAGCGATCGTTATCGTTTTGAGATTCGCGACCGCCGCCGCAACGAGCGATCCTGCCGGGACGCCTGCCGGGCAGCTCATCGCCGCGAGTCTTTGACCGGCCAGATATCCGTACCAGTTTGCGGAGTAGCGGTACATGACTCCCTGGTATAGCGCACACGCTTCGGTGGTTTTGCCGGCGCGTTCCGAATCGCGAGCCGCCCAGTAGCCTGCCTTTCCTCGATTCGTCGTATCGCGTGCGGCGTAGCGTGCCAGGTGCTCGGTCAGCATCCGCGACGACACAGCAACATTCTTGTTTTCATGCTCGATCCACGCGAGTTCGAATTGAGCGCCCGCGACCTCGACGGCGTCAGGAAAACTAGTGACCGCGGCGCGGAGGAACGATTGCTCCTCGAGCTTGTTCTTTGCGTCGCGAGCCGTCATCCCAACATCCACCCATGTCTTCGGCGTCAGTTTTCCGGCTGGAAATTTCAGACGCATATCTTCGGCCGTCGATCGGGCCTGCGTCCACTGCCGGGCCCTTGCGTACGCCATTGCCAGTTGGTAGTAGGCTTGCTCTTTTTCGCGGGCGTTTGTCGGGATGCCATTAAATGCGGCCTGTGCCTCGGATGCTCTTTTGAGATTCGAGAGCGCCGTTAGATGTCGAAGTTTGACCGACGCTGTTACCGCCGTCGGGTATGCGGCGGTCGATTCGGCGTACGCTTTCTCCGCCGCGGTGAAATTTTTTGCAGCGAGCAGGAGGTCGGCTCGAGCAAACGCTTCGTCCGCCGATTGCGGCGTCATCGGTTGCGACAGTGAGACGAGCTTCGCCTCCGCCTGTTTGGCCGCGTCGCTGCCCGCACCGTAGAAATAAACCCTTCGATACGATCGAATAGCGTTCGCCTGATCGCCCTCGGCTTCGTACGCTTCGGCCGTCAGCAGATTCGATTCCGCGTTTCTGGCTTCGTTCAATTCGGAAAGCCAGCCCGATACTCGCGCGGCCTGTCCGACCTTGGTCGCTGATGATGCCCAGTTCAGTCTCGCCTGGCTGACGTATAAAGAATCGGGAAAATCCGTGATCAGGCGTGAGAAGACCGCCATCGCTCCGGCAAAGTCTCCGGCTTCGTGTAACGCACGACCTCGCAGCCATAGTGCGTGGTCGGCAACTTTCGTTTTCGTTCGGAACTCGTCGGTGTTCAGCAGCGCCGCGGCTCCGGCAAAGTCCTTAACGTCGAACTTCATCTTCGCCCGCAAAAGTCTTGCAAGAAGCCCCGCTCGCTTCCCGGCAAAACGCGACTCGATGCCGGCAACGTAGCCATCGGAAGGTCCTTTGCCCTCGCGGATCATCTCACGCAAGCTCTGCAGCGCCTGCTCCTCGGTCTGCTGAGCCGAACAGCCGACGGTGCATAGTGCCGAAACGAAAACAATACCTGCAAAAAAAGAAACGAATCTTGACAGCATTTACTTGTGAACTCCCGGATGTTTGATGCGAGCTTGAACGGAGGTTTTGCCCGGCTGAGAAAGCCTTTCCAAACCAGTTTAATAATTATATGATACCAGAGAAAAATCCCGTGATCCCCGGAGAAGTTTGCGTATGAAAAATGGCATTGCTGTCCTTGCCCTCGGCACTCTATTGCAAGCCGGATCGTACGAGCAAGAGTAGGTCGTCGTCTCGGATGGCTCGAACACGGGGACGGTAGCTGCGCGATACGTTCAATTTGAATTGCTCTAACGCACGAGGTGTTGATGCTCAGAACAAATATGTCTTGGAAATTCTCGATCGTTCTAACATTGATCCTTTTGTTTACGTCCGCCGCATACTCGCAGACCGCACAGCCCGCGCCGACGCCGCCCGAAGATAACGGAAAGGTCGTCAAGGTTTCGACAGCGCTGATCCAGATCGACGTGACGATTACGGATAATCGCGGAAAAATTATCCGCGATATCAAGGCTGACGAAGTCGAGATATACGAGAATGGCGTAAGGCAGCAGGTCACTGGATTTTCGTTCGTTTCGAAGGCCGAGAAAGCTTCGAGGGAGAAAAAGAAAAAGGACGAATCCAAGGCGGCCGCTCCCGAGCCACCGCTCGTATTGCGACCGGAACAAGTTAGACGGACGATCGCGCTGGTGGTTGACGACCTCACCCTCTCGTTCACAAGTGCTGCCTACACGAGGCGTGCGTTGAAGAAATTTGTCGACGAACAGATGCAGGACGGCGACCTGGTAGGCGTTATCCGCACCGGCGGCGGCATCGGTGCACTTCAGCAGTTCACTTCGAATAAACAGCAGCTCTACGCCGCTATAGAGCGGGTCAAGTGGAATTCGGCCGGCCGCGGACGGTTCGGTTCCTTCGATCCGGTCGAGCCGACAATGAGTCAAGACAGACGTTCCACGGGCGACAAGTTCGTGTCGAATGCCGAGATTCAGTCCGAAAAGGATTTTTACGATGAGAACAACGATTTTCGCGAGAGCCTGTTCACTACGGGTACACTCGGAGCGCTCAAGTATATCGTCGTGAACATGGGCGAACTGCCTGGCAGAAAATCCGTGATCCTTTTCTCGGACGGTTTTCAGATCTTTCCCGGTATAAGAGAGTCAGTAGCGCCGCCTCGCCTTCTCGCCGACGAACGCGGCAACGTTCTGCCCATCAGCGGCGGCGACGGATACATCGCCGCCCGCACGCTCGACTTCTTAAAGGAGCTAATCAGCATCGCCAATCGCGAGTCGGTCGTGTTCTACACCATCGATGCTCGCGGGCTGGAAACCACGAGTATGACCGCGGCTGACAGATTTGCCGATCCGTCATTTCTGGACCCGACCGCACTCAACTCGATTCAGCGAGTAGAAGGCGACCGCAGCCGTGAGATCTCCAGCACACAACAGGGACTGGTTTACCTTGCCAAAGAAACCGGCGGATTTGCCTACGTAAATCAAAATGACATGAGCTACGGCGTCGAGAAGGCGCTTGATGATCAGAGCTTTTATCTTGTCGCATACGAGCCGGACGCGGAGTCGTTTGACGCCGAGAAGCGCAAATTCAACAGGCTCGAGGTGAAAGTTAACCGAAAGGACACAAAGGTCAGGCATCGAACCGGCTTCTTTGTCGAGAATGAAGAAGAGGAAAAGAAGATCCGCATCGACCTGAACACGCCGACAAAGATCATGAGGGCGCTGACTTCACCCTTCGCCGTGAACGGCATCAATCTGCGGCTGAATGCGCTGTTTGGTCACAACGAAAAGCGCGGATACTACGTGCACTCGTTCCTGCACATAAATGCTAAGGACCTTGCATTCACAAACCTCGCGAATGGCCACTACCAGGCGGTGTTCGACATTCTCGCGATCAGCTACGGGGATAACGGCGTTCCGGTCGATAAGAACAACGTCGTCGGCACTATGACACTCAAGCCCGAAATTTACGATCGAATTCTCGCCGAGGGTTTCTCGTACAGTTTTATCTTTCCCGTAAAGAAGCCCGGTGCGTATCAAATGCGGGTCGCCATTTTCGATCGGGGAAACAAGGAGGTCGGCTCCGCAAATCAATTTATCGAGGTGCCGAATCTGAAGAAACACGGCGTAACCCTTTCAGGGATCCTTCTGGAGAATATGTCCGAGGTCGCCTGGAACCAGTTGATTAGCGGAAGCTCGCAAGTCCTTGCGAACGCGTCCGCAACTTCTGCCAAGCCTGACCGGCTTCAGGATACCTCGCTCCGGCGCTTCAAGCGCGGGACAGTACTGCGGTACGGCGTCGAGATCTATAACGCTACGCTTTCGGCGAACCAGGCGCAGATCAGCCTTCAAACACGCGTCTTTCACGACCGAAAAAAAGTGTTCGAAGGTGAGGAGCGTCAGCTTGATCTAAGCTTGCAGCCGGGCACCAAGGAACCCGTCTTTACGGACGCGGTTTTGCTCGGCAAAAATCTTCTACCAGGAGATTACGTACTCCAGGTCATCGTCACGGATGGTTTGGCGAAAGAAAAGAAGCGTATCGCCACGCAGTATGTTCAATTTGAGGTCATCGATTAGTTTTGCTTTTGATTGGGTTGAGCAGGCACGCCCCGCTCCCCTAGATAAATGTTGCTCAGGCACTTCCATTTATGAAACGATTCTTCGCCATCCTCACGATCACGTTTAGTGCGGTGCTGCACTCTTTTTCTCAATCACCCACGCCTTCGCCTGCACCGCCGCCGGCGGACGATGCAGACGTTGTAAAGATCACGACCGCGCTGATCCAGGTCGATGTGACGGTTACAGACAGTAGGGGACGAATTATTACCGATCTGAAACCCGATGAGATAGAGATTTTCGAAAACGGCGAGAAGCAAAAGGTCACGAACTTTTCATTCGTCTCGAGTGTCCGTACGACTGCCGAGACGGTCAAAAATAGTTCCGACAAACCGGTCGCACTGCCCCCCTCAGTGGTCAGGCCGGAGCAGGTGCGCCGTACCATCGCTCTTGTTGTCGACGATCTCACACTTTCGTCTGAAAGCACTTACTATGT
Source organism: Pyrinomonadaceae bacterium (assembly GCA_046714595.1). Lineage (GTDB taxonomy): Bacteria > Acidobacteriota > Blastocatellia > Pyrinomonadales > Pyrinomonadaceae > OLB17. Next base: position 12,035 of record JBKKAS010000126.1, on the reverse strand, counting down.
GCGCCGGGCACTTAAGAAATTCGTCGATGAACAGATGCAGGAAGGTGACCTCGTCGCGATCATTCGTACGGGTGCGGGGATAGGTGCTCTTCAGCAGTTTACGAATGACAGGCGTCAACTTCATGCAGCCATCGAGAGACTGCGATGGAACCCCCATGGTTCAGGAAATATCGGAGCGTTTGCGCCGATGGAGGGAAAGATCGATACCGGGGCTCCGGATGCCGAACCTGAGCCGGGCGAACGGACACAGGAAGGTATTGAGCGGGAATTCAATGACTTCCGCGAAAGTATATTCGCAACGGGAACGCTCGGAGCGGTGAACTATGTCGTACGCGGCATGCGGGAACTGCCAGGCCGAAAGTCAATCATGCTGCTATCGGACGGCTTCATGCTCTTTACCGTGGACGGTCTAGGGTTCAGGGATTCAGGGCGTGTGATGGAAAGTCTCCGCCGTCTTGTCGACCTGGCGAACCGTGCGTCGGTCGTGATTTACACGATGGATGCCCGAGGGCTGCAGATCACCGGACTCACTGCGGCTGACAATACCAGCGGCAGGCCGCCTGCTGAGATCGAGCGAGAGATGACGGGTCGCCGAGACAGGCTTTTTGACACGCAGGGCGGGCTGCAGTATCTTGCGCGCCAGACCGGTGGGATCTCCATTGTCAACAACAACGATTTAAGCGGAGGCATAAGAAAGATACTCGACGACCAGAGTTTCTATCTGATCGCTTACGAACCCGATGACGCGACATTTGATCCGAGGACACGGCGCTTCAACCGGCTCGAAATCAAGGTGACCCGGCCCGGTACGCGCGTGCGGTACCGCAGCGGTTTTTTTGGCGTAAGCGACGAAAGGATGATCCGCGCGAACCAGACGCCTGCACAGCGCCTTATGACATCTTTGACGTCTCCCTTCGCGGTCAACGACATCTCGCTAAAGCTCAACGCACTTTTCTACAATACCGCGAGATCCGGAAACGTTATCCGTTCGCTGCTTCATATCCGCGCTCAGGACTTGAAATTCACCGATGAGCCCGACGGGGGTAAGAAGCTGGTGTTCGATATTATCGGTGTCGGTTTCGGCGACAACGGCATTGCGGTCGATCAGACGTCGAAAACGTATGCGATGGTCTTTCAGAAAGAGGCTTTCGAACAGGTCTTGAAAAGCGGAATTGTCTACGATTTTTCTTTCCCGGTTAAGAAACCGGGTGCCTACCAACTTCGTGTTGCGCTGCGAGACCACGGGAGTGACAAGCTCGGTTCGGCCAACCAGTTTGTCGAGGTTCCGAACATTACGAAAGGTCGTCTGGTTCTCTCTGGCGTCATGTTAAAAAACTTGCCGTATGCCGAATGGCAGAAACGCCAGGCCGGTCAGTCACCGAGCATGATTTCCGATCCTTTGGCGGCCACATCATTGCGACAGTTCAAACGCGGTACGGTTCTCACTTACGGCTTCACCGTTTATAACGCAAAGGCAACGGTAACGGCACCGAATCTTAGCTATCAAACAAGAATATTTCGTGACGGTAAACCCATTTTCGAAAGTGCAGTTCAGCCTGTGGTTCCGACGAATGCCGTTGAGCCGAAAACTACCAGTTTTACCGGCGCGCTTGCGCTGGGAACATCGATGTCGCCTGGTGATTATGTCCTTCAGATAACGATCATCGACAATCTGGCAAAAGCAAAGCGGAACATGGCAACGCAGTTCGTACAGTTTGAAATTACTCAATAGCACAGCAGCGGCCGAGCTTCTGTTGATTTGATTAACGCCGCTCGAACCAAAATTGCATTCCTGCGCGACAATCACTAACCTAATGTCTTTGTCGCCATGCTCAAACTCAAATCCATCGAACTCACCGAGATAAATCTCCCGCTCGTACATTTTTTTGAGACCAGTTTTGGGCGCACATACGAGCGCCGGATAATTTTGGTGCGCGTCGAAGATACGGACGGAGCCGAGGGTTGGGGCGAGATCACGTGCGGTGAGACGCCGGGTTACTCCGATGAATGGACGGATTCGGCTTGGGTCACGACGGAGAAGATCCTCGCACGGATGGTGGTCGGGAAAGAGGTCGAAAACGCCGCTGCGGTTTTTGATCTGATGAAGAGCGCTCGGGGTCATCGTATGTCGAAGGCCGGGATCGAAACAGCATGCTGGGACCTCGAAGCGAAGAAGCTCGGCGTTCCGCTATGGCGTCATCTTGGCGGCGTGAATCGCGAGATCGAGTGTGGTGTCTCGATCGGCATTCAGGATTCGGTGGAGCAGTTGATCGAGAAGATCCGGACTGAAGTCGATGCCGGCTACAAACGCATCAAGATCAAGATCGCACCGCATTGGGATTACGACGTCATCAAACGCGTTCGCGAAAAGTTTCCTGAGACTCAGCTAATGGGAGACGCTAACTCGGCTTACACGCTCGCTGACATCGACAAGCTAAAGAGTCTCGACGAATTCGACCTGATGATGCTCGAACAGCCGCTGCCGCACGACGACATCATCGACCATGCCGAACTGCAGCGGCAGATCAAAACGCCGATCTGTCTCGACGAACCTATCAAATCACCCGACGATGCGCGGAAGGCGATCGCGTTAAAATCCGGGAAGATCATCAATCTAAAAAACGGCCGCGTCGGTGGGCACGCACAATCGAAATTGATCGAAGAGGTTTGCCGTCTCGCAGGAATGCCCGTCTGGTGCGGCGGGATGCTAGAGTCGGGAATCGGGCGTGCACACAACATCGCGATCTCGACGCTTGCTGGTTACACGATGCCGGGCGATGTATCGGCTTCGAAGAGATATTGGCACGAGGACATCATCGATCCAGAGGTCGAAGTTTCTACGACTGGAACGATCACGGCGCCCGATGGGCCCGGTATTGGGTTTGAGGTGAAGCGGGGTCGGATTGAGAAATTCCCCGTTCGACAGGTTTTGATCAAGTAATTGTTGATGTCGATGATTGAATTAAGGTGGAGAGAACGTGCATTCGGCGAGGCCCAGACTCCTCGTCGGTTCCTTGATTTCATCGTTGACGGAGAATCATTTTACGAGAAGTTAGGTGACGTTATCTCACCGTTGGGCTGGGGTTCTCCCGAGCATAATAAAATTGCCATGAATCGTTTCTTGTTGCTCGAACCTGCGGATTTTCCGGCGGACCGAAGGAGCATTTATGTCTGCCCGGAGTGTGGTGATTTGGGCTGTGGAGCCGTGTCAGCAGTGATTGAGAAAGTGGAAAACCACATTGTATGGCGCGATTTTGGATATGAGAATAATTACGATGAGAGCGTTCTCTTTGACGACTATAGGGATGTCGGACCCTATATATTCGACGCTGGTGAGTACACCATGCGCTTAAGCAGGCGGACCTAGTGATTCACTGAGTAACAAACAAACCAGCCACGAATGGAACGTCGACGCGGTACCGGCACCGACCGAAAGCGCGCGAAGCACGCTGAAATATCTTTAGCCCCACGTGGAGCGGGAGCGGAACGTGGGGTGGCGTGGCACTCGAACTCCGAGCGTGCGAAACACAGGACGGTCGTTGTTTATCTACGGCACAAAAGCGTTCGGAGTAGGTAAATCTCCGCCAATGCCAAATTGCTGTATCAAAGTTCCCGCCGTTGAGCGTTGGACATACCATGTCGCATTTGACGGGCGAAAAACTGCCGCGTCGAATTTGCCGTCGCCGTCGTAGTCTCCATGAACGGGAAGGTCAGTGCTCGCTCCAAAAATAAAAGAAAAATAAGAAAAATCTTCGCTTCTTAAAACCAGCCAATCACCGCTTGCGGGTCGCCAGACGGCAATATCAGCCTTGCCGTCGCCGGTGTAATCGCCCTGGACGGCTTTGTCCGTCGCATTGCCGAATTGGGCTGCGAAAACGCCTGTGTCTGAACTTCTTCGAATCCACCATTCGCTGAGTCCGCCACTCGCACGATAAACCGCGACGTCGGCTTTGCCGTCGCCGTCGTAATCCGCCACGACGGGTTTATCGGCGCTCGCACCGAAAGTGATTATGTTAGTGCCGCCGGTCGTTGCGTTGTGGATATACCACGTTTGGGTTGACGCGCGAAATATTGCCGCATCGGCTTTGCCGTCCGCGTCATAATCGGCAGGCACAGGCGTATCGCCATTCGAACCGAACGGAAATGCAAAGTAGGAAAAATCTTCCGAACGGAGTACAAACCAATCACCCGTTGATGGTCGCCAAACCGCGACATCAGTCTTTCCGTCGCCTGTGTAATCGGCAGGAATGAGTTTGTCCGAGGAACTTCCAAACTGAACCGCGCCGTTGCTGCCGTCCGAGCTGCGAAGATGCCACCATTCACCGACGGTCGGGCGAAAGATTGAAAGATCCGTTTTACCGTCGCCGTCGTAATCGAATGACCTCGACGCGCCGCTGAATTTGGTCAAAAAAACGTCCGCTCCGCCGTTATGACTCGTATCATAAGCTCCGTTTGTCGTCGGATAATCCGTCGCAGCGTCTAGCGTCAGTCCTGCCAGATAGGCGTTTCCAAACGAATCGAGAACGATGCCGGTGCCTCGGTCAATGCCGCTGCCGCCGATAAATGACGAGTAAGACAAACTCGAGCCGGAAGGATTGAGTTTGGTAAAGAAAACATCGATGGCGCCGTTATTGGTCGGATTGTATGCTGCGGCGGTTGTCGGGTAGTCGGTAGCGGCATCATCCGTAAATCCCATCAGATGCGCGTTACCGCCGGAATCGACGACGATGGCGTGTCCCTGGTCGTTACCGCTGCCACCGAGAAAGGTCGAGTAGATCAGAGCCGAACCGGAGGCGTTTAGCTTGACGGCAAAAACATCCTCGCCGCCGTTATGAGTCGTATCAAACGCTCCCGCAGTTACAGGAAAATCGGTTGTCGAATCCAAAGTATGTCCCGTCAGAAAAGCATTTCCCGACGAATCAACCGCAATACCAAAACCCCTGTCGCTTCCCAAGCCGCCGAGAAACGTCGAGTAAGTTAATGCGGAGCCCGTGGGGTTTAATTTGGTTACAAAGACATCATCAAAACCGTTGTGCGTGGTATCTAATGCTCCCGGCGTTGTCGGATAAGCAGTTTGGGCGATGAAAGCGTATCCGGTTAAATAAGCGCTTCCCGTCGAATCAACAGCGATTCCGCTACCATGGTCAAAATCGCTTCCGCCAATAAAGGTCGAGTAGATCAATGCCGAGCCGTTAGCATTAATTTTGGTGGCAAAAACATCACCGCTGCCGTTGTAACCAGTATCAAACGCTCCGGCGGTTGTAGGATAATTGGCAGAAAGCGTTCCTCCCATTAGAAAGGCGTTTCCGGACGAATCAAAGGCAATACCATATCCCAATTCATCGCCGCTTCCGCCGATAAGGGTTGAAAAAATCAATGTCGAACCCGCCGCATTCAGCTTCGCCACGAAAACGTCCTGACCGCCGTTTGGGGTCGTGTCGAATGTTCCCGCCGTTACCGGATAATCTACCGTTCCGTCAATCGTCAGTCCGGTCAGGAAAGCATTTCCCGCCGGATCAATGGCAATGTCTAATGCGATGTCTTCATCGCTTCCGCCAATAAAGGTTGAGTAGAGCAGCGTCGAGCCTGTGGCATTAAACTTAATGACAAAAATATCATCCATGCCGTTATGCGTCGTATCGAAAGTTCCGGCGGTAGTGGGAAATGTCGGCGACGGAACTTTGCCGGTCACATAAATGCTACCCGCGTTATCGAGCGCAACGGCATTTCCCTGGTCGTTTATCGGACCGCCCGTCAAGGTTGAAAAAGCAACGCCGCTCAGATTTACGGACGGGTCAATAGTCAAAGACCTTGAACGGTCATAATCGCCGAGCGAGAATTTCACTCTAAACGATTCCGCATTCGACTCAGACGTTTTCGACACGACAAAACGGCTTTCCACTTCAGTTCTTAACCCGTCGGTTTCTTGAAAGGTGAAGGGTTTGCTCTGGCGAATATCACCGTGATCGGTCGTGATAAGCAAATCGCCTTCCGTTGTTGTCTCAACATTCTTCGCGCCCTTTATTTCCCATTCGATTCGGTCGGGATTCGCGTTCGGCGAGATGACAAAATCGTACTGCACGCCGCTCTGCGGTTTGCCGTACCAAACCATATCAATGCCTTCGTAGATTCCGTTCGCACGAACCTGGCGGTAGTTTGGAATATTTGTCCGCCAGTCGTTCTCCGAGCCTTTGAAATAATTGGTTCCATGATCCAACTTTTCCGTTCCCGCAAAAACAGCGTTCGAATCGGAGCCCGCCAAACTCATATAAACGGCTGTGGATTTACGATCGGCGAGCTGCGATTTACGAACCGCGGGATCTTCAAATCCCGACTTACGATCCGAAAGCACATAAACAGCAGCTGTCGCCGTCAAAAACAATGAACAACCCTCCGTTCCGCGCGCAAAGTATCGGACTTTCTGATTGAACTGTCCTTGATTCTCCTCGAAATAGACAGGCAAGTTACTCAAATCTGCAACGGAGTTTTCTTTTGAGACTTCCCTCGAGATATCGGATTGAGTGGGAACAAAACCCGTTACAGGTAGCGCGGTCAAAATTACGATTGCGCATGCAAAACGTAGATTTCGATACTTGTTACGTAGAAAACCTGTCATATCCTTAGACTCTCCTTACTAAATCGTTTATCAGAGGATCATGGGAATCATCTAACCTGCTTGCCTGGTGCTGCCGAACAAATTTGCAAACAAAACCACTCCTGACTGCCTCAAACCTACTGGTCTTATAGATACTTTTCGAAAAGGTTGTTGCACCTAACATCCTATAGTAAACCGGCGATTTGACTAAGCAGTTTCGAAGCAAGAAACAAAAAAAAATGACCTTTGCATCGTGAGCAAAGCGCGTTCGGTGTTTCTGCAGGTACGGTATCCCGTTACCGATATCTAGTTGGTAGCGCGATCGCGCTGAGGTCAAACACGCCTCTCTCGGAGGATGTCCGGAAAGCTCGATCGCCGCTGGCAAACGGGAATAATAAGATACTTGTTCTATTCCGCTCCTTCCGTGCATTCCGGGTCTTCTGCGGTTCGAATGGCGACCTAAACCACGGAAAGCATGGATTTGGGTCGGGTTTCAGACATCCTCATTTTTTTGCTAAAGTCATTTTCTATATTATGAGTGCTCCTGAGCCCAACAAGATCATCTTCTCGATGGTCAAGGTCAGCAAGTTTTACGACAAGAAACCCGTCCTCAAGGACATTTACCTTTCGTTCTTTTACGGAGCGAAGATCGGTGTGCTCGGGCTGAACGGCTCGGGTAAATCCAGCTTGCTGCGGATCATCGCCGGAACGGACAAAGAGTTCAACGGCGAGGTGGTGTTTTCGAAAGGATACTCGGTCGGCTATCTCGAACAGGAACCGAAGCTCGACGAATCCAAAACCGTCCAGCAGATCGTCGAACAGGCCGTGCAAGAGACCGTCGATCTTCTCAAAGAATTCGAAGAGATCAATGCGAAGTTCGCCGAGCCGATGGACGACGATGCCATGACCAAGCTCATCGAACGCCAGGGTGAGGTGCAGGAAAAGCTAGATCACGCGGATGCGTGGGATCTCGACGCGCGGCTCGAGATGGCGATGGACGCACTTCGCTGCCCGCCTTCCGAAACGCCGATCAAGACTTTGTCGGGCGGCGAAAAGCGCCGTGTCGCGTTGTGCCGTCTGCTTCTGCAAAAGCCCGACATCCTCCTGCTCGACGAACCGACAAATCATCTTGACGCAGAATCCGTGAGCTGGCTCGAGCAGCATCTGCAAAAATACGAGGGCACGATCATCGCCGTCACACACGATCGGTATTTTCTAGACAATGTCGCCGGCTGGATACTCGAGCTCGATCGCGGCGAGGGAATTCCGTGGAAAGGGAATTACTCGAGCTGGCTTGAACAAAAACAGGGTCGCCTCGCCCAAGAACAGAAGACCGAAGACAAGCGCGCGAAGACGCTCGAACGCGAGCTGGAATGGATCCGCATGTCGCCGAAGGGTCGTCATGCAAAATCGAAAGCGCGCATCAACGACTACGAGAAATTGGTCGCGACCGAGTCAGAGAAGCGCGGCGAAGATCTCGAGATCTTCATACCCCCCGGAGCTCGGCTCGGCGATGTGGTCGTCGAAGCTCACGGAGTGTCGAAGGCATACGGCGATAAGCTGCTGTTCGAGAACCTCGAATTCTCGCTGCCGCCGGGGGGGATCGTCGGCGTCATCGGTCCGAACGGCGCCGGAAAGACAACTTTGTTTCGGCTGATCACCGGACAAGAAACGGCGGATGCCGGCGAGTTCAAAGTCGGCTCGACCGTAAACCTCGGCTATGTCGATCAATCGCGCGACTCGCTCGACGCCGACAAGACGATCTTCGACGAGATAGCCGACGGCCTCGATTTCGTCACGCTTGGTAAGCGCGAGATGAACGCCCGGGCGTATGTTTCGCGATTCAATTTTTCGGGTTCGGACCAGCAAAAACGGGTCGGTCAGCTCTCGGGCGGGGAACGTAATCGCGTTCATCTCGCTAAAATGCTAAAATCCGGAGCTAACGTCCTTCTCCTCGACGAGCCCACTAACGATCTAGACGTAAACACCATGCGAGCTCTCGAAGAGGCGCTCGAAAACTTTGCCGGCTGTGCAGTCGTCATTAGCCACGACCGTTGGTTTCTCGATCGCATCGCTACACATATCCTGGCATTCGAAGGCGATTCCAAAGTCGAGTACTTTGACGGCAATTACAGCGAGTACGAAGCAGATCGAAAACGTCGACTCGGAGTCGACGCCGACCAACCGCACCGGATCAAATACCGCAGCTTGACCAGGGCATAAAGCTGCCGGATAAATCCGAAATCTTATGAAAGAAATAGCAGCCATAATTGCTATTGCAGTTCTTTTATTTGCACTCTCGTCGTGTCGATCATCCAGCAGCGACGCGGACGCGGTTTATGCGGAACCCGCCACTCCACAAACCGTCGCGGAAGCTTCACCATCACCATCTGATCCGTTTCCAAACCTGCAGGCAGAGCTTCTCGACGATCGCAACAAGACAACCTCTTCGCCCCTCGCATCCTACGATTTCAAGAACTTCACATATCCGCTGCCGCGCGGCTGGCAGAATCCCGACGGCAGTGACCTGACGCTGACAGATGGGCGAAGGACACCCGTTTCGAAGTTTATCGGCGAGGACATGGCCGACGAAGAAAAGGTCGAAGCGAAAGCGACGCGACGGATCGGCATGTCGTACGTGACCGTAAAATACCTCGATGTTACCGGCGACGGGCAGGACGAAGCGATCGTTATATTAAAGGTCGAGACGACCGGCAACGCGATCCCTCAGCTCGTTTACGTCTACGGGTGGAAAGACACTGAACCGCAACTGCTCTGGAATTTTCGTACCGGTGATCGGGCCGATGGCGGTTTGAAAGATATGAGGGTTGAGAATGGCGAGCTCGTCATCGAGCTCTACGGCCAGGACCGCTTTCTGCTTGGCGAGACCGAAACCGGAAAGATCACCGGTGATGAAGAGCAGCTCTGCTGCCCGACCTACTTTACCCGTACCTTCTATAAATGGAACGGGAAGAATTTCCTCATGCAGCGAAAGCGACTGACGTATTCGGTTGGCGAGCCAGCCGCTCCTCCGCTTGTGAACTACGGCGACGTAGTCAACGCGAAAAATCCGAAGCGGTAGGCTTAGCGTTTAGAGTGCGAGCTTCAGCTAGTCACAGAAAGCAACGTTCCTAAAGCCCGCACTCTAAACTCCGTGTACTTTATGCTACAAAGTTCTTGACAAAAAATATCGCCTCACATATATTTGCATGAAGCGATGGCAAAGATACAAGCGATCCGAAGCGACGAAGTCCAGGAAAACGAGCCCGTTAAGCTCAGCGACCGAGCTGCGGACAATCTCCGGTTCATCCGCGAAACGATGGAGCGCTCGACGCACTTCACCGCAGTGCCGGGTTACGGGGGCATGTTGATGGGCGTCACGGCGATTGGGGCGGCATACATCGCCTCGCAGCAAATCTACTTGCGCGACTGGCTAATTGTGTGGCTAACCGAGGCGCTGCTCGCGTTCGCGATCGGCATCCTGGCGATGTGGCAGAAATCGAAGATCGCGAAGGTTTCATTGATCTCGGCCCCGGCGCGAAAATTTGCGTTCGGATTTTTACCGCCGCTGGTGTGCGGCATCGCGATCACGCTCGGGCTGTGGCGTTATGAGCACTACGAATTGATGGCTCCGGTGTGGATGCTGCTATACGGCGCGGCGGTCGTAACCGGCGGCGCGTTTTCAGTTCGTGTCGTGCCTGTGATGGGCTGGATGTTCATCGCCATCGGCGCGCTCGCGTTCGCTCTTCCGACAGTCTACGGAAACTACCTGATGGGTGCGAGCTTTGGGGTTCTGCACATTGTCTTTGGAGTGATCATCGCGCGGAGATATGGAGGTTGATGTGGCTCGAAATAATTTGGCAATAAAGAAGGGTGACGACTCGCAGCCGCTGCGTGTTGAGAAAGCAGCGGGACAGGTGTCGGAATCGCTCGACAAGGTTATTCATGAGCGAATGCGGCTCGGGATCGTCAGCGCGCTGGCGGCTAACGAAAAGCTCAGCTTCACCGATCTCAAAAACCTACTTAATACGACGGATGGCAACATCAGTGTCCACGCCCGAAAGCTCGAGGACGCCGGCTATCTGAGCTGTGCGAAGTCGTTCAACGGACGCGTGCCGTTGACCGAATACTCGATCACGGCCGAGGGCCGTGCGGCGCTCGAGCGCTATCTCAATCACATGGAAGCTTTGATCGCGGCGATGAGGAATGTATGACTGGTGAGAATTCGGAAAAACATTTATCAGTTATCATGATTGGCTTTTTGGCCTATCTAAGTTTGCCCGTTGTCTGCGGCTTCCTGGTCTATTGCGTACTTGAGTCTGGTATCTTTCCCGTCGCCGCAGATTCGATAAGCTTACCGTTCGCAGGCTTCATGCTTTTTTGGTTCGGTGGACTCCTATCCGGGATTCTCGCTGGTCTGATGCTCGTCGCCTCAGATTCGCGGACGTAAAGCTCAAACTTGAGCTGGCAGCGGTACGGCTGATGGCCGTCGCTAGGCGGACTAACAGTTCGCCCTACTCTTATGAACGAAAGAACAAAGACAGGTCTTGAGATTTTACAGGTTTCGGTTTTGATCGGTGTCCTTGGCAACATTCTGCTACGGCAGACGCCGTGGGGACTGAACGCGTTTCTTTTTGTCGTGACATTTGTCGCGGCGCTGTTGATGCTGATGCGGAGACGCCGGCCGGAGCTTTTGACCAAGACCACCATCGCATTGACGGCGGCGATGACGTTCTTCGCGGCGATGTTTCTCATCCGTGATTCGATCGAGCTTCGCGTCTACGATACTGGCGCTATCCTGATCATCATGGGTGTGCTTCTGCTCGCGAACTTCGACCTAAAAGCGAATGTCGCCGGGGCGTTTCATTACGCGGCCGGTTTCGTTTGGTCTGGAATCACTTCGGTAATTGGCCCGATCGCCCTACTCGCCGCCGACGTTGACTGGAACTCGATGCCGGGCAACAAGATCAGCAAGCACCTTTTTTCCGTGCTTCGCGGATTCGCCATCGCTTTGCCGCTTGTACTGATTTTCGGCGGGCTGTTTATGGCTGCCGATGCCGTGTTCGAAGGAGTCGTCAACCGCGCGATCAATTTCGATCTCGAGACGGTCGTCTCGCACATTTTGTTAACGTCGGTCCTCGCCTGGTTGACGGCAGGATATCTCCGCGGCTCGATGGTCACGACTTTTGCCGCCGCGACTGCGGCCGCCGCCGGCGAGTCGACATCGAAAACCGATGAGTCTGGAACTTCATTCGTCGAGAAGGTTGTTTCGGAACCCGCCGAGAATTCTGCATCGCTGCCAGATAACGCCACGGTCCTCGAACACATAAACAGAAGTGATCCTCCGAACACTGAGAACGCGGAGGCGAAGAATAAGCGTGACTGGCAGAATTTTGACAACTCATCGATCCCGAGTGTCTTCACGCTTGGTACCGTCGAA
>JBKKAS010000125.1:0-11906 GCA_046714595.1 Pyrinomonadaceae bacterium | reverse complement strand
CGCAATGAACGGGACGCCGCGCAATAATTTTGCAAGGATGAACGCTGACGGATCTCTAGATACTACTTTCGACCCTGGCACTGGCTTTAACAGCGTTCCCCTCCACATCCTGCCGCTCCCTGATGGGAAGATCCTGGCGATGGGAACGTTTAGCACGTACAACGGAGCGTCAGTCTCGAAAATTATCCGCTTGAATGCGAACGGATCTCTCGATGGAGGTTTCACTACCTCGATAACCGGCAGCGGCGTGGTGTCGGCGGCGATCCAACTCGACGGTAAGATAGTTATCGTCGGCAGTTTCTCGGCGGTGAACGGAGCAAGCAGGACGGGCATTGCCCGGATCGATTCTAACGGGGATCTTGACGAAACCTTTAACCCTATTCTGGAACCGTCCACAGGTCCTGTCGTAACAACCGTCGTAACTGAACCGAACGGAAAGATCGCGTTCGGTGGAAGATTCACCACCGTGAACGGGATGTCGAAGCCAAACTTGGCTCGCGTCGATTCGACGGGTGCAACGGACGCGACTTTCAATCCTGGGGGCGTTCCGGACTCCAACCGTATGTACCGTCAGGCGGATGGGAAGTACGTTTTCTTGAGTGGAAATGGTGGGAATCTAAGCATCAACCGTCGTAATATCGACGGGAGCCCGGACCCTAGTTTCGTAGGCCCCATTTTCAGTCGCCCGGGCGGATCTCACAATCTTGAAAGCGTTCTGTTACGACCCGACGGGAGCATGCTCGTGGCCGGTTCCTTTAGTTTAGTAGGAGTAACTCCGCGGTCTAATCTCGTCCGACTCGGGCCTGGCGGCGCCATCGACGCAGTGTTCCTACCGACGGGTACCAATGCTGTGGTCTATTCGATCGCCGCGTCCGGACCAGGCAAAGTGGTAATCGGCGGCAACTTTACCTCGGTCGAGAATACTTCACGGCCCGGAATTGCGCGTCTTAACGTGCCTGACGTGCGGGCTGGCACCTTGTTCGACTTCAACGGCGACGGACGCGCAGACTACTCGGTTTACCGTCCCTCGACAGGTGTCTGGTATCAGTTGTTCAGCAATGGCGACCCCTACGCATCGCCAACGTTCGGATTAGCGGGCGATATTCCGGTTCCTGCGGACTACGATGGCGATGGCAAGACCGACGTCGCGATCTGGCGTCCGTCCAATGGCGACTGGTGGTATAAGAGCAGCATTACCGGAGTCCAGGGAAATGTCCATTTCGGTCAGAACGGTGATATCCCAATGCCCGGCGATTTCGACGGCGATGGCAAGACGGACTTTATCGTTTACCGGCCAAGCAATGGTGTTTGGTATCGGATGTCGACATCGACGCCCCAACAGCAGTTCAGTTTTGGATTGCCCGGAGACCAACCCGTGATCGGCGACTTTGACGGCGACGGGAAGACTGACATGGCCATCTTCCGGCCGTCGAATGGTGACTGGTGGTACGCCGCGAGCAGCGCGGGCAACCAACACCGTTATCTTCATTGGGGCGCGACCGGCGACATTCCGGCCCCGGCTGATTACGACGGTGATGGCAAAACAGACTTCGCCGTCTTCCGGCCGTCGAACGGTGGCTGGTATGTCTACCGATCGAGCGATCAGACGTATACCATCGTCGGATTCGGACTCAACGGCGACAGGCCGATTCCCGCCGACTACGACGGCGATGGAAGGGCCGACATAGCCGTGTTCAGGCCGTCAAACGGCGTGTGGTATTTGATGCAGAGTACGGCCGGCATCGGCGGCGTCCAGTGGGGCCTCGCGACAGACGTCGCGATACCGAATGCCTTCCTTCCTTGAGTTACGAATTACCGGGACCTTCTTGCTCATCAAGATCGATCGGACAGATGGTCCCGGCCAATTCTCTCCTTACCGTTCGACCTCGTTTGAGCTGATTCTCCGAACCCGCTTGATCGAACATGGTAATTTTCTATGAGATCCCGATTCAAATATATTGTTTCGATCTTCCCGACGATGTTGAGCTTCCTCTTGGCTACATCCGTCGTCGCGCAGCTCCCCGGGAATCCGGATCCAACCTTCAACGCCGCTGCCTATGGAAGCTTCGTCGGCACTGTAAATGTAATCGAGCGACAGCCCGACGGTAAGATCCTGGTCGGCGGCACCTTCGCTGAGTTCAATGGTCAGCCGGCATCGAACATCGCCCGACTGAATGCGGACGGCACCGTCGATACTTCTTTCCGTCCGCCTGAGTTCTACGGCGTCGGGGGCATCTTCGGCGACTGGTCCGAAATAACAGGAATCGGAATTCAGTCTGACGGTAAAATTGTTGTCGCCGGGAACTACGCCGGAGTAGTCGGGGGCGGTGACGGCCGCGGTCCGCGGCGGCTCAACCCGGATGGAACGCTCGATCCGACATTTAACGTAATAACGCTGTCGGGCACTAACCATATTCGCGACCTCGCGATCCAGCCCGATGACAAGATAATCGTCGGTGGCGATTCCAGCCCAGGTCCGGGCCTACTAGTTCGATTGAACGCGGACGGCACCGCTGATCAGGGCTTTTCGAATCCCGGCGTGGGATCCGTCTTTAGCATAGCGATTCAGAGCGACGGCAAAATACTCGTATCGGGTCACAGTACCGTCCGGAGACTTCATTCGGACGGCGGGTTGGACAACTCATTCGCCAATCTCGATACCAACAACGGGACCGTGTACGACATAACGATCCGTCCTGACGGCAAGCTCCTTATTGGTGGGGTATTCAGCACCGTCAGCGGATTTGCTGTCGGACGCGTTGCTCTACTGCACCAGAACGGCACAGTTGATCTCACGTTTAATCAGGGCAACGCCGGCGCGAATGGAACCGTGCTTGCAATCGAGCTATTGACCGATGGGAAAGTGCTGGTCGCCGGCCACTTCAGCGCATACAACTCCGTCGAACGGCAGCGTGTCGCGAGGCTCAACGCCGACGGTACCCTCGATAACGCGTTCGTGAATAATCCCTCTCTGGCCGGGACGCAGATCGATGACCTCGCGGTCATGAACGACGGCCGGGTATTTCTCGGAGAAGGATCGGTGTCAACTGCTACCACTGCAATCCTGCTAAATAGCGATGGTTCGACGGACGTCTCGCGGGAGTACGTATTCTCGATCGGCGGACGCGTTCGACGGATGACTATTCTCGCGAACGGCAAGATACTCATCGCGGGCGATTTCAATTACGTCAATGGAGTACGCCGGCGCGGGCTGGCGAGACTGAATCCCGACGGAACTTTGGATTCTGCATTCGTGCCGTATTTCAACTCGAGCACCGTCGCGCGGATCAGCCTCAACTCGGTGGTGGAACAGCCCGACGGGAAACTGCTGGTCGGCGGCATCGAGAACTTCTTTCTCAAGAGATTGAATTCCGACGGGTCACTTGATGGAACATTCTCAGCATCGTTTGACGCGGGAAGTACGATCTTCGATCTCGCGCTTCTTCCTGGCGGCGAGATTGTTGTCGTCGGCAACCTGATCAATGCGCCGTTTACAAGGCGCGTTGTACGGCTGCAGTCGAATGGTCAGGTGGACCCGACGTTTAATCTGGCTCAGCCAAACGCCGATGTCTACTGCGTCGTGCGGCAACCCGATGGCAAGCTTCTGATCGGCGGCGATTTTACGGGTATCGGTGTCGCTAACCGCGCCCGGATAGCCCGGCTCAACCAGGACGGTGGGGTAGACAGCAGTTTTGACACTTCGTCCGGCGCCAGCGGAACCGTCTTCGCTATCGCGCTGCAGTCGGATGGAAAGGTCCTCGTAGGCGGAGCCTTTCCAAGTCTGAGCGGGAGCAATAGCATGGTACGGATCGGCCGGCTAAATACCGACGGTTCGCGTGACGCCGGATTCGCACAAACTATTGACGGGAACGTCATCGGCCTGGCAATTCAGGGCGATGGAAAAATATTGGTTGGCGGCGGGTTCGACACTGTAGGCGGCGTTTCGCGATCCGGAATGGCACGCCTCCGGACCGACGGATCACTCGACACGGCATTCAACACGCGAACGGTCCACGCGGTCCTCGATATCAAGCTGCAGGGCGGGAAGATTCTTATAGCCGGAGAATTTGGTTACGTCAACGGCCAGCCGAAGATGCGAATTGCGCGCGTTCTGGGTTCTACGACGCCGTTCGATTTTGACGGCGACGGAAAGTCGGACTTTGCCGTATTCCGACCGTCGGAAAATATATGGTACGAGCTTTTCAGCGCTAACTCACAGGTCGGGCAATTCACGTTTGGCCTCGTCGGCGACATCCCCGCACCCGCAGATTTCGATGGCGACGGGAAAACGGACGAGGCGATCTTCCGTCCGTCGTCCGGCGAGTTTTGGTATGCACGCAGCGTAGATAACGCAGCCGGGAATGTCCGCTGGGGACAACCGGGTGATCTGCCTCGCCCGTCTGATTTCGACGGTGATGGATTGGCGGATTTTATTCTTTACCGGCCGTCAAACGGCGTCTGGTACCGATACGGCTCGACAGGACAGATCGCCATCGCTCAATTCGGTATTGCCGGAGACCAGCCGTTGATCGGCGATTTCGATGGTGACGGTAAGGCCGACATCGCTGTCTTCCGGCCGTCGACCGGCGATTGGTGGTATGCGGCAAGTGGTTCAGGCAACCAGCCTCGATCGATACACTGGGGCGTGACCGGCGATATTCCGGCACCCGCGGACTACGACGGAGACGGCAAGACCGACATCGCCGTGTTCCGGCCGTCGAACAGCGTGTGGTACATCAATCGATCGAGCGACCAGGGCTATACCATCGTCGGATTCGGACTCGATGGCGACCGTCCGGTTCCGGCCGACTACGATGGCGATGGTAAAGCAGACATCGCGGTCTTCCGGCCGTCCAACGGCGTGTGGTATTTAATGCAGAGTACGGCCGGCATCGCCAGCGTTCAGTGGGGCGTCGCGACCGACACGGCGCTGCCGAATGCGTTCCTGCCTTAGCATCGGTGCATGAGGTCGGGGCGAAAGGAGTTGTGATAGAATTTTTTCTTTTCTTTATGAGCAACTTCGAACAGGCGATAGCCAGCCTTGACCTCAATTTATTCGAAAAGATCACAAGCCAGTCGACGGAGCACGACAAGCAGTCGTTCCTTGCGATCCAACTTGCCGTGCGAAATCTTCGGCCCGGCTATAATTATCTCGAGATCGGTTCTTATCTTGGCGGCAGCATCCAGCCTCATTTGCTTGACGACCGATGCGCGCACATTTATTCGATCGACAAACGTCCGCTGCAGCAGCCGGACGCACGCGGCTTCGATTACACCTACCGGAACAATTCGACCGAAAGGATGCTCGAACAACTGCGCGACGTCGCCCCGGATAAAATGGACAAGATCACGACCATCGATGGCGACTCGCGGTCGTTAGAACAGTCCGCGGTGAGTGAGAAGATCGACTTGTGTTTTATCGACGGGGAACACACCGATGAGGCGGTTCTCGCCGACTTCAAATTCTGCCTTACGGCGTTAAAGGACGACGGCTGCATCGCTTTCCACGATGCCCAGATCACCTATAACGGCCTCGCTACTTGCGTCGAATATCTGGAAGCGGAGGGCGTTCAGTTCCGAGCCTATTCGCTGCCTAGTATCGTGTTTGTCATAGAGATCGGCGCCTTCCCGATGCATAAGGAACCGTGCATTTTTGAAAGGCTCGTGAATAGCCACCAGAGTTATCTTTACTCGTTGCAAGACAACGATCACTATCGCCGCTTCGCGAACAAATATCCTTTCCGGACAGTAAGGAACTTTATTTCCAGAGTGCTCGGTGGTAATGTGAGCCAATAAAAGTTCACCCGCCGTCCAACGGTAGGGCCATCCGAGGATTCAAAGTAACAAGTCGAGGTTGATCATGAACGAGAGAATTGTGGCATTACTGGTCGTCCTGGCGATCCTGAGTTGGACGCCGTCTGCGTGGTCGCAGGACCTTGTTCCGGTGAGCGATCTGACAGGTGGTTCGAGCGTTTTCGTTTTTCGCAATACTGCGCGATCAGCGCCAAAGCGGATAGTCGTGAAAACGCGTGTGATCCGAACAAGGACGCAGCGAATAGAAACGGCCAGGAAGGTAAGCAAACAGTACGTCACACTCGCAAAGGTAACCCCGCGGAGAAGCCGCTCGGAAACGGTTCGCGAGGACGATCCGCGTCTACCGAAGATCCCGACGATGCCGAAGGAACAGGCCTCGGTAATATTCGCGGGTGTCGGTGAATTCTACATGGAGAAGGATCAGTTTCCCCGCGCCCAGGACTTTTTCCGGGAATCGATGCAACTCGACACGAAAAATGCGAAGGCACGTTCCGGTTTGAGCGAGGCCCTCGCGCTCGAGGGTAACGAGATCCTGGTAAAAGGCGCTCCGGCGACCGGGCAAAATCATTTAACTGTGGCTCGTCAGAAATTCGAAGAGGCGTTGACATACAATCCTAAAAATTCGCCGGCATATTTTGGATTGGCCGAGATCTCCTCGGAACTCGATAGGGAACCGGAGGCGATAGCCAATTATGAAAAAGCTCTCGCAAGCGACAAGGATCTGACAGAGATCTATGTCCCGCTTGGCATTCTCTACTATCAGCAGGGCGAGATCGCCAAGGCGGAGAATCTCCTGGTTAAGGCGCTCGCAAACTCACCGGATGACGCCCAAACGCAATATTTCCTCGGTCTGGTCCGTTACTCGCAGAACCAGAACCAGGAAGCTCTCACGGCGTTCAATAAATCGAAGACGCTCGATCCGACAAACGCCGAAGCGTTTTACCAGGCCGGAGAGACGTTGGTGCGGTTGAAAAGACAGCGGGAAGCTATCGACGAATACAAACAAGCGACAGCCTTAAAATTGAACTACTTCGACGCGTTTATCGGGCTAGGTTCGGCTTATTTCGAGACCGACAGCTACCCTGAAGCAGTTGAGGCATACAAGCAGGCCGAGCGATTGAGGAACGATAACATCGAGGTGCTTGTGAATCTTGGCGATACGTATCGCGAGATGAAGAGCTACAATGAAGCCGAAGCAAAGTACAATCTGGCGACCGTATTCATCGAGCGGAACAAGGACTTCAATCGCGATGAGGCGGCCGACATCTACAGCAAGATCGGATTCGTAATCGCGAAACAGTGCGAGATAAATATGCGCAAAGGCGCGCCGTGCCGTTGGGACGTCGCCGTCCGGGCGCTCGAAAAGGCATCGACCATAACGGGCAACAATGTCGACATGGCAAATCTCGGTTGGGCTTATTACAACGCGGCGAAGAATGATATCGCGTCGAAACGTCCGGTCGAGGCAAAAGCGAAACTCGAAAAGGCCAAGATCGCATTGGAGAAGGCGGCGTTCTCGAGCCCGAAGTTTATCGAAGGGCCTTTGCTCAATCTCGGGATGACTCTTACCGACCTTGGAGATTATCCAGGTGCCGTTGACGCATTCACACGCGTCATCGCAAAGCAGCCAACATGGGTGTTCGCGAAAAACGAGTTGGGTATCGCATATCGTAAACAAAACAATTTCAAGGATGCCGCGGCCGCATTTCGAAAGGCGATCTCGACCGACGGCAAATATGTTATCGCTTATTACAACCTGGCGGAGGTAGAATATCGCGCCGGAAATCTCGGCGAAGCGCAAAAGGCGTACAACAAGGTGAAGGAACTCGGCCGTAAAGATCTCACGACCCAGCTTCAGCTGATCAGCGGCGGGGCACTGCGTTGATGATGCTTTCCGTACGTACTCTCGACAATTGACCTCTCATGATCAGATCGACGTCCTCGAAAACGCGCCGCTCGCGCCGCTAACGACATTGAATGTCGGCGGTCCGGCGCGTTTCTTCGTGCGCACCGGATCGGAAAAGCAGGTTCTCGCCGCATTCGAACACGCAAATAATAAAGGTCTCAATGTCTTCGTTCTCGGCGGCGGCAGTAACATTCTGGTATCCGACCGTGGATTCGACGGGCTGGTCATTCAAGTCGCTTTGAAGGGCGTCACAGTGTCAGAACCCCCCGCTACTGCAGGCCGTTCTGACTTGATATTTATAACCGCCCAGGCCGGGGAAGACTGGGATCCGTTCGTTCGGCTTTGCGTTGAGAAAGATCTCGCCGGCGTCGAATGTCTCAGCGGCATTCCCGGATCTGTCGGCGGGACTCCGGTCCAGAATGTAGGTGCGTACGGTCAGGAGGTTTCGGAAAGCATCGTCTCTGTCCGGTGTTTTGATCGGAGCACGAACGAGATCGTCCGGCTGAGCAACGCCGAGTGCGGATTCACCTACCGAAAAAGTATCTTCAACTCCGTCGAGCGTGAACGATACGTTGTGCTGGCCGTGACCTATCGTCTGGTGCCTGATGGCGAGCCAAAGGTGGCGTACAAAGATCTGACGGAGTTTTTTGCGGGTCGATCACCAACGCTGTCTGAGGTGCGTGCGGGCGTGCTAAAAATTCGAGGTGCGAAGTCGATGGTCATCGACCGCGACGATCCGAACTCGCGAAGCGCCGGATCGTTTTTCAAAAATCCGATCGTCGATAGTGCAAAGCTTGACGCGCTTGTCGCCGGCACAGAGCAAATCGCCGTACCCCATTTTCCTGCGGGCGACGATAAGGTGAAGATCCCGGCGGCCTGGCTGATCGAGCGATCGGGTTTTCATAAAGGTTTTCAGCTCGGACGTGCGGGTATTTCTACAAAGCATTCGCTGGCTATTGTAAACCTTGGCGGTGCGACCGCGGCTGAGATCGTCGGCCTGAAGGAGAAAATTCAGGACGGCGTGCGGCAAAAATTCGATATACTTTTACAACCGGAACCTGTGTTCGTCGGGTTTGATTGATCACGGTAAAACTACCGACGTATTCGTCCACGGGGTTCCAAATTATTTTTATCCAGAGGTAGATCATGTTTCGGCAAAAATCGCTTGCGAAGTCTTTCTTTTCCTCGATCGTTTTATTCTCGCTGAACCTGTCATCCATTTTCGTGTTCCCGCAGGACATTGTTGCGGCGGATGATATCACCGGCGGTTCGAGTGTTTTCGTGTTTCGCAAGTCGCGGAAGGAGCCACAGGAAAAAGCGGCCAGTCGCGGGATGCGTGCCGGTGGTGGCAGGGTCCGAGCTCATAAGACCGGGCTCGACTCTCAAGTTGCTGCGAACCGAAAACGGCGAACGTCGAAAGCAAAGGCCAACCAGCCAGTGGTTGCCAAGAACCGCGCGCCGCAACAGAACCCGAAGATAGCTTCGTCGAATACGTTGAGGGCGAAAGCCGACGGTCTACTCGAAGCAAAACAGATCGATCAGGCGATCGTTGCGTATCGCGAGGCGCTAAAGAGCAATCCGAAAAACGATGACGCAAAGCTCGGTCTGAGTGACGCGCTGGCCGCGAAGGGAATTGAAGCAGCGGGCGATACGAACAACGTTGCCGGCGCGGTCTACCTTGACGAAGCGATCACACTTGACCCGAAAAACGATGTCGCCTACGCAAAGCTGGGTGAGATCTACGACGCGAAAAATGACGCGGCGAAGGCGCGTCTCAATTATGAAAAAGCGCTTCAGGTGAATCCCGAGCTGGCCGCGTTATATGTTCCGGTCGGGGTTTCGTATTTAAACAGCGGCGAGATCGCGAAGGCGGAAAGCTCACTTCAAAACGCCGAGAGGCGCGGTGTTGCTGATGCCGAACTTTACAATCTGAAAGGCATGGTCCTGTACAAACAGAACAAGAATGCGGAAGCTCTGGCCGCGTTTGAAAAGGCGCTTTCCATTGAGGGTCGCAATGCGACGGCAAAATACTACCGCGCCGTTCTCTATGACCGGATGAATCAGCCTGATCAATCGATCGCCGCTTATCGGGAAACCGTTGCGATCGAGCCGACGTATTCGCCGGCGTGGTTCGATCTCGGGGTGGTCTATTACAACCGGGGCGATTATGCGAACGCCGTCACAGCCTATCAGGAAGCGATCCGTACCGATCCGGAGTACTACGAGGCCCACGCCAATCTGGCGAGCACGTATCGCCAGCTCGAGCGGTATGCCGAGGCAAACGCGGAATACAAACTCGCTGAAGTCGGTATCAAGGACAACCCGGATCTCTACAGCGAGTGGGGTTACTGCTTAGGCAAAACGAATGAATGGGACAAGTCGGTAGCACGGCTCGAACAGGCACGCAAACTCAGCCCGAATGCGGTAGACGACACGAACGTGGGTTGGGGTTACTACAATTCCGCTCAGGTTGATAAGCAGAACAAGAAGGACGCCGAAGCAAACGCAAAGCTCCAGAAGAGCAAGGAGTCATTGCAGGCTGCCGTTAAGAAGGACCCGAAACTTGACGCGGCGTATATGAATCTCGGTTCGACGAATAACTCGCTCGGCGATTTCGAAGCCGCCGTTGCGGCGTTGAATATTGCCTTAAGCCTTCGCAGCGACTGGGTGATCGCCCTCAACCAACTTGGACTTGGATATCGCGGCATGAACAACTTGCCGTTGGCCCTCACCCAGTTCAATCGCGTCGTCACGCTCGACGGCAACAACATCGGCGGCCTGTTCAACCTCGGGTCGGCACAGTATGCGAGCGGCGACAAGAAGGGTGCGAAGAAAACCCAGGACCGTTTGAAGAGGCTGAATCCGGCGCTCGCCGAGCAACTTGGAAACGTTATCGCTGGAAAGATAATCGAGAAGGGAACACAGGAGATAAAGAAAAAGATCCCGATCAGGCTCCCGTTTTAAGCCCGAAAGTAAATACTCTAGAAACGGCGGACGAGGCAAGAAATGGCTTGCGTCCGCCTTGCCTGGTAGTGCTATAATCTGCCGTTCATTCCAAAAACGATTTGTCTGAGCGGCGGTCAAGACGCCCTCTTTCACAAGTCTTTTACCAACGATCAAGGGTATCTGTTCGAGCAAAGACCGTGGTTTTCACTGCCCGCGGCCCGTACCCTAAATCACAAAGGAGAAGTTGCATGAAAGAAGTATCTAGCGATTCTGTGAATCCAACCCCCGCAGAAGAATCGGAAGGTGTCAGCCGCAGAAAGTTTATCGGAACCCTCGGAGCGACCGCGGCCGGAGCCGTCGCGATCGGCGCCATTGCTCCAACTGTTGATAAGTCCGCAAGCGTCGCGGCACAGAAGGGAAACGGAAACTCGTTCTATCACCAGCGAGCACAAGCGGCTTACAAATTCCGCACCGATTGCGCGCAGGACAATCATGGGCCCATAGCACCGCACTTTACTCGCGCGAACAACGGCGACGAGGATCGCTATCCAAACAGGATAGGTAGCTATTCGAAAGCTCTTCCGCATCAGGCCAACGGCGAGGTTGTGCCGGCCGCTTACGATGCAATGCTTAACGCGCTTCGCACGGGTAATCCTGCAACTTTCGAACAGATACCAATGGGCGGAACGGTTAAGCTGACGAGCCCGCAGTCAGGATATGCGTTCGATCTCGAAGGTCCGGACGCATTCTGCATGATCCAGCCGTCGGCCCCGGCGTTTGCGAGTAAAGAGATCGCTGCAGAAATTTCCGAAAACTACTGGATGGCACTTCTCCGGGATGTCCCCTTTACCGACTATTCGTCAAATGCGGTAGCTGCCGCCGCCGCTGCAGACCTTACTCTCTACGGCGCGGATTTTAAGGGACCGAAAGCCGTCGGCGGAAACGTCACGCCGAATCTCCTTTTTCGCGGCCTGACGCCGGGCGACAAGGCCGGACCGCTAATGTCGCAGTTCTGGTATCATCCGTGCCATTTCGGGTCGAATGAGATCGAGCAAAAGATCACGACGACGATGCCGGGCGTTGATTACATGACCGACTTCGCGAGTTGGCTCGCCGTGCAGAACGGCGTCGCGCAGGGGCCGAATACATTTGACTCGACCAAAAGGTATATGCGTAACGGCCGCGACATTGGGCAATGGGTTCACATCGATGTTCTTTTCCAGGGATACTTCCAGGCGTT
>JBKKAS010000124.1:0-10685 GCA_046714595.1 Pyrinomonadaceae bacterium | reverse complement strand
GACAAGATCCCGCCGGCGTTCGGGGCGACGGTCGCGACACCCGAAGCCATTGCCTCAAGCGGTGCAATTCCGAACGGCTCCCTCGGATTAGGGTGAACGAAGACATCTGCGTTCGCGTAATAATCGGCCAACTCCTCTTTGTCGAGGTGACCAAGCAATTTGATCCTGCCTGGTGAGGTTTTCTCACCTTCCGCTTTCAGCCATTCGCTCTGCGGCCCGGCGCCCGCAACAAGCAGACGGTAATCATTGTTTGGGTCGCGTCCCAGGATCTGCATTAGATCGACCAGCAGCTCGATGTTCTTTTCCGGTGAGATGCGGCCCGCGTACAACAGCATGATCGAATCCGCGGGAATGCCGGCTCGCTCGCGCATCCCGCGTTCGAAATCGTCCGATCTTCTGTTCGGCGAGAACAAAACTGAATCGACTCCGCGTGGGCAAACAAAGATGCGCTCGTCAACCGGCACACGAGGAGCTCTTAAAAATCTCCAGCACCAGTTGAGAAAAGCATCGCTTCGACGCGGGTTCTTTTCAGGGGACAACGCTTCGTAAAATTCCTCAGCCGTGTAAGCAGAGTTTGCGATGTGATAATCAAAACTCGGGATCGTGTAATTACCGATCGCGCGGCGGGCAAACCATTTTCCAAGTGGGCCACGCATCAGGAACGATCCGATGTTGTCGTCCATGCGCTCGCATGAAAAATGCACGAGTATCGGGCGCCCGATCTTTTTAAAATTATTGGTACGTATCATCGCGCCGATCATGCTTAACGTATATTTATCGGTCACCTCGATCAGGTCCGGCATTTCGGCGAGCAGGATGTTGCGAATCAGCGTGTCCTTCAACATGTATTGCCACGGCATCATTACGCGATAGCGTTTATCGAAGAGGGGTGAGAATTTTGCCGGTACGTAATAGATCCGGGCGAAATCGTTTACTTCCTCGACGGCCTCGGTCTCGCCCGGGACGATAAGCCTGACGAGCCGTTGATGTCGCTCGGCGGCGGCAAGCAGATTGTTATAGGACGTGCTTATCCCGCCCGAATTTTTATGATAGTAATTCGTAATGTGGACTGATTTAAATGATCGGGCAACCATTATTTTCTCTCGGATTCCCACGCCAGCGGCAGCGACCTTTAGGCCTTTTGATACGAATTACGGTGAAACAACATCCGCAGGTGACTCTTTGTAATCGTATAGATCGCGCTTGCTGGAGAATTCAGCACACATCGTATCGTAAAGGGTGAAAAGAGCGTCGGTCGACGACTCCCAAGTGTAAGCGTTTGCCGTTTTTAGTCCGAGTTCCACCTTCGATCGCCGGCTCGTCTCGTCGCTAAATACTTCTAAGACGGCTGCGGCAAAAGACCGGGCGTCCGGTTCGACGAGCCACGCATTTTCGCCGTTCGCGTAGGAAAGTACGCCGCCGGAATTCGGTGCGACCACGGGCGAACCCGACGCCATTGCTTCGAGCGGAGTGATGCCAAATGGCTCGCGAGGATTCGGATGAACGAAAACATCGCAGTTCGCGAACAAATCAGCGAGCTCGTTTTTGTCGGTCAGATGGCCAACGAGCGTCGCCTCGTTTTTCGCGAATTCCTGCGCAAGCCAGCCTGTGCTGGGTCCGTCACCTGCAATCAAAAGGTGAAACGGACCCTCGGTCCCGGCCCCCAGAATTTTCATCATTTCGGGCAATAGAACAACATTTTTTTCAGGTGAAATGCGGCCCGCATAAAGCAGCAGCTTAGCGTCGTCGGGTAAATTGTAACGGCGCACGATGGCCCGCCGTGCTGCCGCGCTTTGCCGGGAAATCGAAAAAGATTTTGAATCTACGCCGCACTGATTTACAAAAACTCTTTCGCCTATAGGAATTTTTGGCGAGCGAAGAGTGCGCCAGCAAAAGCTTTTGAATCGGTTAGAAACACGCGAGGTTATAGACGGCGAAGCGGCTTCGAATAATTCCTCCGCGGTGAATGCCGAATTAGTTAGGTGAAAATCGAACATCGGAATCACGTAATTTCCCATGAAAAGACGCGAGAGCCATTTTGCGAGACTGCCCTTCGAAATAAAAGACCGGACATTGTCGTCCATCCTCTCGCAAGAAAAGTGCACCAGCAGGGGACGCCTGGATGCCACATTCATTACACCTTTGCGAAGTAAACCCGCTATTAAACTCAGACTGTACTTTTCACCGATCTCAACGAGATCGGGCTTTTCTTCGCGCAGTATCCGCTTGATCGGCGCCTTATCAAAAATGTACGTCTTCCAAGGCAGCATGACGCGATAACGCTTATCAAATAGCGGGGAAAAGTCAGCCTTTATGTAATAGATCCGGCCGTATTCGCCGACTTCTTCGGTTTCGGTTTTTTCTCCGGGAACGATGAGGCGCACGTGACGCTTGCGACGGTTCGCGGCTTCGAGAAGCCTGTTGTATGCGGTGCTGATACCACCCGAGTTCTTGTGGTAGTAATTGGTAATATGTACGGATTTCATTAGAGAAGAAACGATAAAAGGTAGCAGTCAGAATGCGTGATTCACTACTCAGGATTCGCGATTCACCACGTCCGGATTTTGCGTAACATGTTGATTTAAAGTACTAGCTTGTTTTTTTCGCCATAACCAGACGAGCGGATAAAACATGAACTCGCCTACTATCCCTGGCATGCGAACCAGATCCCGGCCGAAACTCTGGGCGTGTTCGTCCTTGACCAGCAATGCATTCCGGCGCATCGCAAAAAGGTTAAATATTGCGGACATCACTGAAAATAGAACCGAGATAACAATCGCGATCCCCTTATTCGCATCGCCGTTCAAAGTGTGCAGAGTAAATTCGATCATGTGGCTAACGGCGGGCAGCATTATCATCACGCAAAGCGTTGCAAGCCAGATAGGCGTAGCCTTGTGAAATGACTGCACAAGCGAGCCGGAAGCGCCTGAGACTATCACGCGAAAAACGAACTCGAGCAGCGCAGCACTGAACGCTGCCCGCCAACCGAGTTTGATGTGCGTAAAAAAGTAATTCGGGCTTCGAAGCAGACCGCTGAGGACCGCCGCCTTCCAGTTCCATCGCCAGACAAGCATCTCCACGGGATGGCGAACGAGATATCGGAACACATCGACAACTCGATGGGGTGCAGGCGAGTTTTCAACGACCTCGCTAACACCGTCGTGATGCTCGATGCTCTGGACTGTTCCGCAAACTCCGCACACGACCTCGATGGCGGCCGGGGTGACGTTCAGATCGGCGTTGCAGTTCGCACATTTTAGTTTTTGAGTTTGCGGCATAGCTGCGCTCACGCTCGCGAATCGGCTTCGATCTTGGTGGCCTTCTGCTGTCTTCGAACTTCGGCCAGGTAGTCTCTGGCTTCGCGATACGTGTCGTATACCTTTTCGAAGACGGTATCCCACGACCTCGTTAAGGCAAAATCAAGCGATGCTTTTTTCATTCTCGCAAGCTTGTCAGGATCGTCGATCAGCTCGACAGCATGCTTCACGAAGTCATCCAGGGTCTTCGCGACAAAGCCGGTCACGCCTTCCTGAACGATGAACTTCGGACCGCCCTGATCTGTCACGATACACGGTACACCCGAAGCGTTGGCTTCCTGAACGACGTTCCCGTAGGCATCGGTCTCGGACGGGAAAATAAAAACATCCATGTTCGCGTAGGCCTCGGACAACGCCGCGCCTTCGAGAAATCCTGGCAGCTCGGCGGTCTTCATATTCTCCCGGAGATAACCGCGTTCGTTGCCTTCACCGACGATCAGAAAACGGAAATTACTCTTGCCGGCTGCCAGCAATCCCTTTTCCAAGTCGACAAGCATGCGGACGTTCTTTTCGGCACGCAGCCGGCCCACGAACCCGAACCGAAAGATGCCGTCATTTGCCGTTCTCTTGGCCGGCGAGTAAAGCTCGGTGTCGACACCGCGGATCATTAGGTTCGCCTTTCGACCCGTGCCCGACTCCAGCATGTGGATCAGTTCCTGATTCGGCGCCAGTAGCCGCTGCGGCATCTTGTAGTAAAGCTTCGCCCCGTCGAGGATCTTCCGTTCAACAAATTCCGTGAGACCGTAGAGCGATTTCTTAGGAAGAAAATCGAGCCGCTTGCGCAGTCTGCGAGCAGCATATTCGTGCAGATTGGTATGCCAGGAACCGACCAACGCGACGTCCATCTTCCAGGCGAGATAAGCTCCGAGAATGCTTACGTCGTTCAGGCCCGTGATGTGAAATACGTCTGGGCGGAATTTCTTGAGTTCCGATAGGACAAAGCCGGCGTGTCGTTGGAAGAACGGATCATAGTGGAGGCCTTCGTCCATCTCGAACGACGCGGGAGACCGTTTTAAAGACAGCGATGTGAAATTTTCTTCCTGGGTAACAGCGGTTTTTGGTCCGGCGTGAACGTTGACGAAGGGAAGTCCGCGCTTCTTCGCAAACGATACGAGCCTGTTGCTTGTCATCGCAACCCCATTCACCTCCAAGAATGAATCGGGGAAATATGCGACGCGTAAAATATCTTCCACGAGATTACCTACAACTAAAAAATGGCGGGAGGATCCCGCCGCAAACTTCAAACTTAATAGATCTAAACGAAAACCCGGTTATGATGCGCTTTCCTGCGGAATAGCGTGCGAAATTTCATCCATATCGGGGATGACGAATTTCGTTTTTGCAGCATCTCGCGGCACGCGATCCTGTCTCTTCCGCGCTATACGGAAAAATGGCCGGATCTTCGGACTGCCTAAAAATCCGAGTGTCCATATCGCGGCTCGCAGCCATTTTGGTCCGCCCAATTTCCATCCGTGCGAGGAAAGGTTACGAACTCCCTGGCCGTCACCGGAATCGAAAAACACGCGATCGAACCACTTCTGTCTGCCATCTGCAAACTCCGGATAATGACTGAGAATCTCCGAGAACGATTGAAGCTGCCGGGAATGAAGTGGATACTCGTATTCCGGCATAAGGACGACATCACTTCGCTTCTCGACACGGATCTCGTTGACGAATTCTTCGAACGTGTCCCCGTTCGTCAGATTGATTACTGTGTTCGGCTTGCATCCATGGCGGTCACCGCCGGTCGCGATCGGGATCCCAAGCGCTTCGGCCATTTCAATAACAGCCTTATTCTCGGACCACGAGCGAAAACCGTTGATCTCGAAAGCATGGATCCAGCGTCCATGACGTTTGATAAATTCTTTTAATAGAATTTGATGCCGGGCCTTTCCGACGATCTCGATGTCCCAAAGAGGATGATTAAGGATCACCAGGACTCCTGGCAACTCGCTTAGCATCGCGAACATCTCGGTCAGTTTCTCGTCCGTGTGGTTTCCGTTCGTGAATGTGTACTCGAGAAGCGTTTTGGTTATTTCGACAGCCCGGTCTTTCGGTAAATTGTGCACGCCGACATGGAAGAATCCGTAATCAAAGGGAACGGTCCATTCGAGTGAGATCGGAGCTCGCGCGTTTTCGTTCTGTTCGTTAACTTCGAGCGTAGCGTTGATGCTGTCGTGATCGGTAAGAGAGACGATCGCGTTTAGTCCCGCGCGATTCATCTGCTCTTTCTCGATCTCGTAAACACCCTGAGGAGTTAGGGGAGGCGACCAGTACGCAGACGAAAAATCTATCTTCTTACCGGCCTTCTCTTCGTATTTATCACGTTCTTTGCGCCAAAAAGTCGCGATGATGGGAAACTTTTCGGCGTAATGCGGGACGAAATCCAGCATCTCGTTTGAGTATTCGGTGTGACAATGGAGCGACACGCCGGTTTTCGCCGTGTGGACCAGGCTTCCCGTTTCCCCCAAGATATGCAGTCGTGTGTTTTTTAGATTCATGCTTACTCCGCAAAAGCGGGCCAATTAAACCCTATACGTTATCAAATGGGGTTTAAGTTGTAAACTTGTCAGATGTTTGCACATCCGGTGTTGTTGCCCTGTGTTTATCGTACGTTTCAGCACCGGCGAAAACGACGAATTATGTGAGAGTTCGGGCGGTATCATAGTCAAAAAATAGAAAAAATCTTGTCATAAATCATCCTAATGCGGTGTCTTAGATGTAGAAACGAAACGCCCCACGCATTACTTGCCGTTAAGGAGAAGCACTTATGAGTTGGTTATATTCGATTGTTTTCGCGGGATTGTTGTTTGGATCGGACGCCGAGCACGCAAGGATCCAAATGCACGACGCTTTGGACTCCGTCGTGACAAACGAGATCGTCGTTGGCGACGAGATCGAAAAGTTCGAGCAGACATATCCCCTTTCAAAGAACGGCAACGTCAGCGTATCGAACGTAAACGGCTCGATCACGGTCGAAGCGTGGGACCGCGACGAGGTCCGCCTGGAAGCGACAAAGATCGCCGATAGTAAAGAAACTTTGGCGGATGTCGATATCAAGGTTGAAGCGACCGCTGACTCGTTTAGCGTTGAAGCGGACTATAAGGGCTGGAGAAACGACAAGCGGAACGAGGGCAAGCATCGCAAGCTCGAGGTCGAGTTTAGACTTTCCGTGCCGAGAACGGCCGTGCTGAACGAGATAGAAACCGTTAACGGTTCGGTTACAGTCTCGAACTTTACAAATGTGA
The DNA here is from genome assembly GCA_046714595.1 of Pyrinomonadaceae bacterium. Classification (GTDB taxonomy): domain Bacteria; phylum Acidobacteriota; class Blastocatellia; order Pyrinomonadales; family Pyrinomonadaceae; genus OLB17. Next base: position 4,120 of record JBKKAS010000124.1, on the reverse strand, counting down.
CTAAGATCTCGGCGGTGAACGGAAACGTCACCGCGACGAATCTACGCGGCGCGGCGAACCTCTCGACCGTCAATGGTCAGGTTGTTGCCGAATTCGACCGTTTCCAGGGCGACTGCAGGATAGATCTGAGTACTGTCAACGGCCAGGTGAATCTGGTACTGCCGTCTGACGTTCACGCGACGATCAAAGCCGATTCGTTGAACGGGAACATCACGAATGATTTCGGACTGCCGGTTCGCAAAGGGCAATATGTCGGACGCGATCTCTATGGACGCGTAGGCACGGGAGAGGGCCAGATCAAGCTAAGCAGCGTGAACGGAAATCTGTCCATCGGTCGCAAGAGCGACGGACGCTCGCCGAACCCGGCCACAAACCTTCTTCCCAATAAGAAAGCCGATGATGACATGGATGTCGAAACTGAAAAGAGCCTCGCGATGAAATCCGCAAAGATCGACCGCGAGGTTGCACGTGCCGTACGTGAATCGCAGCGTACGACGGCGGAGTCGATGAAAGAAGCCCAGAAAGCGATCGAATCGATCGGCCCGGAGATGAAGCAGTTAAAGCTCGACGAGCTGAAGAATCTCGAAAAGATGAAGATCCATCTGGATGACGATAAGATTCAGGCCGAGATAAAAAAGGGCATGCTCGACCAGCAAGCGGCGATGGCTAAACTGAGCGACGCGATGTGGTTTCAGGATGCTCCGATAGTTGAAAAAAAGCGGAACACTTTCGCCGTGAAGGGTACGCCGAAAGTGACTATCGAAGCGATAGGATGTTCGGTCGATGTACGTGGATGGGACAAGTCCGAGGTCCGGTATGTGGTGACTGAGATCGCGTCGCGTCGAGGTGGTCCGACCGAAATACTCGAAGATCACGACAGCTCCTTCCTCAGTCTGAAAGTGATCAACACTAACAGCGACTCGTCCGTACCCGGCCTGCAATTTAATCCGGAGCGAGTCCGGGTCGAAGTATTCGTTCCTCGCAAATCCAATCTTAAAATAGTTACTGATGGCGAGCTGCGGCTTGACGGTGTCTCGGGCGATATAGAACTGAAAGGTGGCGACGAGAGCATCAACATCCGAGATGTCGACGGCAAGATGAGTCTCGCTGCCAGCGAAGCACAAGTTCGTGTCATCGGATTTAAGGGCGATCTTAATTCGCAGACCGAATGCGGTGACGTGTTTCTCGAAGGCGAGTTCAACAAACTGTCCGCCAGGGCAACTGACGGAACGGTCACGCTCACGCTTCCTGAAGACGCCAACGCGACAGTTTTTTCAAACACCGAACTCGAATCCCAGGGTCTTAACGTCGTCCGAGAAAACGAACGAACCTGGCGAGTAGGGAAGGGCGGTTCAAAATACAACTTCGACTTCAACGAAGGTAAACTTATCATCCGCAGCGCCGGAGCCGTCAGCTCGAACTAAAAAATATACGTCTCATCCCTTTTCCGTAGTAACTTCGAAACACATTGACTAATATCACATTTGAGTCAGAAGGAAATCTATCTCCTCGTCTAATTCGTTGTAGGTGTTGTAATGAAAAAGCTGTACCCGCTTCTCGCCACCATCCTCTTTGTTGTCTTTGTGCATGCCCGGCATGACGGAAGCGTTGCTGTGACCACGATCGAAAGCTCTAACCCGATGGTAATTGTGAGCAAAGACGATCCGAAGACCGCGCCGCCGAAAGGATCCAAGGTAGAAATACCCGCCGAAAAGGCCAGGCCGATGAACGTGCCTAAGATCGACCCGACCGCTTTTGTGATCGATGGCAGACCGGACGAGGAAGCGTGGAAAACTGCCGCCGTTTTCAAGGATTTCTATCAGACCAGCCCGGGCGATAACATTGCTCCCTCAAAGCCGACCGAAGTTCTGATGATGTACGACGAAAAGCATCTATACGTCGCCTTTAAATGTTGGGATGAACGCGACAAGGTCAGGGCGACGGTTGCCAAGCGCGATAACGTATTTGGCGAGGACAACGTGCGGATGTGGTTGGATACTTACAACGACCAGCGTCGCGCCTACGTCCTCGGTTTTAACCCGCTCGGCATCCAGCAGGACGGAATTTTCACCGAAGGGCAAGGCGCCGATTTCTCGGTCGACATTGTTATGGAGTCGAAGGGCGTGATCGAAGACTGGGGTTGGTCCGTCGAGGTCAAGATCCCGTTCAAGTCGCTTCGTTATTCCGCGGGCAAGGGAAAGCTATGGGGGTTCAATGCTGCACGCAACATCGACAGATTCAATGATGAATTTGACCAGTGGCTACCCGACGATCGCAATGTATCCGGCTTTCTGATCAAGCACGGTAAACTCACTGGCCTGGATGAGATCAAATATGAACGTACGCTCGAGATAGTGCCGAGCATTACGTTGAGCGAGACCGGTCGCCGGACACGAGTTTTTCCGACGACGATCCCGATCCCTGACCGCTTCGTCAATAATCCGATCAGGACCGACGTTGGCGTTACCGCGAAGCTCACTCTGAGTCCAAATATCACGCTCGACGCTGCGTACAATCCGGACTTTGCGGAGATCGAGGCCGATGCGCCCGTGGTCACTGCGAATCAGCGCTTTCCGATTTTCTTCCAGGAAAAGCGGCCGTTTTTTCTCGAGGGCCAGGACATATTCCAATCGCCGCTTCGCATTTTCCATTCGCGGACGATAGTCGATCCTGACGCAGCCGCGAAGCTCACCGGGAAGGTCGACAAGACGTCATTCGGCCTGCTGTTTGCACTGGACAAAGCGCCTGGGAATTATGGTGAGGACGATCTGAACAATCCTGCGCTTCTGCCCCGGATCGCGGAGTTCGTCGACAAGAGCTCGATGTTCGCCGTCTTTCGCGTAAAGCGCGATGTCGGAAAAGAGAACAACGTCGGATTCTTCGGCACTTACCGCACGTTCCCTGAGCAGAAAAATCTCGTCGCCGGTTTCGATGGCCGGTTCAAGTTGAACCCTCGCCTGTCTTCTTCCTTTCAGGTAGTTGGGACAAGTTCACGCCGGTGCTTTTTCGACGCCGAGTTCGACCCGACACTGAACGTGACGCAGGCGCAGAGCAATCGCGAGATCTGCGGAACTGGATCGTTCGCTGCGGTCATAAACCAGACGGACCCTAACTCACTCAACGGAAATTCGAGCACATATACCCGTTATCAAACAGGGAACGGTATCGGATATTACGCGAATCTGGATTACACGACCGACAAGCATGGCTGGTTTGCCGAGGTCGGAGGCCGTAGTCAGTTCTATCGATCGGATGCCGGATTCAATCGACGTTCAGACACGAACTTTGCATTCTTCTGGAACCGATTCAGTACGAAGACGAATCCGAAAGCGAGGATCATCCGTGCGAGCTGGGCTCAGTTCAGCGGTGTCGATTACGACTGGCAAGGCCGTCTTCAAAAATGGCGTGCCGGATCGAACATCAATCTCGCGCTGCAGCGGACGATGTTCTTCTTTGTCGAGGCGGCGAGTGCTTATGAAAAAGTTTACGAGGAAGAGTTTGGATTAAAGCGCACGGCGACGCGTCCGGGTCAATTTATCGGCGGTCCGGACCGTGGAACGTGGCAGCAAAGCTATTCGGCTAACCTGAATCAGAACCTCAACAAGTATTTTAACTACTTCGTCTTCGTCGGCTTCAGCAACAACCAGTTCGACTTTTCGACGAACCGGCAAGATCCCGGTCCCGGTAAACAGTTCGACATCGAGCTGTTCGCGGAGGTCAAGCCGATCGATCCGCTGCGCATTTCGGCAAGCTATCGCAAGAGCCGGTTGGTGCGAAACGACAATCGCATCCGCGCGTTCGACTCGGACATTCTAAGTATCCGCTCGACATATCAATTCTCGCGGTTTCTTTTCACGCGTGCGAGGGTGGATTACGATTCGCTCCGTGACAATTTCGCCGGCCAGCTTCTGTTTGCGTACACGCCGAGCCCGGGCACGGCGTTCTACGTCGGATACAACGATAATTTCAATTTGAACGGCGTTAACCCGTTCACCGGCCAGCTCGAACAGGGATTCGAGCGCAACAGCCGAACTTTTTTCATTCGGGCCTCATACCTCTTCCGAAAAAGCTTTTGATTTCATTTGCTCCTCCTAAAGCAAACTGGGGCGACGGATATGCC
>JBKKAS010000123.1:0-4623 GCA_046714595.1 Pyrinomonadaceae bacterium | reverse complement strand
GCGTGATGCTTCACGCACGGTCGCGAAGGCTTCCGGCAGGATCTCATGCAAGATCGCCTGCTCTGCCTTTCGTCGCCGTTCGAGCAGCGCTTTCCTTTCAGGCGAAACTCCGTGACCTCGCCATGCGGGTGCATTCGCTTCCTCGCCCTCCGAACTCTTATCGAATTCGGCCAAAGCATTTCTGATGCGCTCTTTGAACTTTGGTGTCTGCGCCTTAAGTTCGTCGTCGGAAAGTTTTTCGATCGCCGGCTCGAATGCGTTGATCTGATCGACGATCGGGCGAACCTTCTTCAAAAAGAGGTCGCTCGACGATCCGAATACCTTCTTAACTAATTTGTCTGCAAAACTATTAACAGCCATTTTTTTCTCCTCGGTTCTTTCCGCGAGATTCCGTGTCTTCGGTTTGGATTCCGTAGTTCATTTGCGGGTACTAACCACGGACTAGGGAACGCACGGAACAGCGTCAGGAACTTGTTTGAGCTACAGTGGATGGCCAACGGAATGTGAAGAGTGAAATATCGATCCGCTAGCCGCTACTTTGCGCTTGAGGCAAGCAGCGGGTCGAGATCGGCGCGAGGCAGGCGTGTGATGACCATTACCTGGTCGTTGTTGGATCGGAATGCAGTGTTCTCGAATATTTTTCGCCGGGCGAGTTCTCCGGCGGATGGTGTGAATCTGGCCGATGCTTTCACCAGATCAACCGAAAGCTTTTTCGCGATTTCGGGCGTGGATTTTTGTACGGCCACGTCGACGGCAAGGCCTGAGTCGTCCAGCTTGAACGTGAACTTCGAGCTTGTTGCTTCTTGTCCGTTGAAACGACTGTTCTGCAAACAATCGCCTAGCGAATAACCATCGGTTAAAAGTTTGCTGAATCTCTCTAACGAAGGCCGCAATGACTCGTTCTTCAGGTTGAATGTGTTTGCGGTGTAGCTGCCGACTCGGTTCGCAGGCACGCACGGAAGAAGCGTCGCCTGTGTGACCTCGAACGCATCCGGCGACGAATCGAACTTTCCGGCTTCACCAAGTTTTTGAAGTGTGTTGAGAAAATACTCAACGTCTTCGAGATAGGTCTTGATCGACAGCGAGAGCGTCGCGGTTTCGCCGTCAGGATTTTTGTCGAGATCGTCTTTGACCTCGAACTCATCCTGTAATTCGAAATTTCGTGTCAGCGCGCTGTGTGCAAAAACCTGAGGCGAAGCGCCACCGGCGAGCACAAGGCCGAGACACACGCCGAGTGTCGTGAGAAATAGGATCGAATTGTTCTTTCGACTGTCCACTAAATCAAGAGTCCCGTTAAGGCTTCTGCCAAAAACTTTATGTTATGACGAGCGAAAAAGAAAGGATTGAAATATCGATCCGCTCGCGGCTACTTTGCTCGCGTGGCAAGCAAGGGGCCTAAAGCGGCGCGCGGAAGGCGTGTGATTATATAGACTTGATTTTCCCTAGAAGAGATCTGCGTACTTTCATAGATCAACCGGCGGGCCGCCGACACCTGACGTTCTTTGAGCGTCGGCAACAAGGCTGCATAAGCCTCGGCGAGCTGTTCGGCGTGCTGACTGTGATGCTGAGCGAACGCAACCTCGAACTCAAAACTATCCGGTTCAACGGCGAATACCAGGCGAAACGGGTTACTGTCCGGTTCAGCCGTGTGAGGAAAAGCATTGTATAAGCTGCGAATTGGGGAAGTATACTTCCCGGAGACGACGCCTTTCCCTAAATAGGAGATGCCGTTCAATCGCCCGGCAGCGTTAATTCCATAATACATGTCGAAGTCATAACGTCGCTGCTCGATGAGATCCGGAAATGTATCGGCAAGCTCACAGGCCGTAATGAAGATCGATTCAAAAGCGGCGGAGTAGATCTCCAGAGCCGTTTCGCTATCCGGTTTGTTATCGAGATCGTCCCTTAGCTCGACCTCATCGCGGATATCGAAACTCCGCGATGTGGCCGCGTGTCCAAGTACCGGCGTCGCGCCGGCGAGCACAAGCCCGAGGTACACTCCGAGCGTCGTGAGAAAGAGGATCGAGTTGTTGCTTTTGCGATTGGTCACTTTACTCTAAACGCTAGCCCTTCCTTACGGTCAGGCTTCTGCCTCTATTTCTTCGCCGTATTGTCGTTCGGTCTCGCCTCGGCGGTGCCGTTGGGCTTCGCTTCTTTTTCCTTGGATTCCGCGAGCTTGCGGAGGATCATCTCCTGTACCAGCGGTTTTGGAATGTTGAAGTTCAAAACGAACGTTTTGCCTTCGGCGGTCACAGACGCCTTTTGCAGAAAGACCTGCTCGTCACCCTTCGCCGCCGGAGCAGCAATACTTAACAAAGTCCCAAGGCCACTAGCCGCCTGCTTCGCGTCGTTGTCGGTCGGCTGATCTGCTCTAACGCTCGCTATAAGCTCCGTGTCGTTCTGCTCGATAGTAATGAGAACTTTCTTGGTCTTCAGCTTATCAAGATAACCGAACCAGCCGGCATCGCCGACCGCGAGTATCCAATCCTGAACGAACTTCTCCATTATAGGATCGTTCTTCGCCGGAGGATTACTCGGAACAGGTTTCGGATTCTTTAGCACGACCGTTTTTCCGTCTACGCCCAAGCCAAGCGTCGCGCTGATGACGACCTTGAACGGACTATCGATCTTTACGGCATTACTTTCGATCTTCTCAAGCGATTCTTTCGCCTTGTCCTTCATCGGCCGTTTGTTGATGAAGACTCCGAACTGGTCTTCTTTGGCCTCGTCCGGATTTTCGGCAACAGTTGGATTAGCCGTGTTCGTATTCGACACGGTCGGATCGGTGTTCGCATTTACTGCGGTATTGCCGCCTAACGGATTTCGGCCCCTGCGGCCTTTCCGGTTTACCGTGATTGTCGGATTGTCGGTCGCGGAGCCGAGCGGGCCGTCGGTCGGGAGAGTACCGTCGACCGCATTCGGATTCGGATTCAGCCTGATTGCCGGCGTATTGATCAAACCCTTTCCGCCCATGGTCGGGTTCATCGGAATTCCCGGAGCGATGAAGTTCGATCCCGCCATCGGATCTGTCGCGTTGGCGAACTGCTGTTCAGGGTTGGCGAGCTGGAAATATCCCGCCGGGTAGCTAAGTGGCGGTGTTACACCCGTGACATCGACAAAGGTCACTTCAGCGTCTTCAAGCTCGGTCTTGGCGTAGTCGACGTCGGCGAATTCGCTGTCCGTTCCGAAGATCAGTTTCGCGATATAAACCGTATCCAGAACCTGGCAGACGCGTCCGACGAATGGACTGTCGCATCCGCGGGCGGTCAGCAGGCCGGACGAACCGATCACGACCAGCGCGAGAATGTTGAAGACAGCGGAAAAACCGAGGATCTTGTACAAGCGCGGCGAAAAATTCCAATTTCTGATCTCGTAATCATGAAACAGGTCGCCTGGCTGTGTACGTACTTCCGGAACCGCTTGATCGTATAATTGCTGCTCGAACATAAAATAAAAAATATGGGGGCAAAATTCAGCTAATACAGCTTGCCGTGAACTTTAGACGCATCGCACTGCAATCGAGTTGCGGTGCAAATCGTAATTTTAGCATTTCGCGGTCGGAATTGGATAGCTCACGATGCATAAGCCCGCGCGTGAGCAAGGGCGGTATGCTCAACTCTGAACGACCTCCCTTTTGGGTAGTCTTCCGACCGCGCTGATACTCCAGGATATCGCCCTGGCTACGCGCGGGCTTGTGCATCTTTTGATAACATCGTACACATGCCACGAAACCGGAGCGACAACAGAGGCAAAAACCGGCAGGCCTCCCGCCCCGACAGGGGACGAAGGTATAAACGCGATCATTCACGAGAAAGTTCGCCGGAGTATGTCGAAAGCGGTCAGACACCCCAACAAGCGAAGACCGTGGAAAGAATGTTGCAGGGAATTGGTATCCCCAAGCCGACACCGTTCGTGCCCGACGCCTTTCAACTCGAGGCGCTGGAAGCGATCGAGACTGAGGACGTTCTTGTAACGGCGCCGACCGGCAGCGGAAAGACCTGGATCGCCAGTGAAGAGATCAGACGGTTGCTCGAACAGGGCAAGCGGGCGTGGTATACGACGCCTCTTAAGGCCCTAACGAACTCGAAGTACATTGAATTTTCGCAGAGGTTCGGTCCGGAAAATGTCGGGATCCTTACGGGCGACCGTAAAGAGAACACCGATGCGCGTCTTATCGTGGGCACGACCGAGATCTATCGTAATCAGCTTTTCGATGCGCTTCGAAACGGCGAGCAGGTGCGGACGGATTTTGTGATCCTGGACGAAGCCCATTACCTGGCGGACGAAGAGCGCGGGCATGTTTGGGAAGAGGCGATAATCCTGACACCGTCGCGGATACGTCTGCTGCTGCTGTCGGCGACAGTCGGGCGGGCGGAAGAATTTGCTCGCTGGATCGAGGAAGTTCGCGGTTCGCGCGTTCGTGTCATCAATCGGGCGGGCTCACGTCCGGTCGAGCTTCGAGCGGCGTACCTTTCGAGTAATCTGCAACTCTTTCCGCTGTTTGACGAAGACGGCAACTACAATTCGGAGATCGATCAGTTTGCTTCGAGAAGGCCAGGCTTTCCGCGACGGCGGCGCTAAAGACGATTCAACGCAGAGAGCGCGGAGGACGCAGAGTAACTA
>JBKKAS010000122.1:0-8975 GCA_046714595.1 Pyrinomonadaceae bacterium | reverse complement strand
GTCATGGGACTATTCTGTGAACCAAAATCAAAGCGTGGGCTGGCGCCTATCCCAGTAATCGCTCCATTGTTGACGACGGTACTTCCCCGCATGAACACAGCGGCGCCGTTGACCGCCATTGTCATTGTCGGGTTGATCGTAGTGCTGGGAAGCAGGGCAACTACATTGTACGTACTGCTGGCCGGCGCACCAGTGGCGCCGATGACGACCATTCCACCCGTTATATTTTGGTTTGCCAATGGTGCGTTTATACGCACGTCGACCTTGGTCGCGGCCACAGTGGGGTTGATGACGTTAATTACGCCACCGCTCATGATGAAGGTTGACGTAGTGCTGAAAAGCTCGAAAGTGCCAAAGTTTGACACGGTGTTTCCGACGACGCCTACGTTCATCGTGCCGGCGGATTGGTTATATGTAACCGCACTCTGCGGATCGAAAGCGCCGCTGACGTTGACGGTTCCGCCTTCGATGGTAAAGACGGCACCCGTGTTACCCCGCATCTGGTCGGCCGCGCCGATGCCGATGTTGTAGGTCCCCTGCGTGACCCTGAAGAGACCACTATTGGCCGTAGCCGCCGCGGACGCAGTTGCAGCCACCGTATAGTTCGGATTGTTCAGCCAGATTCCACTTGTCGCCGGGATAACATACGTTGGAGTCGTGAACGTCCGATTTGTCATTGTGAAGGTGCCCGAGACCTTGAACGTGCCAGAGTCGAAAACGCTAGTGGTCAGAAACCCGGCAGTGTCAGTATTGCCGCCCTGCACGGTGAAATTCGTGGTTGTCAACTCAAGGATGCTGGCGTTAGATACACCCTTGCTGACAGTGATCGCGCGGATATCGGTGGTCGCGCCTGTTCCGCCGAAAGTATTGTTTGCCGCGCCAACAAACATGATGCCAGCCGCCGCGGTGTTTGCGTTGGTGCTGAAATCGAGCGTGCCGTTGTTGGTCAAATTCGTTCCCACGACGAGAACGTGACCCGTCTGCAAGCCAAGTGGGTTGGATTGAAATATTCCGCCACTGTCTATTGTGACAAACGTGCCGACCGTCAAGGTTCTTGCAGCCACCTCTTCAAATTGCAGAGTACCGCCGCTCTGCACCGTCACACTAAGAGCGTTACTCGAATTGATCGTGACCGTGTGCCCGTTGGCAATCGTCACGTTATCACTGGCGGTGGGAACTACACCACCAACCCACGTCGCCGGCGCGTTCCAGTTACCTGAGGCAGCGGACGTAATGTTGCCCGCCGCGTTGGTTGCCTGACTGCCCGCGAGCGCAGGTGTGCTCAGTGCACCTTCGGTGACGGCATAGACTCGATAAAAATAGGTAGTGCTTGGAGTCAGTCCCGAATCGGTGAATTGAAACCCAGGGAATTGCCCCACGAATGTATAATTCACACCGTCAAGCGAGCGATAAACAACATGTCCGACCTCGTTGGTGGCGTTGTCAGTCCAATTAAGCGTGATCTCAACCGCCGTCACAGGCGCAAACGTCAACCCTGTCGGTGCTGCCGGAACATTCGGCGTGAAGGTATATTTTGTTAGTTGCCCGACGACACCGGTCTGAGTATTATTCGCCGCCGCATAGGAAACTGTATTGGTCGTAGTGGTAACGCTCGCAAAGTTCGTCGCCACGCCTGACTGTAAGCCGACCGAGTAGCCTGCATTTGCAGCGTTGACGGCAATACCACTGCCATAGACAAATGAAATAATGCCCGGTGACGTGGCATGAGCTGATTCATAAAGCCACATCTGGAAGGTTCCGGCGCCGGTGTTACCTGCTCCAACGCGGGGAATCTGAATGTTTTGCCACTCGACGACCAGCCTCCTGTTCGGAGTTGATCCAACTACTTTGAAATGAATTTTGCCGTTTGTGCCGATCCAGAGATCGTCGAAATAAGGAGCGATCTTTGGAGCATCTGTTGTGCTTGCTAAAGAATTAGTAAATGTCGTTGCGACGGCCACTGCACCCAAACGGCAAACTCCGTTGGCATTGCATGAAAATTGCGTGAACCGCACGCCGTCATACCAGAAATCAAAACCGATATTTGTCACTGCTGAAGCCGTATCATCGAGATTCGGCCCGACAATCTGCGTCGTGCCGCTCGACATGTCTTCGAGAACGTCCGCGCTGACCGCGAAAGGATACGTCGTCGCGGTTATCAGCTCCGTGAATATCCCTCCATCTTCCTCAGCCTTCGCCGCGTAGGGAAATAATTCGTCCATCAGCTCCTGTTTCTCAACGGGGTATTTGCGCGACTCCGCGTCCGCATCGAACCGTTCCGCTACTTCCTGTGCATTAAGAGGGACGATAAGGAATACAAAGCTAAGAAGCGTTAACACAAGGATAGAGACGACGGCGCGAGACGAATTCGGTCGTGTGGACATAGTACTTTCTCCTAATTTGAGCAATCTATTATTCAGTTGTACTGCAAAAGGGCGAAACGGAATCTGGCAAAGGAGTGGTGATTATTCCCAGCAGCCGGACATCCATAGGAATGACTTTGTGATGCGATTATATGCAGGTTCTACATAATGTCAAGGCTTTCAATGACAACGACATGCCCACGACGGATGACAGTTCGTCATTGCAGGAACCGCTTCGCCCTTCTCATCCGGAACGAATCGTAACCGCTTGGTCCCGGACACGGACTTCTACGGAGGCGTTAATCATACGGTCGCTTTGAGGGCCATGTAATTCGCGGCAATAGTTCTATTCAGGTCTTCCGTCTCATGGGCTGCCGACACAAAGCACGCCTCCAACTGCGAGGGTGGCAAATAGATCCCTTTTTCCAACATCTGTCCAAAGTAGACTCGGAACTTCGCGGTGTCGGAGGTTTTTGCGGAATCAAAATCTGTTACGGGCTTTTCTGTAAAAAATAAAGTGAACATCGATCCGCAAGTATTGAGTGCGTAGGAAAGCTTGAGTTCGGCCAGGTTGTTCCTGAGGCCGTCATAAAGATAACTACTCGACGAAGCGAGGCGTCCGTAGAACTCAGGGTCCTCCTCGATGATCTTTAGTGTTTCAATCCCCGCGGCCATCGCCAAAGGGTTCCCCGAAAGAGTGCCGGCCTGATACATCGGACCTTGAGGTGCGACGAGTTCCATGATGTCACGACGTCCGCCGTACGCTCCGACCGGAAGACCGCCGCCGATGATCTTGCCGAATGTCGTAAGGTCGGGCGTTATCCCGTATAGTTCCTGGGCCCCGCCCCGGGCTACTCGAAATCCAGACATAACCTCATCAAAAATGAGCAGGATGCCCTCCGCCGTACAGATTGTACGAAGGGCCTGCAAAAACTCGGTATCCGCCGGAACACAACCCATGTTACCGGCGACCGGTTCAATAAAAACTGCGGCGATCGTATTTTTGTTCTTTTCGATGAGCTCGGCTACCGTTCCCAAGTCGTTGTACTTTGCGTTAAGTGTGTCGGCGGCAGTGGCCCTCGTAACACCGGGGCTGTCCGGCAAACCAAGCGTCGCGACACCGGAACCCGCTTTACTTAAAAACGAATCACCGTGACCGTGATAACATCCCTCGAACTTAATGATCTTCGCCCGCCCGGTGAAAGCGCGCGCCAGCCGCAACGCACTCATCGTCGCTTCGGTTCCGGAATTTACCATCCGGACCATTTCAATCGACGGCACGAACTTTTTGACTAGTTTCGCAAGCTCGATCTCTTTCTCGCAGCTCGCACCAAAGCTGGTTCCGTTCTCGGCGGTATTCTTGATAGCGTCTATCACGCGCGGATGAGCGTGTCCGTGGATCATCGGTCCCCACGAACCGACATATTCCACGAATTCATTTCCATCGACATCGAAGATCTTTGCACCCCTCGCGGTGCTGATGTAGAGAGGGTCACGACCGACTGATTTGAAAGCGCGGACGGGTGAGTTAACGCCTCCCGGCATATGACGCCGGGCTTCGATAAATAATTCAGCACTCTTTCTGGTGTCCATTCTTATTTCAAAACGCGAGCCGCATCTTTTGCGAAATAGGTGATGATCAAATTAGCTCCGGCACGCTTGATCGAGGTCAAAACTTCGAGCATCGTCCTTTCACCGTCGAGCCAGCCGTTCGCGGCCGCTGCCATCAACATGGAATACTCGCCGCTGACGTTGTAAGCCGCGATCGGAATATTAAACTCCTCCCTTGCTCGACGAACAATATCGAGATAAGAAAGCGCCGGCTTTACCATCACGATGTCCGCTCCCTCAGCGATATCGAGCGCGATCTCGCGCAGGGCCTCATCCGTATTTGCCGGATCCATCTGGTATGATCTTCGGTCGCCAAATTGAGGGGCGGACTCAGCGGCCTCACGGAAAGGGCCGTAAAAAGCCGAGGAATATTTCGCAGAATAGGCCATGATCGGAGTGTCGGCGAATCCGCCTGCGTCGAGGGCTTTCCGAATAGCTTGAACCCGCCCGTCCATCATATCGCTCGGCGCTATGATATCCGCTCCGTTGCGCGCATGTGAAACGGCTTCTTTGGCGAGTAATTCCAGCGTGGCATCGTTCTGCACATACCCCGATTCAACCACACCGCAATGTCCGTGCGAGGTGTATTCACAAAGGCATACGTCGGTGATTACAACCATCTCCGGAAACGCAGTTTTGATCGATCGGACAGCCTGCTGAATGATTCCATTATCTGCGTACGCCGCGGAGCCAATCTCATCTTTTTCCCGCGGAATACCGAAAAGCAAAACAGACTTAATACCGAGCTGTGTTAGTTCATCGCACTCGCGAAGTACATTATCGACCGAAAGCTGAAACTGATTCGGCATCGAGGAGATCTCTTTCCGGACCTGTTCCCCTTCAACCACGAACAGCGGATAGATGAGGTCGGCCTTGCTCAGCGATGTTTCGCTGAGCATGTCCCGAAGCGCCGTTGTTTTTCGCAACCTACGTAAACGAGTGGTTGGGAATCCGGGTTGAAGCTGCAGTTTGCTCATTTAATAACTACCTTTAACTTGTCAGAAAGTCCGATATTTCGTTCCCAGTTAAAAGACCATTCTTAACACAGTCACCAACTGAGATACCTTTATAATAATTGCTGCAAAAAAATATTCTGGCATGGTCTTTCCGAAACCGCTCCAAGGCGTTGAGCACGTGGTCGTAGCCGATGTTGTACTGCGGGATCGCTTTTTTCCACTTTTTAACAAATGTAAGTACCGGATCGCCGCTGATGCCGAGGATTGAATTCAGTTCTTCGAGGGCGATCTCTGCAAGTCGATCCTCATCCTCATCACACAGTTCAGGTCTACGGCTGCCTCCGATGAATGTTGTAAATAGATGATAGCCCGATGGCGCACGATTCTCGAAAACGGAAGAGGTCCAAAGGCTGCCTAAGATATTGCGTCTCTCTAACGCCGGCACAAGAAAACCAAAGCCCGACGCATCACTCAGGACCCGGTCTTGTTTAAATCCCATGATCACGACGGAAACCGGAGGAGAATAGATCCCGGCTAGAGCGGAGGCGGCTTCTTCATCAAGATTTCGGATCAAACTAGCCGCAGAATCGGCCGGAGCACAAACAACAACCGCGTCAAATAACCCGCGGCCGGACACTGTTTCTAGCTCGATCCGGCCGCCGTGAATTTTTCGGATCGCACGAACGTTCGTGTTCAGCTTTACGCGTTCGCCCAGTTCATCTGCCAGGGCATCCGGCAAGGTTTGCATTCCCTGCTTGAACGTCAGGCTTCGTGGAGTTCCCTTCGGAAGTTTGGCAGAAAGGTTTTTCGGGGCGAAAACTGCGCCCGTTAGTAGACTGCCGTAGTTCTTTTCGAATTCGTGAAGGCGAGGAAATGCATGCCGGATCGACAATTTGTCCGGGTCGCCGGCATAGATGCCCGAGATAAAAGGATCGACCGCGAAATCGACTAATTCTCGTCCCAGCCTCCGCTCGAAAAAGGCGGCGACCGATTCCTCTCCTGCCACCTTCGCGGTCACAAACGGCTCCTTCAACAGCCCGAGCTTTGCTTTTCGAGAAAATGCCGCTGTGCGAACAAAGCCGATCCAAGAAGACGGTAATGGAACTAGTCTGCCGCTTCGGAGTATGAACCGTTTTTTCGAACTCGGATTAGAAGCCGCTATCTTGTCCCGGAGTCCGAGTTCGGTGATGAGGTCGAGTAGTTCGCGTGAAGCAAGGGCCGTGTTCGGCCCATGTTCTAACAGAAATCCGTCTCGGCATTCGGACTTAATATTGCCACCCACCGAAGAAGCTCTTTCGAAGAGCATGACCTCAAAGTCGCCTTTGAGTAAGCGGTGGGCAACGCACAAGCCCGAAATTCCGCCACCGATTATCCCGACACGTTTGCGCATCAATTTGCCGACGAGGCTATTTTCTGGAGTTCGGCGATTCCGGCCTTTTCGAATACGAGCCGAGCGAGAGCGTCGATGAAGATCGGCGAATCGTTAAGTCCGGTAGTAACCTCGTACTGCTCTACCCTGACAAGCTTTGCAACGCGGCGATATTCGATTCCCAACTCGAACAAAGTCTCCAGATGGTCGGAAACGAAGGCGACGGGGACGACCAACATATTTTTGACTCCTTCCGCCGCCAGTTTCTTGATCGTGTCAGGCGTGGATGGCGTTAGCCATTTCATCGGGCCAACCTTGGATTGATAACAAAGGCTATGGTCCTGGGAAAAGCCACCCTGCCGGAGAATTGACTCGATAGTAACCTTGATGTGTCCGGAGTACGGGTCGCCTTGGCGAACAAGCTTCATCGGCGTCCCGTGCGCGCTGAAAAGCAGGTGGACATCCTGGCGCGGAGCATCCGAAAAACGGGACAGTCCTTCATTTATTCGGTCGACAAGTGCGTCAATATACGGTGGGAAATCATAATACGACTCGATGAGGGTTGTCTCCACTGATGACGATTCGCCGCGAAGCTTTAGCTGAGTATCCCATTCCTTGACACTCGAAGCCGTCGTTGCCTTTGAGTACTGCGGATACAGCGGGAGTAGGATCACCTTTTTTATCCCATCAGCTTTGATCCGATCGAGCGTCTCCGCGGTTGACGGACGCCAGTACCGCATTGCCGCATAAACTTTCGCCGGCAGCTTTTCATTCAGCTTCGCTTCGAGAAGTGCAGCCTGTTTCAATGTGTGATCCTTTAGGGGTGATCCGCCCCCGATCTTTTCATACTGCCCGCGAGCCATCGGGGCCCTTCGAGTGGAAATAAGTTTTGCAAGGCGTTTTCGAAAAAGAAAACTGAATGGAAAATCGATTATGTCCGGATCGCTGAAAAGATTGTAAAGAAACGGCTCCACCGCATCCAGTGAATCCGGTCCGCCGAGATTTAATAAAACAACTCCGATCTTGTCGCTCATACAGTTTTCGAAAATACTGGTTTTTCCCGCATCATCTTCTCGAGATAAGCGTCAAAGCACATCGCGATATTTCGGATGATCAGGATGCCCGAACCGAGTACGGTGATCTTTTCCGCATCGTTACTAACAAGACCTTCGGACATAAATGCATTGAGCTTTTCGAGATCGTCTTTGAAATACGAGTCAAAAACAATTCCAAATTTTTCTTCTATCCGACGCTTATCGATCTCGAGGTTACACATCACCTGCATGATAGTTTCCTTCCGAATATGGTCGTCGCGGGTCATCCGATAGCCAACGTTCGTCGCGGCCTCACCGGCATCGATCCGCGCATAGTAATCCGGAAAGCTTTTTAGATTCTGGGCATATATATTCTCAAACTGGCTGATCGCCGACAGGCCAAAAGCATAGACGTCACAACCAGCCCTCGTCGAATAGCCCTGGAAATTTCGGTAAAGTGTATTGTCTCTCTGGGCCTTCGCCAGTTCGTCTGTGGATTTGGCAAAATGGTCCATTCCTATATAGACATAGCCCGCCGCGACGAGAGTTTCGATCGTCATTTCCAGAATCGCCAGTCGCTCGTCGGCGGACGGCAGGGCGGCTGCGGGTATTATCTCCTGATGTTTTTTTAGCCATGGTACGTGGGCGTAATTGAATACGGCGATCCTGCTTGGCGAGATATCGATCACTTTTTCGACCGTATCGGCAAACGAGGTCACAGTCTGGAACGGCAGTCCGTATATCAGATCGAGATTTACACTTTGAAAGCCAAGCTCCTCGGCCCATTCGACCGTCTGTCGCGTGACCTCTTCGGACTGAACACGGTTGACCGCTTCCTGCACCTTCAAATTAAAATCCTGCACGCCGAAGCTCGTACGATTAAAGCCAACTTCGCGGAGAGCTTTCAAGTGGTCACGTGTTAAGCCGCGCGGATCGATCTCGACACTTGCCTCCAACTCGTCGTCAAAGGGAAATTGATCTCCAATATAGGTTCCGATATCGACGATCTCTTCGGGGTAAAGATATGATGGGGTCCCTCCGCCCCAGTGCATCTGTACCGTTCTTCGCTCATCCGAGATCATTGGTCTAATAAGATCGATCTCTTTTTTTAGGTAATCGTTATATTGGCGGATCAGTCTCCGATCGCGAGTGACTTGCATATTGCAGCCGCAGAAATAACAAAGCTTTTCGCAAAACGGGAAATGGAAATAGAGCGAAAGAGGCCCGGCGCCCGGACGAGCGTTAGTGTCCCGGATCTCGCCGGTGAAATCGTTTGCGGTAAATTCCGGGGAAAACAAGGGTGCCGTGGGATACGAAGTGTACCTCGGACCTTGCTGGTTGAATTTTTTCAGGACATCGAAATCGATCGCCTTTGATCCGTTCATTATTACACCGATCTGCTAATGATATTTGGCGCTCAGCTCTTTAACGCAGCTTACCAAATACTGTGCGTTCTCGACGGGTGTGGTCGGCAATATGCCGTGACCGAGGTTAAATACGTGGCCGCTGCCGGTACCAAAACCTGCGAGTATTCTTTCCGTCTCTTCTCTTATCTTTTCTTTCGAAGCAAACAAGACACACGGATCCAGATTGCCTTGCAGAGTTTTCCCGGCACCGATGCCGGCCTTTGCCGCCTGTATAT
>JBKKAS010000121.1:0-4504 GCA_046714595.1 Pyrinomonadaceae bacterium | reverse complement strand
GCGCGGCGCTCGCCGTCGTCAGAAAGCCGAACAAAACAATTAGGAAGGTATAGAGTGCGGGGCGGTAATTCATGAGATTTACTCCCGAAATTTCCATTTGAAACGGAACAAGCGAATTTTGTCGCCTATTTTTTCCCTAACTTTACCCTACTTTCACCACACTATTTCAAAAATCGTTCTTATCGACGAAGGTGACATTCGTTTCTGGCTCTTACTTTCGTGTGCTTCGTGTGTTTGGTGGTTCCGCTTTCAAAACCGAAAGCGCGAAACACACTAAACACACGAACAAGGCTTACGCGGTCGCTCGCTACCGATACCAATGCCGTCCGCGAAACGCGGCCACCCAGCTCCCCTCCTTAGACATGGTGGGGAGCTGGGTGGCGGAGTCTTCGAGGCCGGGGTGGTGTTCTTAACTCCCCTCCTGGATAGGAGGGGTGGCCGCGTTTCGCGGACGGGGTGGTAGAAACTCGGGGTCAGCGAAGACTAAACCGCAGATTTCGCGGATCGGACGGTTTAAACCGGATCTGAGACCTATTCAGCTAAGCCTGGAATTCCTATTCCGCTTTCCACGACTCGTAGATCATCACCATCGCAAGCGTGTCGAGCTCGCAGTATTTGAGGAGCGCGGACTGGATGGCGCGGCGCTCGTCCGGTGGAATTTCCTGAAACTGGAGTTTGCCGTAGGCGGTCATCGCCGCACCGCCATCGCTTATGCGGTCCTGCTGGAAAATGATCTCGTAATCGCGCGGGTCTTCGTCGGTGAAAAGAGGGGGCAATAATTTGTAAGGGTCTAGCACGACACGTCCTTCGGGCACCTCAGAGCTTTTTTCTGAACTACCGGTCGCTACCGACACCACCCCGTCAGCCGAAGCGGCTGCCACCCCTCCTAAGACAGGAGGGGAGTCAGAGAAGACAACCCATCGTTGATCGGTGAAATTTAGACTCGGGATTCCATCGGCGGCGCCGTAGATGGGAGCTGCGTACTTATCTTTTAAAAACTCGGACGAGCCGAGCTCGGCGGGCAGGACGTACTTGAGCGAGATCGAGCCGCGCGTCGCCGGGTGGTAGTAGTAACGCTTGACCATGTCGAAGAGGTCGATCATGTTTCGCGGGCCCGCGGTCCAGTCGTCGTCTTTACTGCCGCGCGGCTGGGCGATCGTCTCGATAAACTCACAAAGCTCTGCGCGGTCGGGAATGTCGGACTCGTCGCAAAGAAGTTGATCACGAATAGTGCAGAGGTATGTGTTCTCGTGGGTATGATAGCGAAAGATGCTGCCGGCGTCGGTTTCGAGCTGGCGTTTTAGCTCGCGGACGAAATCGTAATTCGGGAACGCGCCTGGCTCTGAGTTCAGATATTCGCCACGGTGCTCGACACGGCCCTGCTCATCCACGGTGTGGTGCGAGAATTGGAACGCGACGCCTTCGTACGGTCGCCGGCCGCGCTTGAACGGGATGACGGGCATCGCCGTTTCAAAGTCGATGAAGTGCAGCGGATAGCGCCACGTCTCCATTTCCCGTTTGAGATTTTCGGTGTCGATGTACGGCGTGTCGTCTTTCGTTTGGGCCTTTCTGATCTGGAGCCATTGACGCTCGTTCGGGCTAAGCCCGGGTTTCTTTTCACCCTTGGGTTTCGATCGCGGGGCGATGTCATCCGCGGTAAGTGCGGCGAGCTTTAATTTGCCAGCGGCTATCAGCTCGTCCTTACGGGAAAAATTCCAGATGTCCAGGACGCTGTGCTCGTCGAAATCTTCCGGTTGGAATTTAAAGGCTGCGGTCCAGCATTCGCGATAACCGTCGACGAGGTTGATGTCGCCATCGCCGTGGCGAAACTCGCAATCCTTGCAGATGGCCGCGGGCGGCGTGATGATCTTTTCGTCGCGCGCGTATTGATCGGCGAAGTAGTTGAGCATCTCCTCGTAGGCCGTCGTGTCGTGTGTGCTGTCGTCCGATAACACCCTCCCTACCGGTCGGGTTTCCGCCTTCTCCATTCTGCCTTCTGCTTCCGCGAAGATCTTCTCGCAGCTTTCGTCGACGCAGATCTTGCGCAAGATAGGCGTGGCGAGATCGGCGTCGCACAGATCGGGCGAGACCTCGACGCGGCGCTGGCCATCCGCTCCGGTGACGAGGCGGAACTTTTGATTGAGTCCGTCGGTCGCCGCGAGCGCGGTCTTGTCCGACAGCATCAGATGCGCAGTTACTTTTAATTCGGGATGCGCGTGCTCGACGACAAACTTTTGAAACGCGACGTCGGCGATGTACGGCTGCCACGTCGCGCTTATCGTACCGTTCTTGTTCCAGCATCCGCCCTCGGTTGCGAAGTCGCATGACTTTGCTTTCACCTCGATCAGCTCGACGGCGTCGCCATTTTTTACGACGACGTCGGCACGGATGAAAAAATTGCCCGATCGAAACGCGGCCTCGTAGATCGTTACCGTATCGAGCTTGAGCAGCTCATCGGTTTGGCGGACTGATTCATCGTAATCGCGCGATGTGATCTCGGTGCCGCCGGGAAAGTAGCACTGAGCCAAACTGCCGACCTGGAATCCGCCATCGGCAAGTGCAGCGAGAAACGGATCGCTCAGTTTCTGATTGGCGTACTCTTTTTTACCGGTGTAGAAAAGCTTCGTCGGGCACTCGAGTGCGAGCTTGAAGCGCGATTTTGTGAGGTAGCGTGGTTGGGACATTGCTGCGGGATCCTTTGGTGCTGCGATCTTATGGCAAGTCGTGGGGATTTACAAGATAGTTCGCAGAGTTGGCGGAAAGTTGGCAGAGTTGGCAGATAGTTTTCAGAGTTAACAGATAGTTTCCAGAGTTGGCGGAAAGTTCGCAGAGTTGGCAGAGCCTGCCTTCTGCGTTCTGCCTTCCGCCTTCTGCGTTCCGCCTCTTTAATTCCGTCTCTCCATCCGAAGCCAATCGTGGCATTTTCCACTCCGGATGCGGGGATATCCGCGCTTTATTAACGACGGACGCGTCGCTCGACAATCTTCAGGTCTCTAACTGTATCCGGATGTTGGACCTCGGCCATTACCGATCAGGATGAAGCACTGGTTTGGCGCTTGCTTTGATAAAACTGGGTTCGATAGATTTCCATCGACCAATCGCGTTCAGCGTAACCTGTCCGAAAAGTTTCTCGGTTATTCGGGTTGCACCGGAACTTCTTCGATTCGAAGATCATGGTTTGCGTTGACCGTAAGGGGTGATTCAATGAAACGAGAAACATGCGTCAGATCAAATAGCACTTGTGAAACTTCATTTGGCGTTGCTTCGGCAACCGTAATATTTTTTATCATTGCGATCCTGTCGATCGCCACGGCCTTGTACTGGAGCACCATCGCCTCAGCGGAGATCGGTGCATCGGTCGCGCCGCCGCACAGCATTGTCCTGAGCGGTGAGACGATCACGGTCACCACTCTTAACGACGTCACCGATTTCTCGGGCGCTCAGCAGGTGAGCGATCTGCCGGGGCCTGACGGTCGCGTAAGCTTTCGCGAAGCCTGCACCGCGGCGAATAACACCCCCGGTGCTCAGACGATCGCCTTCGCCATCCCGGTCGCCGAGTTTTGGCTGGATACCAGCGTAGCTTTGCTCAAGATGGAGCAGGGCGCTTTTTTCCTCACAGACTCCGCCACGACCGTCGACTTCTCGACTCAAACGACAAACATCGGTGACACCAATCCCAACGGGCCCGAGGTGGGCATGTACGGCCTGCAGCCCAATGGATGGGGCATCGCCGCCATCTTTATGAACGGCGACAACGGCGTTATCAAGGGCTTGGGTAAGGTGTATCAAAGGGGCTACGGCGTACGGATCGTCGGCGACAACAACAGGGTGATCGGCTGTCAGATCAGCGGGCCATTGCATTCCGCGATGTCGATCGAAGGCTATATAGGTGGTCCAATCCCAATGGGGAACACCGTGGGCGGGACAGCGCCGGGTGAGGGCAACACACTCACGGGACTGCGCATCGGCGGCCCCGCCGAGAACAACATCGTGATCGGCAACACCATCATCGGTGGCAGCGGCGTCGATGTGATCGGCTCAACCCAGTACGGGATCATCTCGCGTAACAATCGCATCGGCGGACCGACCGCGCCCGAGCGCAATATCATTTCCGGCGCAGGTCGCTTCGGGGAAGAAGGCTACCCCTACGGCGAGCAGATCAGCGTCGTCGATGCCGACGGCACCTTGGTCGAGGGCAACTATATCGGCACGACCGTCGACGGCATGGCGCGCTACCCGCAACAGATTGGCACCGTCGGCGTCGAGGTTCGCGACTCCAGGGGCACAACGGTCCGCGGCAACCTCATCGCAGGCTTTCGCACCGTCGGCGTCAACCACTACAACGGACAGAACTTTGGTTGGGCAGTGTTCGTCGGGGCCACAAATGCCAGCACCTATGACACCGTGGTCGAGGTTAATACGATCGGCCTCGCGGCCGACGGCGTTACCCCGATAGTCACGCGACAGGGCATCACCGTTTCGCCAAAGTCGGGCAACTATCACG
>JBKKAS010000120.1:0-21457 GCA_046714595.1 Pyrinomonadaceae bacterium | reverse complement strand
GTACGGATTCGCCGGCGTCGCGAACAATTCTCTTGTCGGGGCCTGCTCGAATACCTTGCCCGCGTACATCACGATGATCTTGTCGGTCATGCCGGCGACGACGCCAAGGTCGTGCGTGATGAGAATGACGCTCGTGCCCATTCGCGCCTTCAGATCTTTGATCAGCTCGAGTATCTGCGCCTGGATCGTCACGTCGAGCGCGGTCGTCGGCTCATCGGCGATCAGCAGCTCGGGATCGCACGACAGAGCCATCGCGATCATTACGCGCTGGCGCATACCGCCCGAAAACTCGTGCGGGTAATTGTCGATCCGCTCGTGCGCCTCAGGGATCCCGACTGTTTGGAGCATTTTCAAAGCGTGCTCGCGAGCCTGCTTTTTGGTATGGCCGAGATGCAGCCGCGTAACTTCCATCAACTGCGTCGAGATCTTCAGGAATGGATTGAGCGACGTCATCGGGTCCTGAAAGATCATTGCGATTCGCTTCCCACGGATCTTTCGCACGTCGTCGATCGACAAAGCAAGGACATCGGTGCCGTCAAAGATCACATCGCCACCGACGATCTTTCCGGGCGGCTCCGGGATCAAACGCATCACCGAAAGATTCGTGACGGACTTGCCTGAGCCCGATTCGCCGACGATGCCCAACGTCTCGCCCTTCTTCAACTCGAACGAGATCCCGTCCACCGCCTTGACGATGCCGTCCTCGGTTTGGAAATAGGTCTTGAGATCCTTGACCGATAAAATTGTGCCGGTACCGATTGTCATCTATATCTGTATTCAGAGTGCTAGCCTTAGCTCGTTCTGTTTTTCAAACCTACCGGCTGAAGCCCGCACTCTAAACTTCTAAAACTTCCTTGTTTGCGGATCGAGTGCGTCGCGCAAACCGTCACCCAAAAAGTTCAGTGAGAACAAAGTCAGCGCCATCGTCACGCCGGGAAATATCAACTGCCACGGAAAGATAGAAATGTTCTTGATACCGTCTGCAGCGAGGCTTCCCCAACTCGCGTACGGTGCCTGCACGCCCATTCCGAGAAATGACAGGAACGCCTCCGTCAACATCACGCTCGGAACCGTCAGCGTGGCATATACGATGACCGGGCCGAGCGCGTTCGGTACCAGATGCCGGAAAATAATGCCGAACGTCGAAACTCCCAATGCCTTCGCCGCCAAAACAAACTCCTCGTTCTTTAGCGACAGTATTTGTCCACGAACTACCCGAGCCATCGTGAGCCATGAAATGAGGCCGAGAGCGAGAAACAACAGGAAGATCTGCGAAAGGCCCTGGTTTCCGGCTCCGCCAAATTTTTCGGAAAGCCAGGCGATAAAGGCAGGCGTGTTCGGACCGCCGAAGATCGAAAGCAAGACGATCACGATCAGGATGTACGGGATCGCGTAAATGATGTCGACGATCCGCATCATCACATTGTCGATGCGGCCGCCGAGATAGCCGGCGATCGCGCCGTAAGATACGCCGACGATCAGCGACACAAGCGTTGAGATCAAGCCAACCATCAGCGAGATTCGCCCACCCTGCAGAACGCGGGCAAGCAAATCACGACCCGCTTCGTCGGTGCCCATCGGATGTTGCACCGATGGCGGGAACGAGTGGACCAGATCCCCTTCGTCGATTCGCGACGGGACGTAATCAGCGGTGAAGCCCGTCGTCATTCTGATCAAAACGGGCCCTACTGTCACCAGCAAGATCATCAGCACGAGCACGATCATGCCGAAAACCGCCAGCCGATTTTTCAGCAGTCGTCGCCACGCGTCTCGCCAGAGTGATGCACCCTTTATCTGTTCAATGTTCTCCGCCATTCCGTTATTCGTAGCGTATCCTCGGATCAAGTACGCCGTAAGCGATATCCACAGACAGGTTAAAGATCATGATCAGTATCGAAAGGAACGCGACGATGCCGAGGATAAGAGGCTCGTCCCTGTTCAACACTGCTTGAATAAAAATATTGCCGAGGCCGGGTATCGCGAATACCTTTTCAACGACTACCGTGCCCGCGAGAAGTGAGGCGAGCGCCGGCCCGGTAAACGAGACTACCGGAACAATGCCGCCGCGTAGAGCGTGCTTGAGCAGCACAGTTGTTTCGTTCAGACCCTTTGCACGGGCCGTGCGAATATAATCGGATCGCATGATCTCGAGCATTCCGGCCCGCGTCAGACGCGCGATATAGGCCATGTAGATCGCCGCCAGGGTCAATACGGGAAGTACCAGATTCGAAAACCCGCCCCAGCGTGCCGGCGGAAGCCAATAAACGCCGAGGGCAAAAACGAGGACAAGTATCGGCCCAAGTACAAAGTTCGGGACCGAAAGGCCGAGCATCGCTGTCGCCATCGAACCGTAATCAAACGGTGAGTTTTGCTTGAGTGCCGCGACGATGCCCGCAAATAAACCGATGACTAGCGCCACGAGGTAGGCGAGAAAGCCGATCGTCGCGGAGTATGGGAGGTGGCGGCGAATGATGTCATTGACAGACTCGCCTTGATACTTTAGCGAATCCCCGAAATCGCCCCGCACCACATTTCCCATCATTATCAGATACTGCTGGTACCACGGCTTGTCGAGACCATACTTCCGCTTGATATTTTCTTCGATGGCGGGCGGCAACGTTTTCTCGCTTGAATAGAAATTGCCCGGAGCCACACGGATCAGCGCCCACGTCAGCGTCACGACGAGCAACGCCATCGGGATAATTATCAGCAGCCTTCGAAGTATGAAACTGAGCATTCTTTATTTCGCGGCCGGCGCGACGTTAGCCTTTTTCTCTTCGTTCAACCGAATCTGCGTCCCCATCAAACGGGCGATGTGCCCGTCGACCCACGGGTCGCTCTCTTTCATGATGTTGTCGACCTTTTGGTCCCACTTCGCGGCATCCTGTTCGAGATACACGAACTTCCAGGCATGAAGTGTCCCGGGATTCGGATACATTCCCTTCACGTATGGTTTCTTGATCCAATTCGTCGCCTGCGTCTGCAGCGGAATGACCGGCTGCTCCTGGATCATCATGAATTCCGCCAGCGCCAGTTTTTCGAATCGCTTCATCTCGTCGAGCTCGGCGTTCGCCTCGTCGAGAAGCTTGTCGTATTTAGGATCGAACCAGCCCGTCGAGCTGTCGTTCTTTTCGCTGTAGAAGAGATTCAAGAATGTGAATGGATCCATGTAATCGCCGACCCAACCGGCCCGCGCGACTCCGCTGAACTCCAGTTTCTTTCGATATGTCAGGAATGTCTTCCACTCCATGTTCTTCAGCGGAACCGTGACGCCGAGATTCTGCTTCCACTGCGCCTGGATGAACTCGGCGACCGCCTTATTACTCTCCGCTGTGTTGTACAGCAGTTCGACCTGATCGGTCGGGAAGTTGGGAACCGAGTACCGGTTCCCGGACTCCTGCACCGCGAATCCAGCTTCCGTGAGCAGCTCTCGCGCCTTTACAGGATCAAACGCACGCGCCTTCCATTGCTCAAGCGTCATCCCTTTCTTCTTGAGCTCCTCCGTGTAGACCCTCGTTCGCGCCTCTTCGTACTTCGGGAAGATCCCTTCAGGCGTGAAATCTACCAGCGGCTTCGTCGTTTTCCGAAACTTCGCTAACGCCTCGCGGTCGATCGCAAGTGCGAAAGCCTGCCGAACTTTAAGATTGTTCATCGGCGGCTTCTTGACGTTGACCGTGTAATACTCGATCGCAACCTCGGGAAAGTTCAGGTATTCGTCTTCGTACTGGCGAATCACTTCATTCCATGCGGCCGGCGGCGTATGGTTGTACATCGCGTCGATCGAGCCTGCCTTATACAGGTTCATCATCGTCGTCGCTTCGTCAAGCGGGTAGAATTCTATGCCGTTGAGGCGAACCATGTCCGCGTCCCAGTACTTCGGATTCTTTACAGTGACTATTCGATCGTAAGGATGGTGTTCTTTGAGAAGGAACGCGCCGCTGGTGACTATATTCTCCGGCTTGATCCATGTCTTGCCAAATTTCTCTACGGTGGGAGGGTGAACGACACGAAAGAGTTGGTGTCCGAGAAGACCGATGAAATACGGCGCGGGCTGCGTGAGCTTGATGCGGAATGTTAAATCATCGACGGCCTCCACCCCAATGTCCTCGCCCTTGATCGGAACAAATTCTTTACCCTCGACAGCCGCCTTCAACTTTGGATCTTTCTCAAATAGTTCGGCCCGCTGCTTTTCCGTACCCGGTACGGTCAAACGGTCCGGACTATCGAGATAGCGGTGAAATTCTGTGTCGGCGCCTAATGTCTCGTGAGGTGTCGCGGCCGCGTTCGCATCGGTCCCTTCGACGTCGCTCTTCAACACGAAGCGTCCGGTCGAATCGCGGACGAACATCTCACCGGCATTGAAGGGCTCGGCGTATTTGATGTAATAGCCGAGATAACCATTCAACGCGGCAAGGTCGGGCGAGACGGCTCGACGGAACGAATACGCAAAATCTTGAGCCGTGATCGGATCTCCATTCGAGAACGTCGCATTTCTGCGAAGATGAAAAAGGTACTCGGTGCCGCCGGCTCCGATCTCCCAGCTCTCTGCAACACCCGGGATCGGCTCCATCGTCTTTGGATGATATTCGACCAGCGCGTCGTAGAGCGCCATCATCAGGCGCGCTTCGGGCTGACCCGTTGCGACGGCCGGATCCAGTGAGTCCGGTTCAGAGCCGGTCACGTACCGGAGAACGTTATCTTCCGGCGCGACGGTCTTTCCGAAATATTTACCCTTCGCGGATGAAGTACAGCTGGAAAAAACACATGCGAGCGATATCGTCGCGATTATGATTTGTAAATTCCTCAAGCGATCACTTTTCATAGACGAACTCCGTCAACGTCCGATGGGCATCGAGGAGAGCAAAGGGGAAACTTGCCGAGTTCCAACAGGTTATCACGTCCCGGCGGATTTTAGGATTCAGTTTCTGCCTACTTCGGTTGCCAGTCGCTGTCGATGGCCACCCCGGTCAGGGACGGAGCGTCGAGGCTGTTCATGTCGAATCCCGATACATAAGGCTTGACCAGCGAGTACGAGGTCGGGAAATAAAGCGGGATCGCCCAGAGCTCATAAACCGCATTCGCGTCGGACATGGTGACGTCCGGCGTATCGATATTTTTCAACGGGCCTTCGTTTCCGGTTGCCGGCCTGCTTGAAGGCGGGTCTTCGGCCTCTACTCCATTTAGCATCGGACTAGCAGGAGCCTGGCGGGCTGGAGTCGCCGGCTTCGCGGGTCTGAGAACGGACAGTATGCCCATCAACTCGTCGGCGCTCGGAAAAACAACACCCCTGCGAACAAGATCAAAATCGCCCGCGTTTCTCGCGTCTTCAAGTTCCGCGGTCTCCTTTACGACTATCTCGGTTTCTACATTCAGATTTTGTTTCCACATCCGCGCGACGGCACGGGCGACCCGCTGCTGTATGTCGTTGCGATTCACGACAAGCTTTATCACCGGAAAATTTTCGCCGCGCGGGAAGCCGGCCTCATCGAGAAGGCTGACCGCCCTTTCCTTGTCCTGGACTATCTTCGCGTCCGAATCGCTGCCAAAAGGCAGAAACGAGAATGCCGGCTGGGTTAGACCTTTCATTTCACCTTCGGTCAAACGCTCGCGCTCGATGGCGATCGCCAGAGCCTCGCGCACACGCCGGTCGTCGAACGGAGGTTTCTCATGATTTATTTCATAAAAATTTATAGCGGCATGCGGGCGGCGGCGGAAATCTTCGAACGGCTCGAGCAGTTTCAGCGCGAGGGGTTCGAAGTCCGCGTTCGTGACCGCGTCGATTTCACCAGCCTTGTAAGCGGCGAGGGCTTGCTCGGCATTCTGCGTTGCGACGAATTTGACGCGTTCCAGCTTTAACGCTTCACGATTCCAGTATGTCTCCGATCGGTCGAGCGTGACGCCGTCCGGACCGATTGCGGTTACTCGAAATGCCCCGTTCGTCACTGTGGCGGTGCCGACCGGATTGGCGGCGAGATCGTTTCCGTCACCAAATACGGGTCGAAATATCGGATGAGCAACAAGCTTTGGAAAATCTTTGTCGGGCACGATGAGCTGGACCCGAAGCGTATGCGCGTCGGGTGCGGAAACCCCCAAAAGTTTATCCGCCGGGCCCGGATCATCCGACGCCATAGTATTTGAGTTTGTGCCGGACACCGGCGCGCTGCGCGGCAACACGGTCGGGATCGGCAGTGGGCTTTGCCCGCGAGGATCCGGAACGATGCTGGCAGCGGGCGGCGGCGGAACCGTTTCTTTTTGCGTGATCGGAAATCCGATGATGTTGGACAACAGATCGTGATGCGGTACGGAATCGCCGAGCCGGCCCAGCCTTTTCCACGAGCGTACAAAATCGGCGGCCGTAACGGGATGACCGCTGGACCAGCGCGCTTCGCCACGAAGATGGAAAGTCCAGGTCTTAAGGTCTTCGCTTGGCGTCCAGCTCTCGGCAGCGGCCGGCACCTCTTGCATAGTCCTCGCATCGATCTCGGTCAACCCCTCGTAAACGGCTCTGACCAGATCGGTCTCAGGCGGCGCGGCGGCAAGCGCGGGGTCGAGGCTCTTTGGCGTCCTACCGTTGCTCCACCGAAATTCCTGTTTCCGGGGTGGCATCGTCCCCGAAAAATACGGCTCGGCTCCGGACTTTTCGGAATCCGAACAGGAGGCGGATACGAACGTCAGGACGACTACAACAATTCCGAGCAGCGTTAACCATGCCGTCGGATATGAACGGATGTTTTTCAGATCTAATTGCGGTCCGGGGTGAAACACTTGTGTTATGGAAAATCGCTCGCGACAACCTAAGAGAGTTTCAATCGGCCAAAGACTTCAGCCGTTTGCCGCCGCGTGTCCTCAAACTCTTTAGATGTATCGATCAGATAGTCGGCGTATCTCTTTTTTTCGTCCTGGGACATCTGTGCCGCGATTCGTTTCGCCGCATCAGACGCACTTAAATTGTCGCGTTCCATTAATCGTTGCAATTGTAGATCAGGCTCGCACCATACCACAATCAACTTGTCGAACCGCCGATAACCGCCTGATTCGATCATCAACGCGGCGTCAATAATAGCGATGCCGGCCGGGTTTTCCGATTCGCGCGATCTGAGCCAATGGTCTTGCTCTTCAAATACCAGCGGATGAATTATCGAATTCAGGAGCAGACGCTTTTCTTCATCGCTGAAAACGATCGCGCCTAGCTTGGCTCGATCGAGGCTCCCGCCGGGTCTGAGCACTGCATCGCCAAAAACCTCAGCCACCCTGGCCAACCCGATCGTTCCCGGCGCGACTACGTCCCGTGCGACCTGATCTGCATCGAGAACAAAACAGCCCAGCTCTTTGAACACACCGCAGACAAATGTTTTGCCAGCGGCGATGGAACCTGTTAGGCCAACCTTTAACATCGTGAATTGTGAATAGTGAATAGTGAATCGTGAATCGCCGGTAGGCGCATCTATTCACTATTCACTATTCACTATTCACTATTTACTACCTAACGTCCGTGTCGCTTAGCGAGCTTGCCTACATTAAATTCTGCGATCTCGTTGAGTGTCAGACCCAACTCGTCGGCACACGCCGAGATATACCAGAGGACGTCACCGAGCTCGTCCTTCAGCTTGCCGCGAACCTCATCGGTGATAACGCCGCCGTCGTCGCGCTGGATCTTTTTCACAATGTTAGCGACCTCGCCGGCTTCGCCCGCTAACCCCAGCGTCGGATATTCTAGGTTCTGCATCCGATTCGGATAAAGAGCGGTGACGCTCGCTTCGGTTTGGTATTCTTCAAATGTCATATAGTTTTTTGCCACAGAGCACACAGAGTTTTTTACTTCAGCATGTTCCGTGTCTTCCGTGTGTTCTGTGTTTTCTGTGGTTCGCTTTAGGAAACCACGGAAAGCACGGAACGCACCGAGGTACCCAATCTTGCTCTGTGAGCTCTGTGGCTATATTCGTGGCTAACCTCCGCGTCTCATTCTTGCCGCCTCGACCGTATTCTTCATCAACATCGCCACGGTCAAAAGCCCGACACCGCCGGGTACGGGAGTAAAGTTCGCCGCTTTCTCGATCGCCTCCCGTGGGTTCACATCACCGACCAGAGTATAGCCGCGCTTCTCGATAGCGGCCAGACGATTGTCGATCTCGTCGTCGCCGAACAGCTCGCGCGCAAGGTCGACGTCCGAGACGTTATTGATACCGACATCGATGACCGTCGCGCCGTCGCGAATATGTTCGCCACGTACAAACCCGGCGCGTCCGATCGCTGCCACAAGAATGTCCGCCCGCCGCGTGACTGCGGGCAGATCCCTTGTCCGTGAGTGGCAGATGGTGACGGTCGCGTTTTCGCGGAGCAGCAGCATCGCCATCGGCTTGCCGACAATATTGCTGCGGCCTAAGACGACGGCGTTTTGTCCGGCGATCTCAATGCCGGAGCGCTTCAAGATCTCGATAACGCCGGCCGGTGTGCACGGCACTAACGATCTTTTTCCTTGCGAGAGTCGTCCGACGTTGACCGGGTGAAAACCATCGACATCCTTTTCGGGATCGATGGCTTCGAGTATTTCGCCGTCATCGATGTGAGCCGGCAGAGGAAGTTGAACGAGGATCCCGTCGACGTCCGCGCGGTTATTCAGGCTTCTAACCAGTTCGAGCAGTTCGGAATGCGGAACCGACTCGGGCAGATGATGATGCTCCGAGATCAGGCCGACCGCTTCCGACGACTTTACCTTATTGCCGACGTAGACTGCCGACGCTTGATCGTCACCGACACGTACGACCGCCAGACACGGACGCACCCCATGATCGGTCTGCAGACGGTTAATTTCCGAGGCGACCTCGGATTTGATCGCATCGGCAATCGCTTTGCCGCTCAAAATGTTAGCGCTCATAGGGAATTGTGAGATTTTACAGGAAGTGCCGCGCGATTGTCAGTTTTGTAGGGCAGAAACAAGGAAGCCTTGGCAAAAAGTCCTTTTCTGCACCGTCGCCGAGGCCGCACCTACTTACAAGATCAAAGTTCCCTGTTGCCGGATCGATTTCTCATGAATAACTCAGGTACGACGAAAATGCTCCTCACGATGTCCAAATTTCTCGCCCCGATAGTTGTTGTTTTAGCGACGATCGCACCTGCTTTCGCCGCCGATTTCGACCGGGACGGCAAGGCCGACTTTGCAGTTTTCCGACCATCATCGACCACATGGTATTGCGAGCCTTCCGCTGGCAAAGATGGAGCGACCGCATTCCGGTGGGGCCACGCGACGGATATCCTCGTGCCGGCGGATTACGATGGCGACGGCCAGACGGACGTCGCGGTGTGGCGGCCCGAAAACGGTGTTTGGTACATCAATCAAAGCGGCGACGGTCAGGTGCTGCTGGTGAAATGGGGCATGACGACGAATCACCCGACCGGCGGTTTGCCCGATGTACCGGTGCCGGCCGATTTCGATGGTGACCGGCAAGCGGACCTTGGTGTCTGGCGTCCCGACACGGGCGAATGGTGGATATTGCTATCGTCCAGCGATTACGATCAGAACAACCCGGTGGTGTTCAGATGGGGCAAGCTCGGCGACGTCCCGGTGCAAGCGGACTACGATGGCGACGGCCGTGCTGACTATGCGATCTTCCGCTCGATGGAAAACCGCTGGTACATTCGCGAGAGCTCGAGCACGAAAATGTCGGTGCAGGCTTTCGGGCTCGCCGGACTGGATACGCTCGTACCCGCCGATTACACAGGCGACCACAAAGCGGACATCGCGGTTTATCGCACAGGCGTCTGGTACGTACTTAACAGTGAAACCGCCGAAATCGAATCCTTTCATCTGGGTTTCGAGGACGATACTCCCGTGCCGGCCGATTACGACGGCGACGGGATGACAGATTTTGCCGTTTATCGTGGCGGCACCTGGTATGTATATGACAGTTCCGGCCCGCGCCTGCGAACTTTCGCTTTTGGCTTAGTCGATGACCTGCCTGTTTCCTCCGGTGTCGTCCGACAAAGCATTGTCGCGGTTCCCTAGAGTTCAGGTTTATTGAAACCTGTTTTTTGAGAAGCTTCTCCGAGCTTCTCTTTTTTTCTTTGTACGAAACGCGTTAAAATTTCGTCAATGCCGAGACCCGCCGTCCTGTTCCTCATCATTTTGTTTTTCCAAGCCGTTGCGGCGCAGGAGCCGGATACTCATGAACGGATTCGCAAGGCGTACGCCGAACGAAATTATCTTGCAGCGGCCGCTGAGCTACGCGAACTCGAGATCGAAAACCCGGCTGTTTTTAATGCGAACAATTACGACTACCTGCTCGCTCGGATCTCCGAAAAGATCGGCGACACCGCGTCGGCCATGGCTCGTTATCAAAGCGTAGCCGATCGCAACTCGGTGTTGAAAGAGTATGCGTTGTGGCATTTGTCGAGACTGGCGCGGGCGTCGGGCGGTCTGATGCTGGAACGTATCTACTTGCAGGAGCTGACTGCGTTTTCGACCGACAGTTCACTATTTCATCCAGCATCCGGGCGCTTGGCTCAGAGCTGGTTTGACAGCGGCAACTACGACCTCGCGATCCGCGCGGGCGAACAGCCGTCATCGCGGCCCGCTAACAAACCCGGCCGCGGCACCGCTACAGATGTTGTCAGAGAACGGCAAGTGTTTCTTGCGGAGGCTTACCTTCGAGCCGGCAATACCGCCAGGGCGAAAGACCTTTTTAGTGCAGTCACTACTGAAATTCCGAATCCGGAACAACCGGACGATTTCGCGCTGGCCGGCGTTCGAGGATTGGATGATATCGAGGCCGCGGGTACGACCGGGCTGGCCGATCACGAGCATTTCAAACGAGCATCGATCTACCAGTTCAATCGCGACTTCCCGCGAGCGCGTGTCCATTACGCGGCGATCATCAACGGGCATCGCACGAGCGGTTTGGTCGCGGATTCGATCTTTCAGACCGGCCGAGGTTATGTTCAGCAAAATGATTTTACGGAAGCACTGAAATGGTTCGAGCGCGTGCTCGAGCAGTTTCCCAACCACTCGATCAGCGGTGAGACTCTTCTCCAGACGGCGTCCGCTTACGCCCGTGTCGGCAAGTATCGGGAAGCCGTCACTCGTTACAAAAAATATATCGAGAAGTACCCGGATGGCGAGCGGCTTGATCGCGCCTATCTGAATGTTATCGACATACTTCGGGACCAGCGTGAAGAGACCGACGCTATAAAGTGGACAGAGGCGATTCGTCAAAAGTTCAGAGACAAACAACCCGAAGCACTCGCGACGTTTGCGAAGGCGCGCATCCATCTTGCACGGACAGACTGGCAGAATGCGCTGACCACACTTAACGGCATGGAGACATTCCCGGATCTCGGTGGAGCGACTGCTCCCGGAGGAACTAGTGTCGCCGAGGTCCGTTTTCTGCGGGCGTTCTCGCTGGAAAGTCTTCGGCATTACCCGGAAGCGATCGAGGTCTATCTGTCGATCCCGGATGGACGGAACGAATACTACGGCTGGCGCGCGACCGAGCACCTGCGCCTAATGGCCAGCGACGCTAGCGCCAGCGCCTTTATCACCGCGAAGGCGGAGGCGTTGAGAGACCAGCAGCCAAAAGACGCTGACGCGGTGCGAAAGGATCTACAAGCGCTGTTGCGATTGACGGACAAACCGGACGAGCGAGACAAGCTTTTGCAATCGCTTCGCGCGGTTTATGCGGGTCTTCCCGCTTACCGCGAACCAAAATTCAAGCTTGCGAAGATCGGTCGACAAGCGCCGGTTGTGAAAGAGCCTGCACCGATTGCTGACCGGCGGAAATCCATTGCGGATGAATTGTTATTTCTCGGTTTATACGACGAAGCCGCGCCCGAGCTTGAAGCGAGTGCCGGTTCGGCAACCGACAGCTACACACTTGCTGCGATCCACACCCGCGGCGATCTCGCTTTTCGCGGCTCGGCGTTCATCGAGTCCGTATGGAAGATGCCCGCCGATTATCAGATCGATCTCATCCCGGCCGAAGTTCTCGAGCTGACCTACCCGGCACCCTACGCCGATGCACTTATCAAATATGCGCCCCAGCGAAATGTCGATTCGCGATTCCTGCTTGCGATCATGCGACAGGAATCACGATTCCGTCCCGACGTGAAGTCTTATGCAGCGGCGCGAGGGTTGATGCAGTTTATATCGACGACGGCGGCGCGCACTGCCGCCGAGCTCGGGCGCGAGAACTTTCGTCAGGAGGATCTGTACGATCCATCGACGGCGATCCTTTTCGGCGCGCATTACACCGGAAATCTTTTCAGGCTTTTTCCAAATCAGATGCCTGCGGTCGCGGCAAGCTACAACGGCGGCGAAGACAATATGCATCGGTGGCTCATGCGCGCGAAGTCGGACGAGCCCGACAGATACGTGTCGGAGATCGCTTATTCGCAATCGAAGGATTATGCGAATCGGGTCATGGCAAACTACCGTATGTACCAGGCTCTCTACGACGAAGATCTGAAACGGAGATGAAGTTTGCTTTCGATGGGTTGTTACGTGGCGAGTATTGCTGCCGGTGTTTCTCGTCTTGTTCCGTGCTTTCCGTGATTTCCGTGGTTATGCTTGAAAGGAACCACGGAACACAAGGAAAACACGGATACGAAGTTCTTAATTTACGTAGAGCACATTAGCCCTTTATCTTATGCGCATTTTATTCCTGATATTGCTTCCAATTCTTTTGTTTACCGCTTGTCAGAAACCCGCAACTCAAAACACATCCGGCGAGGCGAAACGCTACGATCTGAAAGGAAAGGTTGTATCGGTCGACCGTGAAAAGCGGCGAGCGAAGATCGACCACGAAGCGATTCCCGATCTTATGCCCGCGATGGAGATGGAGTTCCCGATCCATGAAGACTGGGTGTGGGACGATCTCGTTCCGGGGTCGGAGATCCGTGCAAAGCTCGTCGTCGACAACTCGGCGAAGGAGCCTTACTTTTTGGAAA
The DNA here is from genome assembly GCA_046714595.1 of Pyrinomonadaceae bacterium. Taxonomy (GTDB): domain Bacteria; phylum Acidobacteriota; class Blastocatellia; order Pyrinomonadales; family Pyrinomonadaceae; genus OLB17. The sequence continues at coordinate 8,518 of JBKKAS010000120.1, read as the reverse complement.
ATGTCGGTATCATCGCTGTGCCGAAACCAGGACAGCCGGTCGTTCCGGTGGATCAAAACTTTGCGCAGATCGGAAAAGAGATCCCCGACTTTCAATTGACGAACCAGGATGGCAAGCGGATCTCGATGAAAGATTTTCGCGGGCACCCGCTGGCCATCACGTTCATCTACGCACAGTGTCCGCTGCCTGACTACTGCATAAAAATGTCGACGAATTTCAGCGACGCTGCTAATCGGATCATGAGCGAACCGGAAGCGAAAGACAGATTTCGCCTGTTGAGCATTTCCTTCGACCCGCAGCGCGACACGCCGGAAAAATTGAAGTCGTACGGTCTCGGCTATCTCGGCAAAGGCGCAAAGCCCGACTTCACGGTTTGGCAGCTTGCGGTCGGCAGCGACAAGGAAGTCCGCGCCGTTGCAGACTTCTTTGGTTTGCGATACGAGGTTGACGCGAACGACAAGACGCAGTTCAATCATTCGCTCCGAACCGCTATCGTTTCACCTGAAGGCAAGGTGACGAAGATCTTCGCCGGAAACGAGTGGACACCGAACGATCTGCTGCGCGAAATGAAAACGGCGGTCCAGGGTAATTTGTGAAAAATCTCGTACATCTGCTGCTAATCAATATTCTTTTCGGGGGAATGTTTATCGTGTACGCGCAAGTGGCACAACCAACGCCGGCTCGCCTTCTTCTACTTGAGGCTGATCCAGAGCTTCGAGCGGTCTACATCGGTGTCTCGGGCAATCCCGGCATGCTTTCGTCACAAATGTGGACGCTGACACATGCGTACGAGTCAAAGCCCGAAGTTGACCTCGTCCTAAAATTTCTTGTGTCATTCTTCGGCGCGGTTGACTCAAATGACGGGAATAAGGTGGTCGAGCTGGGAGGCGCGAAGGGCTTTAAGGAGAAGTTTGCGAGCTTTCTCAATTCGAAAGATGAAGCTGTTCGTGCGTTCGCTGCGGTTATTCTGGGAATGACCGGTGACGACTCGTACGCTCCTAAGATAGCGGCCCTAATACGCGAACGTGATCCTTCATTCAAGGATCGTTTCGCGTCGAAGCCGGTATTCTATCGAGGTCGTGCCGCCTATGCCCTCGGGATACTAAAGGCCGGCACATATAAGACCGAGATCGCCGAACTTCTGACGAGTAAGAATCAATACGACCGAGCGGGTGCCGTGTCGGCGCTTTCGGAGCTGAAAGCCGTCGAGTACACGCCCATCATCGTTCGATTGCTAACCGTGAAGGAATTCGAGATAGACGATGACGAGAGTCCTATTCGATTTCTCGTCGAAACCGGCCAGGCGGGCAAATACAAGACAGTGCTGGTAAAAGTAATGCTCAGCGCTTTTCGCAGTGACGCGTCTGAGGCGGCCGCGTACGCTCTGGCAGCGATCGGCGCTAAAGAACACGCGGTAGACGTCGCGAAATTACTAACCAAAGAATTTCGAAAAGGCACGGCAGCAAAGGTCTTGGCTCTTCTTGGTGCTAAACGGTACGCTCGTCAAATCGCCGCCCTACTCGATAGCAAAAGCTCGCTCGTCAGGAATGATGCGATTTTTGCATTGGCGATCCTCGACGCTAAAGTATATCTTCCGAGAATCGTAAAGCTGCTCGATCCTAGCGCTAAAGACAGCTCTGCGATCTATGCGGCCGAGGCAATCCTTCAGATGCGGGCACGTTCCCATTACGGTAAGGCGCTTCGAATACTGTCCTTCAAGCTGAAAGAACGTCCGTTTCCAATGGCCGGTGAGCTTCACGATTTCGTGGTGGAGAGGCGAGAGGCAATCAGGAAAGAATTGGAAAGAGCGATCGATGAAGCGACAAAGGCGCGTGCGCCCTGAGTTCAAACCAAGCTAGTCAATCTTCCTCAGGCTATGCACCTCTTTACCCGCGACTATTGTCGTTATAACGTCTCTTGCATTTGACGAAAAAACCAGTGCGGCTTCGACGTCGTTGATAGGTGATTGCGCCCGGGCGGAGAGAGATACGATGGCGATGTCAGCTTGCTTTCCGATCTCGAGCGTTCCGATCCGGTCGTCGAGGTCGAGAGCCTTGGCACCGCCTAAAGTGGCGAGCTCCAAAGCTTCGCGGGCTGAAACGAATCGTTTCCGATCGGGGCGGTTGCGGGCGGCGAGAGCGGCGAAGCGCGATTCTTCCAGTAGATCGCAGACGTTGTTGCTCGCGACCGAATCGCTGCCGAGTCCGACACAGATCCCAGCGTCGAGGAATTTCTCAAGCGGCGCGTAACCATGACCGAACTTCGCGTTCGACTTCGGACAATGTGCTATACGCGATCCGCTGGCGGCAACGGTCTCGATATCGGCGTCGGAGACGGTAACGCAGTGTGCAAGCAGCGGCCTGGCAGCAAGCACGCCTGTGCTCGAAAGAAATTCGATCGGCGAGCAACCGGGAACCTCCCATTCGACGCCGGACTTCCGGTAAAAATCCGTAAAGAATCCGTCGCCGCGTATTAGGAGGGCATCTTCCCCGGCCGATTCGGCTGCGTGAATTGTCACCTTCACGTTATTGTCGATAGCATAACGCCCGATCAGTTCGAACAGTCTGCGGCTAACGGTGTAAGGTGAGTGCGGCGAGAGGCCGACCTCTACAAGCTCTGTGCTCTGCTCGCGTAGTGACAAAAACTTTGTCTTAACCTTTTCGAAATCCCCAAGCGCGGTCGCGTTGTCAGGCGAAAATTCCGTTTCCTGAAACAGCACGCCGCGGAGACCGAGGGTTTTCAAGGCTTCCAATCCTGCTTCACCGTACCGGCCGATATCTCCGAAGCAGGTCACACCCGCCATCGCGCCTTCGGTCGCGCCGGCGAGAGCTGCGGATTCGATGTCACTGTGCGAGAGTCCGGACCGGATCTCATTCAACTTCAGAAGCCAGGATTGAAAATCGTGCTCGACGTCATCGAGCGCTCCTCGCATAGACGTCACTTCTAAATGTGAATGACAGTTAACAAAACCCGGCAGGATCGCGGCTTTTCCAAAATCGGAGACCGGGGCCGCCGGAAAAAGCGAAGTCACAGCTTCCAACTCGCCGACGGCTGCGATCCGGTCACCGTCTATGGCGACGGCACCGGCGGCGATCGGTCCGGTCGAGATCGGCAGAACGTACTCGGCTGTGAGGATCTTCATTTTGAAAGGACGCTCTTGTCTGAGCGGTAGCGGTCGAGGATCGAAAAGACGTAGTTCCGCGTTGATGAGATGCCGATGCGCGAAACAAAATCAGCTTCAGACATTTTGCTCGTATCTTCGCCGCGGGTCCATTCCTCGACCCGGCTCGCACCCGCGTTGTAAGCTGCGAGTGCCATCGCCGTCTCGGCCGGACGGCCACGATAATTCTCGCGAAGCTTTTCGAGATACCAGCATCCGACCTGAATGTTTCTCTCGGGGTCGCTCATGAACTTGACAACGTTATCGGCGGTCTGCTTTTCGAATTCCCGAAGACCGGTCTCCTTCGCCCATTCCCGCGCGACTAGCGGCGTCACTTGCATGAGACCGATCTCATCGTCCTCGCCGATCTTCCACTCGCGAAACCATGTTTCTTCGTAGATCAAACTCCAGACCAGGCGTTCATCCAGTCGGTACACGCGAGCTTGCCGGATGATCAGGTCGTCATGCCGGTGTTCCCAGTAGTTACGAAAAAAATATGCACCCGTCACCGAAATAACGGCGAGGATAACCAGGCACGAAGCGATATATCTAATCATGCTGATACGGGTGAAGGGGCTGCGAAAGCAGTTCGGCATTCTGAACTCTATCGCATGAGCGTGCGCTATTAAACCAATTTAGTTCTCGATTCTCAAGCTGTGCAAAAGGCGACGTGACATCGATCGACGGAACCGCTCTACCCGTCCTTCGGGTCGCTACCCGAGCGGCCGGGCAAGCGCTTTTCGCTATCGGGAACCATGCTGTGCGACCGGGTTTGCTCTGTGTGGCGTCCTGTACGGATCATCTCGGCGAACAGGTCGGTATCGTAATCTGCTTCCTGCGCCATCTCGTGACGGATGTCCAACAGGACCTCCAAAAATTTCGGTCGGCGGTACATTCAATGAATAGTAGAGCGTGATTCGGGGCTCGACGCAAGATTAGCTGTGAACGAGGAATTCGGGTGTGACGATCACCGGCGAGAAAAATCCGGCGGCAGTGTTGAAGAGTCTTATCCGTGCCTGCTTTCTGACGTTCGCTAAATGTCCAAAGTTCCAGGTCACGAGATAATCGACTTTGTGGATCGAGGCGAGAGCGACGTGAAATGCATCACCGATAAACTTGCGGTGAAATATGCCGCGCGAAATATAGCCTTCTGCGAGGATCGCGGCTTCGTCTGAAAATTCAAGCCGTTCGAGCGGTTTGATTATTTTCATATAACCGGCCCGGTGCGGCTCATCTACGCGTTCGAGCTCGCGCTGGACGAGTATCGATATGCAGGCCCTGTATTCTGAAAGTTCGTGCTCGAACCAGCGGATGGTCAGGTCGCGTCGGAACGAATCGCCAGCGTCGAGATAGGCGCCGATAACGGAGGTTTCAAGGTAAAGACTAAGTTTCATTGCGGGCGGTTATTGTTCCTTGTTTATCGGCACGAAGGTGACTTTCGAGTTCTTGAAGTCAAACGTCATACGGTAATTTCGCAAAAAGTTACCGCCAAGTATTCCTGCCTGCTCGAACCCTGAGGCCTCGTTGATCATGTCCAGATCGAGTGCGATCGCGATGATGCTCTTTCGCGAATGCGAGCCGAAACTCACTCGCGGCAGCAGGAAAGACGGTACGTCGTTGGTAATACCGGCCGACCCGATAACGCGCATTTTCTCGTTCTTTACGAACGGGCTTATGCCCTCCATACCCGCTACGTCATCCGATATCACCGACACGCTCGCACCTGTATCGACGATGAAGTTAAGAGGTCCCTCGACGCCTTCCAGTTGCACCTCGCCGCTGAGGAATCCACTTGAGGTGAGACGGAGCGGCAGCGAAACTCCCTCGACAGCGGGCGAGGAAGCATTCGCATCTTTCTTCGTCAGCGAAAACGTAAGGCCGCCGTAATCGATCGTAGTGAGGAATTTTGAAATCAACGACAAGCCGATGTAGCCATCGATCTTATGTACGTCGCTGTGAAATTTTCGAATGTAAACAGGAACGTTGCGTATGTCTACCTCTCCGATCTCAACCTGCCGCAGAAACCCGTAGATGATCTCGAACTTGCCGTCACCGCCGATTCCCTTTGCGTACCCGCCGCGGGTGATCGGTTTGATCTTCAATTGTTTTGCCGTTTCGTCTGAGATCACCGATATGCCGGAGCCCGTATCGAGCACGAACTTGAGCGGCTCGGCCCGGCCGTTCACCCGAAGCTCGATCACCGGCCTGTTCCCTACCACCTGGATCGGTACGGAGGTTTCAGTCTCGCCGCTGGTCATATAGAGCTTCTGCTTTTGACCGAGAAACCGGAGAAAGTCGATCAATCCTTTGATCCGCACCCGCCGCTCGTCGTCGGTGTTGCGGGAAAGCATTAAGAAATGATCGTACGCGTCGGCGGCTTCCTTATACCGTTCGGCCCGCGCCGAGATTTGGGCGAGAGCGAAGTAGTAATCCGGTTCGTCCGGCTGATGAAATACTGCCTGCTGAAGATTGCCAAGGCTGTCAAAGATACGGTTCTCGTAAAAATCGATCATCCCGTAGCCGGCCCATGCAAGCGCTTCTTTTCGGTTTAGACGCAGTGCGTTCAAAAAGACGGCGCGAGCTTCCCGAAATTTGCCCGAGCTCAGGAGCGTGGCGCCAAGGACGGCGAACGCGGTCGCATTTTTTGGTTCAGCCTTTGCGATCGGAAAGCATAGGTCATAGGCATCGTGCAGGCGGCGCTGCTTGACGTGAACAAGTGCGAGCTTTAGCTTTGCGCCGGAGTGGCTGGGATTGATCTCGGTCGCTCGCTTAAAAACTTTCTCGGCCTCGAAGTACTCGCCCTTTTTGACCAACTTGTCGCCCTGCCTGAGCAGCGCGCGAAAGTCGTCGCTGTTTACTTGCTGAATGTCAGACCCGGCAAAAACAGCTGAGGCCGTCAAAGCCGCGGTAACGATACAGAAGCCGGCGATGCGGCGTATGAAGAAAGGAGCCCGGGCAAGATCTGCACGAATAAAAGCGGGTCGCATAAGATACCTCCTTTCCTGTATCAGATCTTAAAATTCACTTCAGGATCTGACCGGTCTTCATCGACCAGAGCACCAGATCCATCTCGTCAAAATCAATTTTCGTTCTTTCCGTCAGGTCTCTCAGCTTATCTTCAACCCTTAGATACTTTGAGCGCGTGTTTGGTGGCTTTGGCGTGTCTATTATTTTTAGTTCCGTCAGGCACTTCAGCACGTGTTTATCGAGAATTGCATATCCCTTTAGTCCGACGTTTCGCAGAAAGTGGCTTGCCTCTTTATAGCCGAGGCCTTTTATTCCCTTTTCCCTGACCAGCCAGTCTCGTCGCTCCAGTCGGCAATCGAAGCTTTCAAGTTTCCTACGGAGTTCGAGATTACAATGTTCCCTTAGGAAATTGCGTGATGCAAAAACGTACCGGGCTCGCGCGTTTGGATAACGATGAACGCCTGAGAGAGCTTTGGCGATCTCGGGCTGCGAGCCGGAGTCGAGCAACGGCCGAACCGCGTCGATAGCATTGAGGCCCATGCGTGCGGAACAACCGCCGGTGAAAAAGCAATAGACCATCTCTTCCCAAAGCTTGCTGTCGTCCGCATCTTTCCAGATAGCCTCAAACTCCCCGAGACGCCGGCGGATCTCGTCACGCCTTTCGCCATGAGCCCGAACGATCTTCTCAATTGTTAAGGTTCCTTTTTCCTTTTCCATTTGCCGGCCTCTAGATTCTATTTTTGCCATAGAGACGTGTCAACGATATTCCGGATCCAACGTTGAGGCATAGGCCGAAAATGCGAAGCATCTCAGATAAACGCGAATTCATCAGAACCGCACATGGTTCGACGGACGACGACGGGCCAGGAAAAATGGGGGATTGAATCCAGGGCCGGCTGTCGTGCTATACTGGAAAAGCCTACAAGCAGGCACATTAAAGTGCCCCCACCGGCCGAGCAACAAAATTGATGAACAGTTCCAGAATTACAAATCTCTTAACATTGGTTGTTGCCGTCGCGGTTTCCTCTATTTCCGTAGTTGGACAGGCCACAGTCCCGGCGCCTAAGCCGCTCCTGCAGGATATAAAAGTTTATCAGGACCCCGGTTCCTCTTCGACCCCTTATGTTAAGCGGACCGGAAGCTCGACCAGCGCCGGTACGACACCTGGTGCGTCGCTGAATCTTGTCAGATCGTCTTTCCCGGTCCTTGCTGACGCCGCAATACCAGGCCACTCCGGTGTCCTCGTCGAAACGCTTGAAGGAAACCTTGTCGTTGAGAGCCTTTCTAATTTCACATTTAATCCGGCCTCGAACATAAAGATCGCCACGTCCTACGCTGTGCTTAAAACCTTCGGCCCTGACTACCGCTTTCCGACAAGTGTGTGGACCGATGGCAGCTACGATCAGGCAACGCAGACTATCCATGGAAACCTTTACGTTTCTGGACGCGATCCGATATTCGGTTTCGAACATGCCGTAGGACTGGCCGCCGAATTGAATCGAATGGGCATTCGCACCGTGACCGGCGATCTGGTCGCGACCGATAATTTCGCGATGAACTATTCGACCTCGCCGCAGCGTTCAAGCCAGATGCTTTTCTCGACGCTTGATGCTGCTAAGCGATCGACCGCCGCGACACGCGTTTGGACGAATTACTTGATCAACTCAGGCCGGTCAAACCCGCCCACGGGCCTGCCAAGCGTCGTCTTTACCGGTAGCGTTTACGTACAGCCGATGCCGAGCAATGCCAAACTTTTGTTCACGCACGAATCGACACGGATGCGCGACATCGTCAAGGTGATGATGTGCTATTCAAACAATTTTGTTTCGGAACGTCTCGGCGATATGGTCGGTGGACCGTACGCAGTCGCGAGGATCGTGCAGCAGAACACCGGATCGCTGCCGAGCGAGTTTTCGATGGCGACCGCGAGCGGTCTTGGCATCAATCGCGTCACTCCGAACGCGATGATGAAACTTCTTCGCGTACTTCGAACGGATCTTGCAAGATATCGAATGACGTTTGCCGACATTATGCCGGTTGCCGGTCTTGACCGCGGAACGCTTGAAAATCGCTTCGACGGTGATTTCGCTTCGGGCAGTGTGATCGGAAAGACCGGAACCCTCGGGAGCACGGACGGCGGCGTTAGCGCACTGGCCGGCGAGATCAACACGCGTAACGGCAAGCTGTTGTTCGTTATCTTCAACCAGCGTGGCAGCGTATCGAGGTTTCGCAGCTTTCAGAACAACTATGTCTCGCTGATCCAGGGTCAGTTCGGCGGAGCGGCCCCGATAGCATACACACCAATATCACTCGACTATAGAATGGCGAAAACCCGCTTCTTGTATCCCGGCCGCGCAGCGGCGAACGACGAATAGAGTAAAAAGCATTTCA
>JBKKAS010000119.1:0-1969 GCA_046714595.1 Pyrinomonadaceae bacterium | reverse complement strand
TGGATCGGTGGACTCGTGCTGCTTTATCCGTTGTGCCTTTGGTACGGCAACTACAAGCGAAATCACAAGCACTGGTTGTTGAGCTATCTCTAATTTTTGTACGGTAGGCCGACTCGGCGAACCAGATCGTGAAAACGTGGATCGGCGCGGAGCGGATCGTATCCGGGGTCGGCGTTGAGATACTTCAATTGTAGATCGTGTGCGGTGTATGCTTTTTCGAGTGACGCAAACGCCTTTTCGTGCTCACCTAGCGCTGTATACAAGACGGCCAATTCGGCCGGTGAAACATATTCCGCTGCAGTTTCCAAGCGCTGAAGAATTACTTTTGCTTTTTGCTTTTCGCCCGCACGCGCATAGGCCGCGCCGAGATAGATCTGCGGTGAAACATCTACTCTGGGCGGATTAACTGATTCTAAATACGTGATTGCCTCAGCGTGCATCCCTTTGTAGCTGTGAGCGTAGCCGATCGATTCGATCGCGGCGCGGTGCTTCGGGTCGATCTCAAGTATTTTTTTGCTTTCGGCGATCATTTCGTCAAACTGCCGCGCCTTTAGTAATGCAGAGAGTATAGTCATCCGGGAGGTCAATCTTTCAGGATCGAGCTCACTAGAGCGTTTGGCCTCGATTAGGGCCTCCTCGTGCTGGCCCATTTCGCTGAGAAAGGAACTATAGAACAGATGGGCGTCCGAGTGGCTCGGGTTGAGCTCGATGGCGCGAATGTATGAGCGCTCGGCAGCTGTCCAATCCCAGTCATCGACCGCGAGCAGTGCTAACGCAAGGTGTCCTTCCGCTAGATTCTCGTCGAGTTCGACTGCCTTTTGGGCCGCGGCCCTGGCCTTTGAAACCACATCTTTCGGATCAAGCAAACTGTTGTTAGCGAGAAGCCCATAGGTGCGGGCCATCCTCGCATATGCCAGAGCGTAATTCGGGTCAAGCGCGATCGCCTGCTCATAACTCTCTATGGCCTTCATCAACTTCTCCGCTCGCCCCGTTCTGTAAAAGTAATTACCTCGCAGTACGAGTTCATAAGCTTGCGGATTACTGGTGCCGTTTTTTACAAGATGCTGCGCCTGCTCACCCGTCAGTTTCAAGCGCAATTCGTCCGAAACTGTGCGTGCCATCTGCGCCTCTATTGAAAGAGTGTCGGAAGCTTTTCCCTTGAACTGTTCGCCCCAGAGCTGTTTGTTATCACGGGCGTCAATCAACTCGACGCGAACCGTTAGATCGTCGCCACGACGGGTGACCCTTCCGGTGACGATCGCCTGCACGCCGAGTTTCTGCGCCACATCCTGAAGATCCAAATTCTCGTCGCGAAATCTAAAACTTGAACTGCGCGCGATGACCTTCAATTGCGGAAGCTCCGAAAGCCTGTCGATCAAGGTCTCGCTTAAACCTTCGGAAAAATATTCCAACTCGGCGTCGCCACCAACATTAACGAAAGGCAAAACGGCGACAGACGTGATCGGAGAGCCACCCGTGTTCCCGCGCCACAAATAAAAACCCAAAAGTCCGACGCCGACGCAAATTATCACGATAGCGGCGAGCCAATAATGGGGGGTCTCTAAGCGCGAAGTCTGAACGATTGCGGAAGGCTGTGCCGTCTCGGGTTCCGAGACTACTGGTGCAGTCTCGTGCCGCCAATCCGAAAGAGACACGACCGCAGCCAGCCTTCCAGTTCCACGCGCCCGATGGGTTTCAAGCTGATGCGGAGACGACTGCCGCTCTTTGACATCCAAAGTCTCATCGGCCTCTACCTTTTTCACGTCCGGTATAAATCTGTATCCGTGCCCCCGCACGGTCTCAATAAATTTGTGCTTTCCTTTTCCTTCGCCCAGTACCCGGCGAAGCAATGACACATTCTTGTCGAGATTGTTCTCTTCAACTATGGTATCCGGCCACACTTCGCCGAGCAGCTCGTCTTTTCCAACGAGTCGTCCGTTCTGCCGCACAAGAACGCATAAGGTCTCGA
>JBKKAS010000118.1:0-1374 GCA_046714595.1 Pyrinomonadaceae bacterium | reverse complement strand
ATCGAGATCCGCGATGGAAAGAAAGTCCGCCTTGCGAAAAGCGGGAAAGAGATTCCGATCGCAAACGTCTTCGGTAAGAAAGAGCCGAAGAAGGACAAGAAAGAAGAAGAAAGTTCCTAGTTTCTCGTTCCTGGTTTCAAGTTAGAGACCGGGAACCAGAAACTAGAAACCAGGAACTGGGAACTTAAAGAGAGATGGCTAGATTAAAAGATAAATATAAGAACGAGATCGCGGGTGCGCTGGCGAAGGAATTCGACATAAAGAACCCGATGGCGATACCGCGGATAGAGAAGGTCGTCGTAAACATGGGGCTCGGTGAAGCGAGCGCGAATGCGAAGATCCTCGACGTCGCGACTGAAGAATTGAAATCGATCACCGGCCAAAAACCGGTCATCACAAAGGCGAAGAAATCCATCGCGGCGTTCAAGCTGCGTCAGGGAATGAGCATCGGAACGATGGTCACACTCCGTGGCGAACGCATGTACGAGTTTCTCGATCGCCTGATATCGGTTGCTCTCCCGCGCGTCCGCGACTTTCGCGGAATTTCGGGTAAAGCGTTTGATGGCCGTGGGAATTACACGCTCGGCATTCGTGAGCAATTGATCTTTCCGGAGATAGATTTTAACAAGGTAGACAAAACACGCGGGATGAACATCTCGATAATCACGACGGCGAAAACCGACGATCAGGCACGCTCGCTTTTGAAGGCGATGGGGATGCCGTTTAGGCAATAGCCCGAAGAGTCTCTAGTCCCTAGTCCCAGCGTCCCAAAATGGACTAACGGACGTGGACCTGAGACGTGAAACTTGGGACTTGGGACTTGGGACTTAAGAGTTATGGCAAAGATCAGCAAAGTAGTAAAAAACGAAAAGCGGAAAGTGCGGGTAGCCCTCTGGCGAGAACGGCGCGCTGCCGCGAAGGGGATCATTAATAATCCGCGATCGACCCCGGAAGAAGTTGATGCGGCCGTGCTGCTGCTGCAGAAAATGCCGCGCGACGGCAGCCCGATCCGCGTTCGCAACCGCTGCTCGCAGTCGGGAAGAACGCGCGGATATCTTCGGAAGTTTGGTGTTTCGCGCATCGCTCTGCGGGACCTCGCGCTTCAGGGCCAGATCCCCGGAGTCGTTAAATCGAGCTGGTAGTCCGAATGCGGATTGCGGAACGCGGAATGCGGATTTCGTGCAGCTGACGCGTGCGGTCCACAGAGAGTTTTGAAAACTTCGGACGGAAAGAGGGGCAAAGGACTTCGATCAAAAGAAATCCGCAATCCGCAATCCGCAATCCGAAATGAGTTGACGGAGTAAAAATAGAATGACAGATCCAATAGCCGACCTGCTTACACGAATTCGCAACGCGATCGCTGCGAATCATCCT
>JBKKAS010000117.1:0-2327 GCA_046714595.1 Pyrinomonadaceae bacterium | reverse complement strand
ACGTCCATGTACGCACAGTAGAATTCAAGCATCGTGAATTCGGGGTTGTGCTTGAACGAGATGCCCTCGTTGCGGAAGTTTCGATTGAGCTCGTAGACCTTTTCGAAACCACCGACGACAAGGCGCTTCAGATAAAGCTCGGGTGCGATGCGGGCGTAGAGCGTGATGTCGAGCGCGTTGTGATGCGTCTCGAACGGTTTGGCCGCCGCACCGGTCGCTTTCGGCGTGAGCATCGGGGTCTCAACCTCGATGTAGCCGTGGTCTTCGAGCGAGCGCCGCATCGACGAAATAACTTTCGCCCGCCTTTCAAAAACCTCGCGAGTCGTCAGCCCTTCGTGCTCGATCTGCAAACTCGACGCGATCAGATCAGCATAACGCTGCCGCTGGCGAATTTCGGGATCCGCGATGCCGTGCATCTTGTCCGGCATCGGCAGCATTGCCTTTGACAGAAACTGGAGCGTCTCGACGTGGACGCTCAGCTCGCCGGTATTCGTTATGAAAAGAAAGCCCTCGACACCGATGAAGTCACCGTGATCGAGCAGGCTAAAGGCCGTCCATGAGTCTAGCGAGTCTATCGCGTCTGTCGAGTCGTTTCGGAGCAGCACAAAGTCGTCTTTACGACAATATATCTGCAGCCGCGAGATCCCGTCAGACAAATGCACGAACGCCGCTTTCCCCATCACGCGCGGCGGGACGGCGAGCCGGCCGGACACGCGCACGTTGCCCAGTTCCTTCAGCCGGGCGTTCAGACCGTCCTTGATCTCCGCCGGCGGACGCTCGCGTTCGGCGAGCTTTGAGACAACGTCGCCGATCTCTGAAACGATGTTCTTGACCGGAGCGAAACTCAACAGATTGGTGATGGTGTCTTCGATCCCCGAAATACTGCTGCGGGCGAATTTGTTCGGATACACGTTCCCAACCAGCTCGCGAAGCTTCTCAAGATGCTCACGCCGAGCAGCGGTTTGGTCGTTTTGCTCGATGATCTCGTTGAACTCAGGAATGGTCATAATTCGGTCCCAGCGGTAAAAGCCTTGATTATAAGTGCGCCCGTGTAACTCGGCAAACGTGTCGCATTTATGGCACAATCGAAGTAACCGCAAGAGAACAACCTGCCCCGGAGGCGTTTTCCGCGGCTACGTGTGTTTATGGACGCTCGGCTTGAAACAGTTCCGGAAATAAAAGGTCTCGTTGCCGAGATCAAGGCAGGAGCGCGCGTCACATCGGTCGCCGGTCTAACTTCCGTTTCTGCAAAAGCGTACCTGCTCGCCCAAGCGCAGCATGCAACGGGAAAGAGTTTCGCGATCGTTACGCAAACTAACGAAGAGGTCGACGCGTGGAGCTGCGATCTCGAATTCTGGAATACTTCCGGTTCCCAGATCCTGACGCTTCCGTCATTCGATACCGACGTCTATTCGGGCGTTTCACCGCACGCCGAGACGCAGGAGAAGCGTGCACTGGCGCTTTGGCAAATGACGCGCGAGCGGCCCGGGTTTGTCGTCCTTTCCGCACGGGCGCTGATCACTCGGACGGTTTCGGCGAAGGAAATGGCCGCCTTTGGAGCCGTGGTTCGCCGAGACGAGGACTTTCCCCCGGACGTGTTGGTCGAGCGGCTCGTGTCCGCGGGATATGTTCGCGAAGAACCAATCAACAACATCGGCCAGTTCTCGATACGCGGCGGCATCATCGATGTCTGGTCACCCGTTGCCGAGAATCCGGTACGAATAGAGTTCTTCGGCGATACGGTCGAGTCGATCCGTGAGTTCGATCCGGACACACAACTCTCGACCGGGCAGCTAAACGAGGCCGGACTTGCTCCGATGCGCGAATTCTCGGCGACGCCGCAGGACATGAAGGACTGGGCATTCTTTGCGACTGACCGCTTTTCCGGCGAACGCTTCGCTCGCAACCTGAAAGATCGGACCGACTTTGCGAAACAAGGTGAGACCTTTTCCGGCTGGGAATTTCTGAACGCTATGACGAAGCCGCCGGCGGGAACGACATTCGAATACCTGGACGATTGCGTTTTTGTCATCGACGAGCCTCAGTTGATCGAGCAGTCGCTGTCGACCTTTTACGAGAACTTGCGTGAGCACTTCACACAAACTATCGACGCCGGAGACGTCGCACTAGATCCGGGTGAGTTGTTCCTGGAAGGAGTCGACCTTAGAACGAAACTGGAACCGGTCAAGCGCATCGAGCTCCGCGCCCTCGGAAAAACAGCCGCCGAGACCGACGAAGGATTCGCCATCGACCCGAGCTCCCCTCCTGTCCTAGGAGGGGTGGCCGAGGCTTTGCGAGGCCGGGGTGGTGATTCTTCTGCTGAACCC
>JBKKAS010000116.1:0-5973 GCA_046714595.1 Pyrinomonadaceae bacterium | reverse complement strand
GCAGTTACGATGAATCGCCCATTCGATGAGAGAGCCGCAGATGCGACCATTTCTCCAATTCGCATTACTTCTTGGCCACTTGAAACTTCCCACAATCGCAGATACTTTCCACCGAGCAACGCAAATTTACTATCCGTAGAAAACGTTATTGCATCGAAAGAAGGAGCAACATCCGTGGAGGTTTCTTGTCCGAGTATTCGATTTTCCTGACCGGTGGAGATATCCGACACGCATGATCCTCCCGTCAATACGAACCGTCCATCTGGTGAAAATGCCAAGGGCGGAAGCGTTACCTTGGATGGGAGAGCGCATAGTTGTGACTGCCCTGTAAATTGTCGAATTTCTTTGCCCGTCAAGGCATCCCATAAGTGTACAAAGCGACTTCCGAGTGGTCTTGTCAATACGAATTTCCCGTCCGAAGAGATCGCGACATCAGAATAATTCTCTCCAAATCGTCGCACCTCTCGCCCTGTGGAAGCGTTCCATAGACGGGCGGTGTAATCGCTTCGCGAAGTGCCTCCGCCTGTCGACCTATATGAACACGTCAGCACAAACTGCTCGTCGGGCGAGAATGCAATCGAACTCACATCCTCCGAATGTCCTTGGAATACCTGAATTTGCCTTCCGGTCTCCGCATTCCATAAGCGCGCGGTCTTATCCTCGCCCGCAGTCAGCACGTGGCGACCGGTCATGGAGAATGCGACCGCGAGAATGGGTTGAGAATGGCCAATAAATTGCCGGACCTCTCTGCCAGTTGTAAGGTCCCATAGTCTTACGGTACTATCCTCACTTCCCGTTAATACAAAACGCCCGTCGGGTGAGATTGCCACGGCCGTCACAATTCTTGAATGCCCGAGTTGCACCACCAAGTGTGGCTGTTGAGCTGCAGCGCCGAAGGATAACAAAAGCGTCAATCCAAAGAGAATTAGACGGCTCATGGTCCTCATTTTCCGGTTAAGAAAGAGCAGTTTTTGATATACAAACATCATTTTTCCATCAATGCCGAAAGGCGCGGATTGCTGATCCGCGGCTGAACCCGATTTATCGCCCCGACTGACGGCAGCGGTTTGAATTCATTAGAGCAATTGGCGGCCACCGCGCATTTCAGCAAGCGGCCCAATAGCCCCGGCTCGTAGTACTGTCGCATAAAAAGCTCCAGCGGCCTGGGCTGCAGTGGATCATCCGAGAGGACCCAATGCAGTCCGTCAATGTTGTTGAGATCTTTACTAGTATCAAACCGACCGTCCGGCGCAACTATGGCCCAGTCGTCCTCACCGAGGGCGACGACGGTGCAGAGCAGGGTCCCGTCCGCCACCCGCCAGATCCGCGCCGTGCCTTCGGTGCTGCCGGCGGCGATCAGTTCGCCCTTGCTGTCGAATGCGACCGACATAATGTTCCCAGCGGCACCGGGCAGCTCGCGAAACAGGTCGCCGGACGCCGCGTCGAACAGACCAAGCCAATTACGCGTCGCGCCAAGCGCCAGATAACTGCCATTGGGACTAAAGGCCATGCTAAGCACCACGCCGCCGGCACGCAGTTCCCGCGGTCCGGTCCGGCCAACGAGCGTTGCGTCCTGACGCATTCCGGCATAAGACTGTAGATCTCCGGTAGGGCTGACAACGGCGCTCACCACGGCATTCGTCGGCTGCTGAATACGTCCTGATTCGATCCTTGTTCTCAGATCGATCGTCCTAACAAAGTCGAAGTCATGTACCAGGAGCTTGTTCGTCCTCGGTTTAACGGCAAATGACAGAATTGGTCTATCGTTAGTGAGTCTGTGCGCCATAAGGCGGTTGCCAGTGGCTATCGACCACTTCTTTAGCCACCCTTTTTCATCACCGGTGATGATCGACCGGCCACCGTCACTGAAATGGAATGTTTGAAACCCTCGATCACCGAGTGTCTGGAAGTCCGCCATCGTCGTCACATCCAAGATCTTGATGCGCCCCTCGCCCTCCGAGGCAAGAAGCTTTCCATCCGGACTGAATTCAAGTTGCGAGAGGGTCACGTCCAGGCCACGCTCGCCATAGTGTGAACGCCAATACGTGGTTTGTCTGGGATAAATGGTTGTTAAAGCCGACCCGCTAGCGGAAAGTAATTTGATTCCGGCACGTGGCCCGGCAAACGCGAAGGTGTCATCGACAGGGCTGAAGGCGACCGAGTTGATCGCCGAGACCTCGGGTTTCAACCGTGTCACCGAGCGTGATGCCAGGTCCCATATCTCGACGGTCTCACGGTGCGCCAGAACGAGAGCATTGCCATCCGGGACAAATTCCATGGCACGCACGCTTCCTTCGATCGGTATTCGTGAGATCTCGCGACCGCTCGCAAGGTCCCACTCGACGGTCCCGCCGATCTCGCTCGCAGCGGCGATACTGTTCGCGTTCGGACGGAACCGCACCGACGCAACCTTTGCCTGACCGGCGGAGAACGAGTATTTGCGTTCGCGTGTGGCGAGATCGTATACGCGAACATTGCCTTGCAGGTCCCCCGCCACGACGAGCGTCCCGTTGGCATTTGTGGCAACGCTGGTGATACTGGATTCAAAATCCGAGATCGTATCCAGTAACTTAAGGTTCGCGACATCCCAGATCTCGAGCGCAAGTTCATAGGTCCCGGCGACCAGTGTTCGTCCGTCAGGCGTAAAGGCGACAGCGTTTATCTGGTGCGAATTCGACTTGATAACGGACCGCACCGCACCCGTCGCAGGATCACGCAGTTCTATTTCGTTGCTAAGACCCACGACCGCCATGACTGCGTCTTGTTCGGATATTGCCACCGACAGGATCAGATTAGGCGCCGATCTGGTTTGCCAGACGATACGGCCGGTTTTTATGTCCCATAACTTTAGCTCTCCAGGCTGCCCTCCGCTGATCAGATGTACGCCGTCGGCAAAGAATGCCACAACGTCGGCGTGGAGCGAGTGGCCTTTCAGTGACCGAACCTGTTTCCCGGTCGCCCGGTCCCAAATGATGATCTGGCCGTCGTGCCCTGCGCTTGCGATGAGTCTCTTGTCCCGACTGACGGCGACGTCTGCCACCGTGTCCGCATGGCCCGTCTGAATGACGAGCTCCGCCGTTTGCGCCGTAGCCCCAAGGACTGCCGCATGCACAAAAGCGAAGGTGATAATGATCGCGGTTCGAGGGTTCATCGCACGATTAATGGTCCGATCAACGGTTGGGAGCTCTGAGCCTAATGACGGGAGATGTTGCTCTCGGCTGTACGCGGTTGATCTCCCCGATTGGCGGCAGTGGCTTGAATTCTTTATCGCAGGTGCCGTCGGCAGTGCATTTCAATATTCGCGAGAGCAAATTCGGCTCATAATACTGGCGCATGAAAATATCCAACGACGCCGGCGCCAAAGGATTATCCGATACGATCCAATGAACGCCCTCGATATTGTCAAGATCTTTGTTCGTGTCGAAACGCCCTTCGGGAGTAGTAACCGTCCATTCGGTTTCAGCAATAGCAATCAAGCTACAAAGTTCTTTGCCCGTTGAAACATCCCAAAGCTTTATTTTCTTGTCACCGCTGCTACTCGCTAATGTCTTCCCGTCCGAACTGAACGACACGGAATTAACATAAGCAGAATGTCCGTTGAGAGTTCTCAACTCTTTTCCACTTTCCACATCCCAAAGCTTTATTGTACCGTCACCGCTTCCACTCGCTAATGTCTTGCCATCTGAATAAATCGATACTGACATGACCACACCAGAATGTCCTGTTAGAGTTCTCAACTCCTCCTCACTTTTTACATTCCAAAGCTTGATCGTGTTGGCATCGCTTCCACTCGCAAAGGTTTTTCCGTCTGAACTAAACGACACTGAATTGACACGAGGATGATGGTGGAAAATGCGCAACTCTTTTCCTGTTTCTACGTCCCATAGCCTGATTGTGCTGTCGCGGCTACCACTTGCTAAGGTTTTTCCATCGGAGCTAAATACCAACGAAGTCACAAAAGAAGAATGTCCTTTAAGAGTTCTCAGCTCCTTTCCCGTTTCTACGTCCAAAGCTTGATTGTTCGGTCATAGAGCCCACCCCCACTTGCTAATGTTCCTCCATCTGAACTAAACGATACGGTATCGACAACATCAGAATGTCCTATGAGGGATCTCAACTCCTTTCCGTTTTCCACACTCCAAAGCTTTATTGTTTTGTCACTACTTCCACTGGCTAAGGTTTTCCCATTTGCGCTAAACGACACGGAAGTGACATAGGAGGTATGTCCCGTGAGAATTCTCAACTCTTTTCCACTTTCGAGATCCCAAAGTTTGATCGAACGGTCACCGCTCGCGAGTGTTTTTCCATCTGAACTAAACGACACTGAATTTACAAAAGAAGAATGTCCTGTGAAAGTTTTCAACTCTCTTCCACTTTCTATATCCCAAAGTTTGATCGCGCTATCGCTGCTCCCACCGGCTAACGTCTTTCCATCAGACCGAAACGACACTGACGTGACAAAATAAGAAAGCGCAAGAGTTCTAAGCTCATTTCCTGTTTCTACGTCCCAAAGCTTGATTGTTTTGTCCCTGCTTCCACTGGCTAATATCGCCCCATCTGGGGTAAACGATACGGACCTGACATCATCAGAATGTCCTATGAGCGATCTCAACTCCTTTCTTGTTTTCACATCCCAGAGCTTGATTGTTTCGTCACCGCTACCACTCGCTAAGGTTTTTCTATCTGAACTGAACGACACTGAATAGACCGAATCTGCGTGCCCTGTGAGAATTCCCAATTCTTTTCCACTCTGCACATCCCAGATCTTGATTGTTCTGTCACCGCTTCCACTCGCCAAGGTTTTTCCATCTGAACTAAACGATACTGAGTTGACATAATCAGAATGTCCGGTGAGAGTTTTTAATTCTTTTCCACCTTCTATATCCCAAATCTTGATTGTTTTGTCAGTACTTCCACTCGCTAATATCTTTCCATCCGAACTAAACACGACTGAAGTGACAAAAGAGAGATGTCCCTTGAGAGTTCTCAACGGCTTTCCTGTTTCTACATCCCAAAGCTTGATTGTTCTGTCATAGTCCCCACTTCCACTCGCTAATGTTTTTCCATCTAAACTCCACGATACTGAATTGACATAATCAGTATGTCCTTTTAGGGTTCTCAACTCCTTTCCTGTTTCTGCATCCCAAAGTCTGATTGTCTTATCCTCGCTTCCTGACGCTAAAGTCTTTCCATCCAAGCTGAATGTGATTGACCTGACAGAAGAAGAATGCCCCATCTGCACGACAAGCTCGGCGGTTTGCGGCGTAAGGGGCGTTATGAAAAGCACGAAAACAAAACTCGCAAGCCAAACAGATCGTTTTGCCATTCGGAGTGTCGATTGACGGACTGTGCTGTTTTGTTCATGATCTCTCATTTTTCTTGCAATGCCGCACGGCCCGGCTTCTGCACTTTCGATTACACCCGATTGATCGCCCCGATTGGCGGAAGCGGCTTGAATCGTTTAATCGCAAATACCGGTTCCGTCAGCTTGCCGAGAGAATATGACGGAACGTGGCCTTGGTTTTAGGAACGTTCGCCTTCAATCGTTCGGACGCAGATTGCTATCGAGCAGCGTATCTTCTTCCTGAGATTCGATGAAGTATGTAGGAATTTCCTCGAATCACCGAGGGTCTTGTGATCCTTGCTACGGTACGACCTCATACTCCACATTCACCGTCGCCCAGTCGGCGCCATCGCTCGAAAACGGTTTGGTTCTCTGCTGCGTCATTGCCTGATTGAACAGCAACTCGAGCGGTGAAAGCTGGCCGCTTCGGATTCCACCTTTTACCGCGGATTGTGTCAGTAGGTCGATCGGGAGTTCTTTCTCGCTTGCAATCACTTTGATTATTTCTCGTCCGAGAGGTGCCGCGTCGTCAAAATTAAAGAGCATTGCGCAGGTGCCGTTGTTGCTATAGGTCAATCCCGGCGCCAGGGTTTCGCGAGCCCCGGCTACCGGTGGAAAGATGCGGCTTA
>JBKKAS010000115.1:0-7884 GCA_046714595.1 Pyrinomonadaceae bacterium | reverse complement strand
TTGCTGAACAAACGGTTGATGAAAAATCTGTTCCTTATCGTTACAATTTTGCTCTCATCCGCATGCATCGAGCGCGAGGTTTCCGAACAGCGCACCGGTGCTTCTGTTCAACCGACGCCTTCGCCGTCCGTGATCGCGACTCCATCCGCCACACCGGCTCCGGAAAAGATCGATATCGCACTTCAAACTGAACTCGGAAAGATCGCGCAAGTGGCGAAAGGCCGAGTCGGGATCGGTGCGGTCTTACTCGAGACAGGCGAAGCCGCGTACCTCGACCGGGGCGGGCATTATCCGATGCAGTCGGTGTACAAACTCCCGATCGCGATGGCCGTTTTGAAGTTGCTCGATGAAGGGAAGGTGAAGATCGATCAGGACGTCAGCATCACACCGGACGATTTTGTTCGGCAAGGTTTTCATAGCCCGATCCGCAACGCGAATCCGCAGGGCACGGTAATGCCGCTGGGCGAGATCCTTCGATTTTCGATTTCAGAAAGTGACGGCACCGCCAGCGATGTGCTGCTCGATCTGGCCGGCGGACCACAATCTGTAATGACGTATTTGAAAAGCATCGGCATTACCGATCTTGTCGTCGCCGACAGCGAGAAATCGATCAGTAAGGATTGGGAAACGCAGTACCGGAACTGGTCGACACCTGAGGCCTCGGTTCAATTGCTTCGCGCGATCTATGAGCGTCGCGCCGGACTTTCGGAACCGACCACGACCCTCCTACTAAAGGTGATGACCGAAACCGAGACCGGCGAGCGGCGGATCAAAGCCGGCCTTCCGGAAGGCGCGTCGCTCGCGCACAAGACCGGTACGGGCGGGACGAAGGACAAAATCACAGGTGCGACGAACGATATCGGCATTATCGCTCTGCCCGACGGCCGTCATATCTTGTTGGCCGTTTATGTTTCGGATTCGCCGGAAAATGGCGCGGTACGGGAGAAGGTCATTGCCGATATTGCGAAAGCAGTCATACAAAAATGGGCGCCCGCAAGTTACCCAACGAAAGAACAAGGCGTTAACGGGGCCGATTTCAGCACACGGCACAGGTTGCAATAGAAGCGTTCTTTGGGTATTCGCAGCATTAATTTCGATCATCTGAACAAGAGCGTGCTCCGCACGCTCGCGCCGTCTCTGCAAGTTGCTCTGCAGGCACCGACCGCGAGATCCGTTTGCAATGCGTTCTGAAATGGCTTATATCATTACGCAACAAAAGGAGAACACAATGAAACTTGCCCACCTTGCTATCGCGATGATCGTCACGCTCGGATTCATCACGGCAGTTAGCGGACAGAAAAAGGAGGAGCCAAAAAATCCGCTTGTCGGAAAATGGCTCTGCGAAGACGATGGGACGAAGGTCGACATCCGCGCAAACGGGACGCTCACGATCAACGATACCGAGTACGCTTATAAGATCAAGAACTCCGTGATCAACGTCGTCGGTGAGGACGGTGCGATGGCGATCCCGTTCGAGCTCGAGGGCGACACGCTGACTGTCGATGTCGAGGGACGCGAGATGGTTTACTCGCGTGTGAAGGCGGGTGCCAAATCAGGCGGGCTCGGCGCCTCACCGGTGCGTACCGATGGGGCCATGCAAGCTCTGGTCGGGAAGTGGTGCTACATGTCTAATCTGACCGGCAGCAACTCGTATATGTCCAGCCGGTGTTTTGTTCTTAACGCGAACGGAACGTACGAGTATTCCGCCGAAAGTTCATCGGGCGGTGCTTACGGATCCACGGCCGGTCAATCGTACGATTCGGGCCGATGGACCGCGACCGCGACGACGCTTACCGCGCATTCGAATTCGCAGGGAAAGGTCGTCTACCCTATAGAGCTGCGCAATCACCCGAAAACCGGTGACCCGATGATCGTGGTCGACGGCGACGCCTACGTCACCGCGTATCAGAAAAATCCCTGGTAATTCGGGTTAGTCTTCGTGCTCGGACGTTTCCGGCCTCTGACTGCCGAAGCGTTCGTCCTCGGTCTTTTTCTCGGAGCCTAACCCTTCGGTTCCCGATTTTCCGGCGCCCGCATTACCGCCGCTCTTGCCTTCGCCCGTCGTCGGCTCGTGATCATTGTTGCTATCGTCGTCGCTGGTTGCTCTTCGCTGTTCCTGAGTCATATTCGTACACCTCCGAAATAATCCATCTCGAGTGCAACTAGTAAGCCAAGGTATTTAGTTTCCCGTTTTGTCTACGGTGGGCGGCCGGTTCAGCTGGACAGTCCGCGTAAAAAAAACTCCCCCTCCTTAGTTTAAGGAGGAGGCAGCTGCTTCGGCTGACGAGGCTGCCAAGATTGCCTGCGCCGAGATCAATCGGTCGAAGTTGGCCGATCATGTTCCATCTGATAACGACGCGGAGTGGATGCTCCACACTAGATACAAGGCCTCAGGCACCGACACCATGCACCCTATCATGATCGTCCAAAACTCTCCGATGTAATCTGAGTAGAAGAGCCACGCTAACGTTCCGAATGCTAGCAGCGTATATACGCCGTTCACAAAATACGACCACGTGGCTCTAAGAGGTCGACCAAGTTCGGTCGTAGCGTAGAATACACGCATCGAGCCGACCAGAAGATCGAAGAGCGCGCCTGAAAGCCAGATGAACAGCGCGCCATAAACTATCCACCGCCATTCCACCTGGCTACCTCTTACTCATTTTCTTAATGCGCCCACACACGTCCGGCGGCGGCAACATCGTGGATCACCTTTTGCGCCGGGTTATGAAGCTGCTTGAGCGTCCTGGATCGCTCCGCGAGCCTTTTCAACGAGTTCAGGCGGTATCTCGTTGAAACCGTGTTCGGTACGTGCGTGCTCTGCGGCTTCAGTCATGATCTCCTCTTCCGTTTCACCGGTAAAGGATGCGTCACAATCAACTCCAACGTCTCTACAGTTCAGTGTCTTAGGCATCGTTTTTCTCCTTCATTGAAATCTATTTCTCTCTACATCAGCTTGTTTACTCATCTTCCTCATGCGCTCTCGCACGTCCCGCAGCAACCGCTTCGTCGATCACCTTTTGCGCAAGGTTATGCGGGAGCGGATCGTAGTGTGAGAACTGCATGTGATACGAGCCGCGAGCCTGCGTCACGGAATTAAGTTTCGATTGATAATCGAGCATCTCGCTTAAAGGTACTTTCGCTTTTATGATCTGCTGCCTGCCCCGGACTTCCATTCCGCCGACCCGGCCGCGACGGCTGTTGAGGTCGCCCATGATGTCGCCTGAAACTTCCTGCGGCGTGAAAACCTCGACGTCCATTATCGGTTCGAGAAGTGTTGGACGGGCTTTTTCCATTGCGGCCCGATAAGCTTTGCGACCGGCTGCGCGGAACGAGTGTTCGTCGGAATCGACGGCGTGAAAACTGCCGTCGATGAGGGTGACCTTAAAATCGACGAGCGGATAACCGGCAACCGCTCCGCCCAGGGCCGCTTCGATAATTCCTTTCTCGATCGCCGGGCGGAAATTTTGCGGCACCGATCCACCGAAGATCTTGTCCACCCACACAAAGCCTTCACCTCGCTGCAACGGTTCGAAAATTACCTTGCAATCGCCAAACTGTCCGCGTCCCCCCGACTGCTTTTTGTGCCGTCCCTGGACTTCGCATTGCATCGTGATGGTTTCCTTATACGGGACCTTCGGCGGGTGAAGCGTTACCTCGACGTGATAGCGATTCGCCAATTTTGCCACTACCGTCTCAATGTGAAGCTGGCCCGAACCCGACAAGATAAATTCCTTGGTCTGCGAGTCGCGGTCGAAATGCAGGCTCGGATCTTCCTCGAGGATCTTGTGCAGAGCGCCGGAGATCTTGTCCTCGTCCGCTCGCGATTTCGGTTCGATCGCGAACGCGATCGCGGCTTCCGGGTATTCGACTTTCGGATACACGATCGGCTTTGCCTTATCGGAAAGCGTGTCGCCGGTCTGGGTGTCCCGGAGTTTCACGACCGCGATGATATCGCCGGTCGAAGCCTCGTTGACTTTGTCCAAAACTTTTCCGGATATCACATGGAGCGCGCCGAGACGCTCAGGAGTGTCGCGCGTTGAATTAAAAACCGTCGCGTCGCTCGCGACTTTTCCGCTGACGACCTTCATGACGTTGATCCGGCCCGCAAAGGGATCAGCGATGGTCCGGAAAACGTAGGCGGAAAAGGGATCGTCGTTCGAATATTTTCTGTTGATCCGTTCGCCCGACATTTCGTTGTCGGTGAAACCGTACTCGGCTTCGTGCGTGCCGGGATTCGGGGCGAACTCAACGAGGTGATCGAGCAGGATCTGCATTCCCACAAGCGTCGTGCTCGAAACGGCATACACCGGACACAGCTTACTTTTCGCGATCGCCTTCGCGAGGTTCGGGTAGATGTCCTCTTCCGGCAGCGTGCCGTCCTCAAAATACTTCTCCATCAGCGCGTCGTCCGATTCGGCGACGAGCTCGATCAGTCGTTCTCGTGTGCGGTCAAAAATGTCCTTGCCTTCGGATGGTATCGCGATGCCTGTGGCCTTGCCGTGCTCGTCGAACTCGTAGGCCTTCTGGTGGACGACATCGACGACACCTCTGAAATCTCCTTCCTTGCCGATCGGAAGCGTAAACGGAACGATCGACCGGGCAAAGCTCGAACTAGCTGTCTCGAGAGCGTGGCCAAAGTCGGCGTGCTCCTTGTCGATCTTGTTGATGACCATGAACCGCGGCAACAGGAATTCGTTGGCGTACTGCCACGTCTTTTCGGTCTGCACCTCGATGCCGTGCACCCCGTCAACGACGACGATCGCGCAGTCGGCAACACGCAACGCCGGCCGGGCGTGCGACACGAACGCGGCGTAACCCGGTGTGTCGATAAGATTGATCTTGGTGTCTTTGTACTCGAGGTGAGCGAAGTTGTTGTTGAGAGAAACTTTTCGTTCTATGGAATCTTCTTCGTAATCGGTGACGGTCGTACCTTCATCGACCTTCCCCCAGCGGTGTGATGTGCCGGACACGTGCAACAGCGAGGAAACCAGTTGGGTTTTACCCGCGTCGCCGTGTCCGATTACAGCCAGATTTCTGATGTTCTCAGTTGCGAATGCTTTCATCTTCGGCAAGCTCTCCTTTGTTGGGTCTCTAGTCCAATGTCTCAGGTCCCAGGTTCTATGCTTGGGACAGAGGACTCGGGACTCGGGACTATGTTGGTTGGTAAGAAAATAATGTAACGAAGATACCCGCAGATAGCAAGATTGTCCGGACGGGCAGTGCCGAGGTTCCCGTCCTGACCGGGATGTTCAATACCTTGTCCTTACCTGCCCGCCGATCCAAAAATCCTTTGCCCAGTTGGATATTAGGGTTATACTTCCATTGATCGTTTCAAAAGGTAATCGTAAAGCTGAACCTCACGGTCTCGCTGCATAATAGGAGAGAATCTCATGCCCGTCATCCGTTTCTTCGTGACAATACTTATCGCGGCGCTTAGTTTGAGCGCCGTTGCGTTTGGTCAATTAAACTCGGTTGACACGACATACCAACCGGTTGTCTCGGTCAAAATAACGGGCGAGGATGTCCTCTCGCTGAGCGGAGTCCTCGTCCAGGCGGACGGAAAGCCGGTGATATGGGGACGGTATTTGGCGGTAGATGGAAATGCCAAAGCCCATGTAGCGCGCATGAACACCGACGGTACGGTCGACAATACGTTCACGTATTGCGGCTGCCTCCTCGATAGTCTCGGGAATGTCGCGCTGCAGGCTGACGGCAAGTTCCTTGTCGCCGGTTCCGCCGGCGTACGGGCCAAGATAGTCCGACTAAATCCTGACGGAAGCCACGACCCTTCCTTCTATAGCGTTTTCGATGGAGATACGTCGTCGGCATCGTCGTCCGATATCGTGAAGATCCAACCCGACGGCAAGATATTGGCGAACCTGCATCAATCGTTTCCCAGCGGATTTCACGCCAAGTACGTATTTAGATTGAACCCCGATGGGAGTACAGACAGCGGGTTTACGTCGATCGGTTACGATGGCGGGCGCTTGATCCACGGTTATCTCGCTGCTTTGACGCTTGATCCGACGGGCAGGATCTACGCTGCGATCACCACTTATTCCGGAGGCGGATCATCCTCGGTATTACGCCGATACAACCCGAATGGCTCGCTCGATAACACCTGGACATCGCCCAGCTTTTCCCCATCTAACGGAACTTCGTTCAGCGGTCTCGCGATCGAGCCGGACGGCTCTCTTTTGATCTCGGGAAGATTCGATACCGTGAACGGCGTCAGCAAGCGGGATATTGTCCGCGTACTGGTCGCGGGAAACGTCGACCTCAATTTTAATCCTCCGGTCCTTGGGTCGGGCTCGGGTCAGATGCAGATCCTGGCGAGCGGCAAGATCCTTGTGGCCTACAACATTACCGGCAATGGCAGCCTCGCGCGACTGAACGCCAATGGCACGCTCGACGCGACTTTTACTCTGTCGCCGTCGGTGAACAAGCTTTCGACTAGTTTTGCGCTGGATGCGTCCGGACGGATACTGTTCCTCGGACTCTCGAGCGACCTGAAATACCTTTACTTCCGACTGAATCCGAACGGCGATCTCGATGGAAGTTTCAGCCCGAACGTCACACTCTTCGGCCAGGTACACTCTATGGCCCGGCAGACGGATGGCCAGATCCTTATTGCCGGAAAGTTCACTCAGGTCAATGGCATTACGCGCGAGACGTTTGCTCGTGTAAGCGCGGCGGGTGTCCTCGACGCTACCTTCAGCGCGGGTGCTGGATTCGATAATCCACCTCAGCATCTCGTGCTTCAGACCGATGGAAAAATAATCGCTTCAGGCTTTTTCTATAGTTTTGACGGGATACCGCGACAGAGTCTCGCCCGGATCAACGGAAATGGAAGTTTAGATTCCGCGTTTGATCCCCTTATTGAAGGTGGCTCGGTCAACGTCGCTACCCTGCGGTCTGATGGAAAGATCTTGATAGGGGGAAGTTTCACGTCGGTGAACGGAACGGCCAGAACGGGAGTTGCGCTCTTGAATTCCGACGGAATGCTGGACACTACCTTCAACGCGATCTTCGGAAGTCCGTCGCTTACCGAAATATTTCAGCAGGCGGACGGCAAGATCATGGTTGGCGGAGGGTTTTCCGGTGCGAACGGTTTCAATCGATCCGGGATGGTGCGTTTAAATTCTGACGGAAGTCTCGATCAGACGTTCGACGCGGGGCTCCTCGGAAGCGTGGAGCGCATCTGGCCCCAAGCCGACGGCAAGTATGTGATCACCGGCAACGGTGTGATTCGCCGAAGGAACTCGGACGGAACGGCGGATGGCAGTTTTATTTCTCCGACTTTTGGCGGTGCATCGGTCGACACCGTAGTCGTACAGCCCGATGGAACGCTTGTCGTTGGGGGCCGGTTCGACACCGTCAATGGAACGACGCGGCGTAACCTTGTCCGGTTGACGTCAACCGGCGGCGTCGACCTTTTGTTTTTCCCGAATGGCGCCGATGCTCAGGTACGGACCTCAATACGTCAACCCGACGGCAAGATCGTCATCGGCGGCAACTTCAGAAAGGTCGAAAATGTAATTCGGGCGGGAACCGCGAGATTGACAGTAGCGGCCTACAGGGCCGCGACGCCATTCGATTTTGACGGCGACGGCAAAGCGGATTTCGCGGTTTACCGACCCTCAAGCGGCGTCTGGTACCAACTTTTCAGCAGCGGCATACCCTACGGCTCGCCGACGTTCGGTCTCAGCGGCGACATTCCGGTTCCCGCTGACTTCGATGGTGACGGCCGAACCGATCTCGCCATTTTCCGTCCGTCGACCGGTACGTGGTGGTACAGCGTAAGCTCGACCGGTCAGCTTCGTGCCGCGAACGTCGGGCAGGCCGGCGACATCCCGCTTCCGGCTGACATTAACAACGACG
>JBKKAS010000114.1:0-18079 GCA_046714595.1 Pyrinomonadaceae bacterium | reverse complement strand
GCTCCCTCCTGGACCAAACGGATCGATCAATCCGCCTTAAAAAACCTCAACAGTGCCGCGACCGACACGGCAGACGCAAGTACGCCCAGACCTGTTCGGAACCGATCGGCAAATGTGAAATCCTGCGAAGCCTGCCCCAGTGCAGCTCCCGTCTGCGACGCAGAGTCGGGGCCGAACATGATCGTTAGTCGAGGATAGATGTAAATGAACGTGAGCAGCTCGGCCGCGACCAGCAAGGCGATACTGATCAATACCAAATTACGCACTCCTGTCACGCGCCAGCCTGTGATCACAAACGCCAGGCCCGAGATCAGCGCGAGAGGTCCCATGATCTGAAAAAAATAACCCGGATGCAGGATCTTGTAGAAGTTCCGCGTCGCCTCGAGCGAGTTAGGCACGTCCGCAAACCAGTTCGGATACTCGACCATCACGGAAAAGATCGTCCCGCCGAGCAGGATCATTGTCAGACAGAAATACGCCGTAAAAAATGTCGTCTGTAATGTCTTCATTTCTTTACTCAATAAACTCCCAAACCAATACGCGTAAAACGGCGAGCTTTTCTCCATCCGAAGAAATTTCCTATCAGCGTTTCGTTCTAACCCGCGAGACTGGTTCACCGCAAATGCAAGCTAATCCTTTTGGAAAGAACCTATTTTTCTTCTGCAATCATTCTGTTTATGTCTAGCACCCGACAGACGATCGCTACCGTATTTTGTAAACTGCAATTGCGCTGGCGTGAGCCGTGTCAGCGTGTCAAAAAAAAGAAGGTCCGAGCCGTTCGGGCCTTTTTTACGTATTGTATTCCCTGAGGCTCCTGGAAATACCGCACCCGCTGTCAGGCGGGCAATTAGCCGACCAATAGTATCCGCAGTGCTTGCGACAGCGGAGCCGGACTCGCTCGGCCGGCGAACGCGCCGATGCAATTGGAGCATTGTTGTGTTAAATTCACTAATGTTCGACCCGATACTCATTACCTGCTGACAACCGGCATCTGAAAACCGACAACTAAATCCTGATGTGGTATTGGACAAAGATCCTATTTCTCACGCTGCTCGGCGCCGTCGGAGTATGGCTGATATACGAGCTGGTGACGTTTCCGGCGATCGGTGATCTGCAGACCGAAAATCCGGTGACGACGTCGATGATCGAGTACCGCCTGTCGCAGGCGAGGTCCGAGGGACGCGAGCCGCGAAAGTTCATGATCTGGACGCCCATCGAGCAGATAAGTCCACATCTGCAGCGTGCCGTACTTGCAGGCGAGGATTCACGATTCTTCCAGCACAACGGTTTCGACTGGGACGCGATCCAGAAAGCCTGGGACGAGGCCGTTAAGGAAGGCGAAAGGGAAGCGAGGGAAGAGTGTGAGGCGGATGCGAAGACCCGGCAGGAGAAAAAAGATTGCGCTCCTACCGAGGACGACTGGATCCCGCCCCTGCCGAGTTTTACACGCGGAGCCTCGACAGTAACGCAGCAACTCTCTAAAAATCTTTACCTGTCTGAAGACCGCAATTTCGTCCGGAAGGGGCGCGAAGCCGTCTACACTTATTTCATCGAACGCAATCTGTCGAAAAAGCGCATCCTCGAACTTTATCTGAATGTCATCGAGTGGGGTGACGGCGTCTACGGCGCTGAGGCCGCTTCGCGAAACTACTTCAATAAATCCGCTTCGAATCTCACACGCGAAGAGGCCGCGTTTCTTGCCGCGATGATCCCGTCGCCTCTGAATATTTTTAACCCCGCCAAGAACCGAAAACGGGTCGTCCGAAGACAACGCGTACTGCTGAAGTATATGAACAGCATGAAACTGCCGTACTAGCGAACGTGCGTTACAGCACATTCAACTTACATCTGTCGTGATAAGGTTGGAGGCAAGTAAGAATTTGGAGTCGAGGCGGATCATGAAACGAAAATATTCATATGTTGTTGCGACCGTGTTTGTATTTGCCGCGATCGCGTTCTATGGGTTCAACCTGTCCGCGATCATCGGTCTTGCGCAGAGTGCGCAAGCGATCCCGGAGGTGATCGTGCTTGGGAAGGATGCGAAACTTGGCTCAATCACGTTTAGTCATGTCACTCACAACGGCGGAAAATATAGCATTGACGGTACGGGGCCGATCGCGTGCATCGAATGTCATCACGCCGCCCAACCAGTAGCCGAGATCCTGAAACATCCGCCGCTGAAAACCGCTTGGCCCGCTGAGCGAACGACGACCCTGACGGCGGAACTGTTCAAAAAGGATCCGTCCGCGGCCGGGGTTGCCGCTTGTCGTAGTTGTCACGCACGCGCGACCGAGATCCCGAAACTTCTGACCGCGATCCCGGAGATCAAACACGAATCCAGCACGGCGATGATCACGCTAACGAACCAGCAGGCTTTCCATCGAAACTGCGCCGGCTGCCACACTGAAGTTAAAAAGACGCTGCCCGCGATGAAAGCCCCGACCGCGATGCAGTGCACGATGTGTCATAAGAAGGCCGCGTGATGCGAGTTGAATGCAAACAAAAAAGGCAGGCCCGAGAGCCTGCCTTTTATCATTGGGTGTACGGTGCTTAGTTTGTCGCCGCGCGAGCCTTGCTTCCACCGACAAGCTTCATCTCGTCCACGATCCATCCGGCTCCGCCGAACTTCTCGGTAACGAACAATACGTAGCGAATGTCGACCGATATGGTCCGGTTCCGTTCCGGATCGTAATAAAAGTCGTTGCCCAGGCCCTCGTAATTCCCGTCAAAGCACAGGCCGACCTGTTCACCATTGCCGTTCAGGATAGGCGAACCGGAATTGCCGCCGATGATGTCGGTCGTCGAAAGGAAATTTACAACGACGCTGTCACCGTTGCCGTATCGGCCGAAATCCTTAGCGGCCTGCAGGTCCTTAATTTTCTGCGGCACGTCAAACGGATTCACGCCGGTGTCTTTCTCAAGCATTCCCCGGATGGTCGTGAACGGCGTGCGGTGCTCCGCTTCGCGCGGGCTGTAGCCCTTGATGTTGCCGTACGAGAAGCGGATCGTGGAATTAGCATCGGGATAAGGAGCAACGCCGCGCATTTCGGATAGTCCCTGTTGATAGAGAAGCCGAGCCCGATCAACCTTCGACGCAAATTCAGTCGAACGACCGGTGCCCGACGCCTTCTCTTTTGCGAGGGCCATCGCAAAACCTTTCACGTCGTCGCGCTCGGGGCGATACTCGGTTGTCTGAACGCCATACAACGCGGCCAGCGTTTCAGCATTCCAGTACGATCCTTCGGCGATGCTTGATGCGAACGCCGCTTCGGCGGCGCGCCGGTTGCCCTTGTCTTTGAAATAAGTTTCCACCCATTCGAACTTCTGACCCTCGGGCAGCTCAGAGAATGCTTTCAGGAAATACTTGATCATCTCCCGTTCATAAACCGGTTCACGGTCGGCAAGAGCTTTTTGTATTTCAGCGAGTTTAGCTGCACGCTCCGAGTCGGGAAGCGTCTTAGCCTGGGTTACTGCCGCGTAGACTTGTGCGAGGATGGTCGTCCCCGGTTCAGGGATCCTGCGGAGGATGACATCGCGCTTTGCGTAGCGGTTCGAGTCGGCCGACATGCTCTTCAGGTCTGACAGCACAGTGCCGTACTTTTTCTGACGGTCGGCGTTGCCATTTATCCACGTGGCAAACTGAGCCTCTTCGGCCTGGCGCTTCTGGACGACATTGGCCAGCCGCAGACGCAACCCGCCGCCATCGTAAACCTTGAACGCGTTGTCGAAGCTCGCGATGTCCGATTGAAACTGGATACGCTTTTTCTCGTCCGATTCGCCGATAAGACGCATAGCATCGCTGCGGGCGTCGAGCCACGACGCGAGGAAGGGGAAGTTTGCATCGCGCGCGTATTCGATCGACTGCGATTCGCGATAACGTGTCGTGCCGCCCGGATAACCCAATACAAAAACGAAGTCGTCTTCCTTTAAGCCGCCTATGTTGACCGTCAGGAACTTCTTCGGCTTCATCGGCACATTGTTCGGTGAGTACTCGGCCGCGGAACCATCCGGTGCAGTGTAGGCCCGCAGGAAAGTGAAGTCTCCGGTATGACGAGTCCACTCAAAATTGTCCGGGTCTCCGCCGAAGATGCCGATGTTGCGCGGCGGAGCATAGACGACGCGGATATCCTTGATCTGCTGCGTCTGGTACAAATAGTGAAAATAGCCGTTGTTCAGCATCTGGATGCGGATCATCGAGCCGGCCGGAGCCTTTGCCTGTTCCGACGCCGTCAGGTCATCGATGTTCTTCTTGATCGCCGCGGCCAGCGAGTCACCCGTGAGGTTCTCGATGCCGCTGCGGATCTTCCCGGTAACGTCCTCGACACGCTGCGTGATGAAGACCGAATATCCCTTCGCAGGGATCTCGCCAGCCTTGTTGTCTGCTTTAAATCCCGTCTCGACCAGATCCTTTTCCGGCGTCGAGGCCGACACCAGAGCGTCGAATCCGCAGTGATGGTTGGTGAGTATCAAGCCTTCCGGCGAAACAAACTCGGCTGTGCAGCCGATGCTCAAACGTATGACCGCATCCGTCAATCCGCCGCCTGCGGGGTTGTAGATCTCTTCGGGTTTGATCTTCAAGCCGCGCTTTTTAAGATTTGTAAGCGAGGCGATGCGATCGGGAGTGTACATCCCTTCATCGAAACGAGCGAACGTAAACGCGACCGACGACAGCGATATCGCAAACGTCAGGACAAGCGAGAGAAAAGCAGTTTTCTTCGGATTCATATACCAGTTTTCCTTAAAATAGTTTTTCGAGTAATGGCGAACATGAAGTATAACCAATTTACCTGGGACACGCCATCAAAACGAAAAAGCGAGCCGTTATTTCGACTCGCTTTTCCATTAAATGGTTGTTAGCAAGATTAGCTCGCGACCTTTTTCAACTCAGTCGCTTCGGGTGGAAGAAAACGACGTGGGTTGATCGGGCGATCATTAAGACGTAACTCGTAATGAAGGTGCGGGCCTGTCGAACGTCCGGTCGAACCGACGAATGCCATAAGCTCACCACGCGTGATCGCCTGGCCAATTTCGACCTCGACCTTCGAGAGATGACCGTAACGCGTCTTCAGACCGTTGCCGTGATCTACCTCGACCATGTTTCCGTAACCGCCTTTCCATCCGGCTTCAGTAACTACTCCGCTGGCCGGTGCGATGACCTGGTCGCCTCGCTCGCCATCGATATCCATACCGGAGTGAAATTCATATGTTCGACCGCCGAACGGGCTGCGACGAAAACCGAATTCATTGTTGATCTTGCCCATGTGCGCCCACATCGCGGGAATGGACGAATGACTGCTCGTCGCCTGGATGGAGCGAAGCTGTTTTTCGATCTCGGCATCCTCGGCGTCCATCTCGGCGACGCTTAGCGGACCGCCGCTGTTCAATGCATAGACATCCGAGGCTTCCGGCCTCGAGTAATCGATCGTCTTGGCTTGGGTACGATTTAATGAAAGCTGATTTAATGTTGGATTAACTAGCGAAGAGGCGAGATCGGGATCTATCGAAATATCGTAATTAAAAACTCCGAGAATTCCTGCCCCGAAAGACGTAACTCCGACTATCAAAGCTAAACTTAATACGCCGTTTTGGAGAAGCTTCTTTGAAACCTCTACCCTGCGAATATGAATTTTTGATTTTGAAGAATGCGAAAAAAGAAAAGTAAAAAACTTACTCGAACTCTGCATTATGCTTTTAAGCTCCTTTCGTTGATTTTGCTTGAACGCAACAACTGTTGCGGTCACATGGAATCACGCAGAGATAGCCGCGAGCGACTAACGCGAAACCTGAAAATGTGTAACTAGAAAAAAATAACTCTACTCGTTCGGGAAAATGGCCGATTTCGTCGGCGGCCGGTTTTACTGCTGAATGTTTTTTCGGGCAAGATGCCGAAAGCCATCGGGAAGCAAGCCTAAGACACGGCTTACTGCCGATGGCCAATTATACAGGACTGACAGCGCGATCGCCTAATCTCGATTTCGCCGAGCCTCGTTCCAGCCTTTGAGGACCATGAAGCCGATGCCAACGATAACTGCGATAAAAACCAATACGACTAGTATTTTTAGGGCGCCGGTCAAGAACGCTATGAGCGAGATCAACGTCTTTAGTAAGTAAATAACGAGGGCGAGAATAGCCGCTATGCTTCCACCAATTCCCACTGCTTTTAAAAATATCATGATAAAAACTCCTAAGAACTGCCGGTCAGACGCTATCGCCTGACTTATCGCCCCTGCCAGCCTCCGTATCGAGACTCGCTCTTACTATCATATTCGCCAGTCCTGAAACGCGGCTCACCGAGTGCACTGACGAATCTCGGGGACGTCGACCCGTCAAAATCCCGCCATTTGTGCTCTTCGGTCTTGGGCTTAAAGATATAACCACGAAGTATATAAACGCCGAGACCAATAAGCATTAAGGGCAAAAAACCACGCATAAGGCCGCGTAAATTAAACACACTCTGCAGCAGGAATGCGACGCCAAGTACACTTAGAACGATTCCCCACAGTTTTGGGTTGCCGGAAAAACGCTTGACGAGAATATCCTCGGCCACATCGGGTGTTAGGCCTGAGCGTATTGCTTGGGCGGTTCGCCACGCATCCAGCGCGGCAAGCAGCCACATTCCCAGGAAACCTAAGACAAATAATAGCGTTCCGCCCGTTAAGATCGCCATCTGGAACAGACCGACGAAAACGGCAAAGTGCACAAGCGCTTTTACGGTTTGGCCGTTGTAAGCGGCCCCGAGTCCCGGACAGATAAGCGATAAAATCGTGGCGACGAATGGCGACGTACGTTTCGTTACGTACGGGACATAATTTGTCTGGCTCTGCTGACGCAGCAGATCGACACCCATCACAATGCAGTCCTGGCAAAAAGGGAAACCCTTAATGCGGTGATCGCAGGTCGGGCAAAGCTGTTTGCCGCACGCGTTACACTGCACGACCGCAACATTCTGACTGTGATAGGCACAATTCATTAATTCTTATCCTCGACGTATGGGGTCCCGTTTACAGGCTCTTGGGTCTGCGGCATTTCTTGTGGTTTGCCATTCAGAGCGTCGGCACCCTGCTGATAAGTCTGCTCGGCAAGCTTATAGCTTTTCGCATAAACGTCGCTCAGCGAACCGTCCGCGGAGACCGTCTGGCTAAACACCAGAAACGCGAACATCATCATCATCGCAACGGGTGCGAGCTGTGGAATAGAGATCGGGAAGCTAAATCCGCGGATCCATTCGCGAAACCGGTCGGCAGTCGAAGCCTTTGCGGACGAGGCTCTCTCAGTACCGATCGTTTGCTGCATGATCCTCGCGTGCAGTCCGATTGGGACCGCGAGTTCATTCGATTTGTAAGCCACGATCGCCGCCAATGAGCGAACGACTTCACCCGGTAGATCGGTGCAGTCGTTGCACAAAACCGCGTGACGCTCCCAACGATGAAAAACCTGTGCGGGTAGAAATCCGTCAAGATAATCTGTCAGGTAATTTTCAAACTCGTCACAATGCAATGCTGAATTTGGGATCGTGCTCGCAAGAATACGCGCCTCGAGGCGGGTAAGTGGCAGCCGTGGCTCGGCTAGCTCACGGCAGAGGGTGAGGGCGCCTTTTACCTCGTTGAGAAGTGAATGACAGAGGGGACACGATATAGCATGCTCGGCAACCGCTTTAAACATCGCGCGGTCGAGCGTCTTATCCAGATAATCCGTCAGCGACTCTTCGAACCGACTGCAGTCTATTAAATTTTGATTCTCATACCTCATAACCTCTAACCCCTTGATAATCTGGACGCGATGTCGATAGCTCGTTTGCTATATGGTCACGACCCGCATCCTCCTCAAAATCTTTGCCAACTCGATGCGGCCGCGATTTATTCGCGACTTGACCGTGCCTTCCGGTATCTGCAAGACGTCGACGATCTCCTGGTAGGTCATCTCCTCGATGTCGCGAAGTATCACGCACGTTTTCAAATCCGACGGCAACTTGTCGATACCTTCCTGCACCTGCGACGCGAGTTCGCGCCTCTCCATCTCTTTATGCGCGGAGGTCCCGATCGCACGTAGGTGATACTGATGATCGTCCACGGTGTCCGCCATTGTGTTCTGCGGATTCCGTTGGCGATGCCGGTAGTCATCGATTATCAAATTTCTCGCGAGCCTCATCAGCCAATTCGCGAGATCGCCTTGTTTGGCGTCGTACTGGTTGAGCGTGCGGTAGATGCGAATGAAGACTTCCTGTGTCAAATCCTCGGCGGCGTCAGGGTTAGATGTGAAGCGGTATGCGAGATTGAAGATCCGCCGAGAGAATGCCTGCACGATCTCTTCCCACGCAACGCCGTCGCCCGCTCGCGCTCTCCGCACAAGTTCCGCACCGTTCGTTTCCACTGCAGCCTTTAAAGCTTCCAAATGCTTCGTACTCCGCGAGAAATGCTGTGACAGCCCACCTTATCAAGCTAGTCTACGATACCAAAAACGCTAAAGTTCCGACAATA
The DNA here is from genome assembly GCA_046714595.1 of Pyrinomonadaceae bacterium. Classification (GTDB taxonomy): domain Bacteria; phylum Acidobacteriota; class Blastocatellia; order Pyrinomonadales; family Pyrinomonadaceae; genus OLB17. The sequence continues at coordinate 9,602 of JBKKAS010000114.1, read as the reverse complement.
AAGCGTGAACACGGCGCTCCTTTATTACACGCGTTCGCGTTTCGAGGATGAATAAAGTATCTTTTTGTCTTTATTCGCTTCCCGACAGACTGTGAAGCATGCTCGAATTTATCCACGCGACGCCGGTCACGACGGGGCGCGAAACCCTTAACTTGCGAAAATACGTAAAGTTCATTCTTCTATTTTTATTCGCCGCACTTATCATCTGGTTCTTTGGGCGAAATCTAAACTGGCAGGAAGTCAGCAGCAGCTTACGAAAAGCTAATCCGTGGTACCTCGGATACGCGGTATTGATCATCTGCTTCGGGTATCTTCTCCGTGCTATTCGGTGGCGCGTGCTGCTCGAGCCAATAACTCAATCAAGTCTCAAAGAACTGTTCGCGACAACCACGGTCGGCTTCGCCGCGATCTTTTTGATCGGCCGAGCCGGCGAGATCGTTCGTCCGATGTGGCTTCCGATGCGCGATCCGCGGGTGCGGCCTTCCGCGGCACTGGTCACGCTCGGTCTGGAACGCATCTTTGACCTGGCAGCACTGGCCTGTTTCTTCGCCGTGAATCTGCTGTGGTTCACGCCGCCGACCGGACGCGAGTCGGAGTTTCAATATGTCGCGACCGTAGGATACGTGCTGCTCGGCGCGGTGGCTGCCGGATTTGCAACACTGATCATCTATCAAAGATTATCGCCGCGCGTTATCGCCTGGGTTGCCCGGATTACCGACAAGAGCTTTATTCCGATACGCATTCGGCGGATCTTTCTAAGTATTCTCGAAAAGCTGTCCGGCGCACTTTCCATTCTGCGGGACTGGCGTGAAATGCTGCTCGTTTCTTTCTGGTCCATTACTCTCTGGCTAGCGATCTCGATCCCGACCTGGCTCGTGCTGCTCGCATTCGATCTGCCGTTCTCGTTCAGCGACTCGCTGGTCATAATGGGGATCGCGGCCGTCAGCTCAGTCGTCCCGACTCCCGGGGGAGCTGCCGGAGCTTTTCATACCGCGACCGCGGCAAGCCTTATTTTTCTAAAACAAGATCTACGCCACGAAGACGCTGCCGCGGTTTCGATCGCAATGCACCTCGTTTATTTTGCACCGGCCTTAGTTTTTGGTTTGTATTATTTCCTGCACGGCGATATAAGTATTGAGCGGTTTCGCAGTCTGCTTTCAAGCGAACACGCCGTCGAGGAGATCGAATCCGAAGCTCCGGGAATCGTGAATCGTGAATCGTGAATCGTGAATCGTAAATCGTGAATCGTTACTTGGTTGCTGAGCGTGATTGCTGCTAAACGCGCAATCCAAAATCTAAAATCGAAAATCGAAATGCGTTGCCCATTCTGTGGACACATCGAAGACAAGGTAGTCGATTCGCGTGAAGCGAAAGACGGCGATTCGATACGTCGGCGCCGCGAGTGTCTCGAATGCGGGCGTAGATTTACGTCGTACGAGCGCATCGATCAGATTGCGTACATGGTCGTGAAGAAGGACGGCAAGCGCGAATCGTTCGGTCGCGAGAAAGTGTTGGCCGGGCTAATGAGGGCGTGCGAAAAGCGGCCCATCTCAATAACGCAATTGGAATCGATCGTCGACGAGATAGAAAAGGAATTGCAGGATTCGAGCGACCGCGAACTGGCAACGAGCGAGATCGGCAAGATAATTATGCGTCGATTAAAGGCGCTCGATAAAGTCGCATATGTTCGGTTCGCGTCGGTTTACCTCGAGTTCGAAGATGTCTCTGCCTTCATGACGGAGCTTAAAGACCTCGTCCGAGCCCGCGCACCCGTGAAAAAACAGAAAAAGGTGAAAAAGGGCCTGCTGCGGTGAAGTAGGCGGCACATCTGCTTGATCCTCGACGGGTCACAAAACCCTACCGTTGACCAGTCAAAAAAGTTATAATTTAGGGCCTTATTTCACATCAACACTAATTCAACTATGCCACGAAAAGATGACCGTTTATCGTACCTAAAAGAGGTTGAGCTTGAATTTTCCTCGGGAATGCGCGCCGCCCGCATCAGCGACATCAGTTCGGGGGGATGTTATGTCGACACGATCGCGCAGATTCCCGTCGGTGAGCCGATAACCTTGCATATCGCAGCCTCCAATGGCGAGTCGATGCCATTCGACGGAAAAGTCGCGTACCTGCTTGAGGGATTCGGCTTCGGCGTGGAGTTCGTTGATCTTTCCGATAAGCATCGCGAATTCCTGAGCAGACTCCTGACTTCAGCCGGCGGCTAACTCCACTTCTTTTCTATCTCCTTGCTCGCTCCGGCCAATACGCTTAACATAATTTGTAATGGTCGAACTTGAAGAATTTCCTGTGGCTCTCGCTGAATCCGACGTGATCGAGCCGATGATGCAGATCCCATCGGAGCTGCCCGCCTTACCTCTCCGCGATATCGTTATCTACCCGTTCATGATCGTTCCGCTGTTTGTCTCGCGTGATAAATCGATCAAAGCCGTCGAGGAAGCGTTAAAAGAAAACCGGATGATCGTTCTGGTTTCTCAGAAGGATGTAAACAAAGAGGATCCCGAGCAGCAGGATCTGTACGAAGTCGGAACCGTCGCGATCATCATGAGGATGTTGAAGCTGCCCGATGGGCGGATCCGCATTCTGATCCAGGGATTGTCGAGAACGCGGGTAGATTCCGTAAACTCGGCCGGCGATTTCGTGAAGGTCAAAATCACTCCAATTTCCGAGCCGCTCGCACCCGAAAACTCTCTCGAAGTCGAGGCCCTCGTGCGCAACGTTCGGGGTTCGATGGAACGCGCGGCGTCACTCGGAAAGAACATTTCTCCGGAGGTTCTTGCCATCATCGCCAATCTGGATGACGCCGGACGCCTCGCCGATCTCTCGGCGTCCAACCTCGAGCTTAAAGTCGAAGACGCCCAGAGCGTGTTGAACATTTTCGAGCCGGTCCAGCGTCTTCGGCGGGTAAACGATCTGCTCAGCAAGGAGATCGACGTTCTCACGGTCCAACAGGAAATAAACACGCAGGCCCGCGCCGATATTGACCGTTCCCAGCGCGAGTACTTTCTCCGTCAACAGCTAAAAGCGATACAGAGCGAGCTCGGCGAAGGCAATGAGCTTTTCGAAGAAGTTGAAACGTATCGCAACAAGATCCTCAAGATCAAGATGCCGGAGAACGCCGAGGAGGAATCACTGCGTCAGTTGAAAAAACTCGAACGCATGCATCCGGATACGGCCGAGACTGCGACGCTGAGAAACTGGCTCGACATCATGACGGACCTTCCGTGGTCGAAACAGTCGAAGGACAATCTCAATCTAAAAAAAGCCGAGCGTATCCTGGACGAGGATCATTACGGTCTCGATCGCGTCAAGGAACGCATCATCGAGGCGCTCGCAGTCCGCAAGCTGATGGAAAAGCCGAAGGGTTCGATACTCTGTTTGGTCGGCCCTCCGGGAGTCGGCAAGACGAGCCTTGGACGCTCTGTCGCACGGGCGCTCAACCGTAAGTTCGTGCGATTGTCGCTTGGTGGATTGCATGACGAAGCCGAGATCCGGGGACATCGTCGTACGTATGTCGGTGCGATGCCCGGACGTATAATTCAGGCGATCCAACAGGCAGCGACCAACAATCCTCTGATCATGCTCGACGAGATCGACAAGGTCGGGGCTGATTTCCGTGGCGACCCTTCGTCGGCGCTGCTCGAAGTCCTGGATCCCGAGCAAAACTCCAGCTTTCGGGATAACTATTTAGGAGTCACTTTCGATCTCTCGAACGTGATGTTTATGACGACGGCGAATGTTCTTGATACTATTCAGCCCGCTCTGCGAGACCGGATGGAGATAATCTCGCTTTCGGGTTACACCGAAGAGGAGAAGCAGGAGATCGCCCGCCGTCACCTGATTCCCAAACAAATCCTTGAGAATGGTCTCGATAAGGACGATGTCAGATTCGATCGTCGTGCCATCGGAAAGATCGTGAGCGAATATACGCGCGAAGCGGGGCTGCGTCAGCTAGAGCGCGAGATCGGCAAGGTCAGTCGGAAGGTTGCCCGTCGAAAGGCCGAGGGCGAGGGAGAATTCATGCCCGTTCGCGTTACGGTCGACAATCTTAAAGACTTTCTTCGCCAGCCGAAGATCTTCAACGAAGGCGCGTTGAAGAAAGATGTCATCGGCACGGTAACCGGCCTCGCGTGGACTGCGGTCGGCGGGGACATCCTGTTTATCGAAGCCTTAAAGACGAAGGGTAAGGGTAAATTGATGCTCACCGGACAACTGGGCGATGTGATGATCGAATCTGCCCAGGCCGCTTTCTCCTACGCGAAGGCCCGGTCGAAAGAGTTGGGCATCGACGAGGACGTACTTGAGAATTTCGACATCCACATCCATCTGCCGGAAGGCGCCATACCTAAAGATGGCCCGTCGGCCGGTATTACGATGGCAACAGCATTGGTATCGGTGCTGGCTCAGCGTGCCGTGAGAAAGGACGTTGCCATGACCGGCGAGATCACATTAAGGGGCAACGTACTACCTGTCGGTGGAGTCAAAGAAAAGTTGCTCGCGGCCCGTCGTGCAAAGATTAAAACAGTGATTCTCCCGGAACCAAATAGACGTGATTTGGAAGATCTGCCGCAGGAAGTTCGCGACGATTTGAAATTTATATTTGTAGAGCACGTCCGGCAGGTGTTTGAAGCGGCTCTTCTGGAGCCCAAACTCGCCGCAAAAGCTGCCAGGAAGTAGTCCCGACAAGGCGGCGGCTTTGGCTCAAAACATTGACCCATATCGCCTCGTGTGCTAGGTTTGAGATGGTTACTTACCGCTAAACCTTGATCAAAAGGAACTTTTTTAGATACTCGGCGTTTGAGATTGTGACGCCAAAAACTTCAAGGCTCTGTCATAATTCGCCCTAACCCTGAAGTTAACACGAAAGGAGTACATACTAAGCTTGATGAAAACTGTTATATACAAGGGTTTTAGCTCATTTGCATTCATATTTATCGCTTTTTGCTCAGTTACCTTGGGTCAGACGGCTATAAACGATCAGTACACCATTGCCCGAAACAAGGTTTTGGAGGAAGCTGGCCGTAATTTCAGGGACGGTCTACAGGCCGTCACGGACAACCGCCGCAGCGATGCGGGTCAGAAGTTCGATAAAGCCGTCGAAGCCTTTCTCACTTCCACCCTCAATGCCGAGAAGGATGAAAAGCTTCGGCCGTGCTACGCACAGGTTATCGAAGGGATCTATCTGATCGAGTTTCCCTCGGGCTCAAACCTTTCACAGCAACTGAGAACCCTCTCTGCGACGTGTGGTTGGCGATGGAATGACGAAGATTTCAAGCTCGCGGACGCAGTGGCCGGTATAGTTAAAGCGTCGCCGAAAAAAGACAGTTCAGCGAATCTAGCCACAGCCGCCGGAAAGACAGCCAGCCCGTCGAGCGAAACCGCGGTTGGTTTTAACTCTCAGGAGTTCGAACCGTCACCGCTTGACGAGCTTTCACGGCTTGAATTGACGACCGACGAACAGGACGTTGAGACCAACCCGATCGCGCAAGCCCAATATCAATACATTCAATACGCCGTTGCGAACAAGTCGCTTGGATTCTCATTCCAGGTCCATCCGATGATCCAGCAGTACATCAACTATTATCGCGGACGCGGACGCGGAACGATGGAAGTCGGTCTGTATCGTTCGGGAATGTTCATGTCGATGGCTCGCCGGATCTTTCGCGAAGAGGGAATACCGGAGAATGTCGCGTGGCTTGGCCAGGTGGAAAGCAGTTGGAAACCGACTGCGATGTCATGGGCGGCCGCGTCAGGATTGTGGCAGTTCATCCCCGGAACCGGCGCCCGCTATGGCCTTCGCCGGACGGCTCATGTTGACGAGCGAAACAGCTTTGACGAAGCGACGAGAGCTTCGGCGCGTTACCTGAAATTCTTGTTCAATCGATACGGCAATTGGGAACTTGCGATGGCAGGTTACAACTGCGGCGAGGGAAATGTAGATCGTGCGATCGCCCGATCGGGACAGAGAAACTTCTGGGCCGCATATCCTTTCCTTCCGCGTGAAACGCGAAACTACGTTCCGAATATTTTGGCGACGATCCTGATCGCGAACAATCCGCAGCAATACGGTTTCGGACATGTACGTCCGGCACCCCCGCTGCGATACGATCGCATCCGTGTTCCCGGGTCGACGAATCTGAGCATTCTCGCCCAGGCGTCTGACACGAGCGTCCAGTACATTCGCTACTTGAACCCGCATCTGCGAAGCAACGTCAGCCCGCCCGAGCCGTACATTATCAATGTGCCTGCGGGTAAAGCTAACGATGTCGTCGCCGTCTTCAAGCGCATTCCAGCATCGAAGATCAACAACACTAACCTCGCGAATTCAGTCACCGGCGAAACCTGGCAGACTGTTTCAAACCGGACCGGCGTCAACGTCACGGATCTGATGGCCGCCAATCCCGGAATGAAGGATCCGAAGGGTAAGGTGTTTGTCCCGGTGAGCGGAAACAGGATCGCGACGATCGCGTATTCCCGTCCTGCTACCCAGGGTAGCTCAACCGCATTCTCTTCTCAGATCGTGAGGGCCCAGGCCGGCGACACCGTTGCAAGGCTTGCGACGCGTCACAAGGCTGACCCGGTCGAGGTTGCGAAGTATAACGGCCTTCTACCGAACTCCGTGCTCGGAGCCGGCCGCGAGATCAAGCTGCCGCAAGCAGGAATGAAGGAATAGCAGATCAGTTAATTTAAAAAATAGCCGGAGCTTTGATCGCTCCGGCTTTTTTGCGCTAATACTTTAAACGTCTAAAGTTGATAATTGTCGGTTGCTTTCCTTATGATTCATCGCAGTGAAGATCTGGATCGCTAAGAATTCCGAGGTGCCCGTGTCCGACCAATTGACGGCGCAGATAACGCTAGGCATCGCAGCGGGCGATTTCCAGCTCGGAGAAAAACTGCCTAGTACCCGCGAGATCGCGCGGCGATGCGGTGTTCATGCGAACACTGTCGGGTCGGTGTACCGAAAACTCGCAGAGCAAAACCTGCTCGAATTCCGACAAGGCAGCGGCTTCTACGTTGCGGAGACGGCGGGGAAACGTATCGAACGATCGGGACGGCTCGAAGAACTCATCGAGAAATTTCTCGAGACCGCAAAAGCTCTCGGCTTCAGTTCGGAAGAAGTTCTGAAGCGGATAAAACGAGTCGGCACTTCGAGCTCGGCGGATCAGATCGTACTTATCGAATCAGACGACGGGCTCCGAGAGATCCTGGTTCACGAGCTCTCGGTAAGATCGCTTCCGGTCGTCGGCACGCGCTTTGAAGACCTTTCACGCGTAGGTCTTCCACGACGTTTGCTATTGACCGCTATGTTCGACGAAAAGCCAAAGATCGACGCAGTCCTAAAAGACGGAGACAGGTGCGTTTATCTTAAAGGGCGTTCGGTTTCAACGGCGATGTCCGGCGAAGAGCGTCCATCTGCGGACGATGTGATCGCGGTTGTTTCCGGATGGGATGGGTTTCTTACCTTCGCACGGATAATGCTGCTGGCAGCAAAGATCGATCCGGGTAATCTCATCGTCCGCTCTACCGCGGACGCAGACTGGAACAACGCGATCAGGACGGCGTCTCTGATCATTTGCGACTCGCTTACCGCGGATCGGCTACACGGCCGCGCCGGCGTGCGTTCGTTTAGCATAATTTCCGATGAGTCGATCGACGAGCTTGCTCTTTCGATAGGCCCGCGTCGGCCGTTCTGAATCGGTACGGGAAATACCGCGAGAGATCAGGATCGTTTAAAAGGCTAATTAAATCCTGATAGGCATGAAGCTTGCCAATACAGCATGGGAAGGAGTTCAAACTATGTCAGCACACCAACGTGAGCAAAACCCCGATGTTAATTCATATGACCCCGATGTCGATCCTGGAGAAGATCCGGGTACCTCGGACGGTTCCGACGATTCCTCGGCTGATGACGTGATTCCGGTTCCGCCGGACTCGAGGCCTTCGGCTCCAGTCGAGGAACCTCCCGGCCGTGACGGACCGCCAGTCGGCGACGTCGACGATAGTCCGAAGCGCATCGCGTAACCGTCGCTTGACAGCTACGATAACTGTAACTATAGTTGTTACAGTTATGGCGGGGAACAGTCAATTCTCAATGGCGGTACACGTATTGTCGATGCTTGCGGGGTCGAAGGATGAGAATTTAAAATCCGACTTCCTGGCATGCAGCGTCAACACGAATGCGGTCGTGATCCGCCGCCTCATCGGGCAACTGAATCAAGCAAAGCTTGTTGTTTCCCAAACCGGTGCGAGCGGAGGGACGCGGCTGGCCCGCTGTCCGAACGAGATAAACCTCGCCGAGATCTACAAGGCGGTAAACTGCGGCGATGTGTTTGTACTACACGCAAAGGCACCAAGCAAAGATTGCCCAATAGGAAAAAATATCGAGGCGGTCCTGGGTTGCCTCCAACGGGAGATCGACGAAGGGATCGAGGAAAGGTTATCGCGATACACGCTGCAAAATGTGTTTGAGATGGTCGAGCAGGGGAAGGTTTAATTTTTTTTGCCTGTATTTGTATCAATATAGGTTACAGACAATTCTATCGAGCCGGGGAAGATTCGAGCGAGGGAGGGTTTTTATGTCAGTCGGTTTTGCACGTTTGACGAGGACTCCGGGTTTCCTGACCTGGACATCCGGTGCGATGCGGTTCTATCCGTGGATCATGAGATTGAGCGTTGTGGTCCACCGATTGGTTCAATAATCCGGCGCGCGATTTTGCTTACTCAATAACCGAATATATCTTGGAGGAGAGATCATGAAGAAACTTAGTTTGGCAATTTTATCTTTTTCCATTTTTCTCGCGGCTTGTGAAGACCCGGCGGCGAACAAGGCCCGAGCCATTACATCAAATGCATCGACCCCGGCGGCTAACACGCAGCCCGCATCGGTACCGGCCAAAGGCGAGAGCCTCGCGGTGACGCCGGAGAATTCCAAAGTTCTGTTCACGGGTTCGAAAGTAACCGGCAAGCATGACGGGGGCTTTAACAAGTTCTCCGGTGCGATCGATCTCGTCAACGGTAAGCCCGAAGAGAGCACCGTGAAGGTCGATATCGAAACGTCGTCGGTCTTTACCGATGCGGACGGATTAACGAAGCACTTGCAGACCGGCGACTTTTTCGAAGTCGAAAAATTCCCGAAGGCGGCATTTGCCTCGACCAGAATCCTGCCGGACGCGGCGAATGGCCCTGGCGCATATACGGTAATCGGCGATCTCGAGCTTCGCGGTGTAACGAAGTCCGTAAGGTTTCCCGCAAAGATCACCGTTACGCCCGCCGACGTCGCGGTCAATTCGGAGTTTTCGATCAACCGAAAGGATTTTGGAATCCTGTACGCCGGCAAGGCGGATGATCTTATTCGTGACGACGTTGTCATCAAGCTCGATTTGAAGGCACCGAGGAAACAATAACGTCTTGCCTGTGAAGGCGCGGCCGAGGCAAGAAATCTTTCCTGTCTTTTTCTTGCGTTCCGCGTCTTTGCGGGAAGGAACTTTATGAAGGCATACGAAATTCAACAGTTCGGTATAGACGATCTCGCGCTCGTCGAGCGCGACGAGCCCCGGCCGGGTCCGGGTGAAGTGCTTGTGAAG
>JBKKAS010000113.1:0-14981 GCA_046714595.1 Pyrinomonadaceae bacterium | reverse complement strand
CGGGATATCCCATTTCGAGCCGGTCTTGATTTGCGACGCCGCACACGAGGGTGATGTTGCGGTGTATTTTGTTGTCACGCCGGCGGGTGTCACGAGTCAGTACGGGGAGCGGTAGCGACCGCTTCTTTTTCGTGTGTTTCGTGTATTTCGCGGTTCCGCTTTTTCATGAACCCAGAACCACGAAATGCACGAAACACACGAAAAGACACTAATCGAATTAACTGTCACAGCATTAGATCGCGGTGATGTCGCCGGCTTAGTTCGCTTTCAAAATATCCCGTATCTCGGTGAGCAAGACCGTCTCGTCGGTCGGTGGTGTTGTTGCTTGCTGGCCCTTGAAGAGCTTGACCGCATATCGGGCGAGCAGAAACATAACCAACGCGACGATCAGGAAAGTGATGATGTCGTTGATGAATTGCCCGTACATCACCAGCGGTTTTCCGCCTTTGATGGCCGCCGCGATCTGTTCGGGCGTCGCATTCGTGGGAACGGTCCCGCTGAGGTCATAGAACTTCGATTTGAAGTCGATGCCGCCGGTGGCCATTCCGACAAAAGGCATGATAATTCCATCCGTGAATGTTTTAACGATCGCGCCGAACGCTGCGCCGATGATCACCGCGATCGCCAGATCGAGCACGTTACCTCGCGCGATGAATGCCTTGAAATCACTCCACATATTGGGGACCGTCCTTTAATCTGAGATTTGAAGTTAACGGAGGGAAGCTAGCACAATGCCGCCCGCAGGCGCAAAAGAAGGCGGCTCGCGCCGCCTTCACAAATCTAATTGACCGGGGGTTATACGGCCACGGCTTCCGCCTCTTCTTCCTCTTCCGTTTCATCGGCCGAGAGAAAATCTTCATCATCATCATCATCGTTGGTGCTGCTTTCGGATGACTGGTATTGGGAAACCTCGGCCGTCCGATATTGTTCCTGCGCGGCGGTCGCCTGCGTTTCCTGCGCTTCACGTGCCTGAATCATATTGCAGCCGCCTTCAAAAACGGCGCCTTCCTCGATCACGAGTCGCGGCGTCGCGATATTGCCCATCACACGTGCCGTCCGACCGAGCTGGATCTTTTCGGTGGCGATCACGTCTCCGTTAATAATGCCGTTAACGGTTGCGACACCGACCGAGATGTTGGCATCTACCTGGCCGTTGGTTCCAACTATAAGTGTGCCGCCCTCCGAAGTGACCGTGCCGGTCAGATGCCCGTCCACACGAAGCATCATCTGAAAATTCGTTTCGCCGGTCAGAACCGTGCCGTGACCCACAAATCCGCTAAGGCGTCCTTCTTTGATATCACGTGCGATCGATTCGCTGTCCGTTACTACTCGCGGTGAACCCTGCTGGCTCTCGCTCCCGTATTGATACGCCGGCGTCGGATTCGACAAGTTATTTTGAGATTCGTTTGCGTCCGGTAGTTCCGATCTGGAACTTCTTCCCATTCTAATCATATGACAATAAACTCCTTGCTTTTTTGATTGTTGAGACGGCATCTCTAACAGGTGAGGGCCTGAAGGTCAATCGCGATATCACTTTTTGAAGTGGTAAAAATCTGAAGAATGCCTGCAAAAACATCATAGAGCCTTGGTGCGGTCATGTAAAGCCTTTTCTTATGGTTGTTAAAATTGAGGTCACATGCGAAAATCTGAGGTTTCGGAGGTAGGCGCGTAAGTTGTTTGTAGAGACAAAAACCAAGACAAAGCTGCTTAAAAAAATGGGCAGAGCCATCGGCGACTTCGGCATGATCGAAGACGGCGACAAGGTGATGGTCTGCCTCTCGGGCGGGAAAGACAGCTTCACGATGCTCGATCTCCTGCTGGATGTACAAAGGCGTGCACCGGTAAAGTTCGAGATCATGGCCGTCAACCTCGATCAGAAGCAGCCCGGGTTTCCCGAAGAGATTCTGCCAAATTATCTTGCCGATCTGGGTGTGCCGTTTCGGATCGTCGAAGAAGATACTTATTCGATCGTCAAGGAACACGTACCGGCGGGAAAGACCTTTTGCTCGCTCTGCTCCAGACTCCGCCGCGGTATTCTATACACCGCTGCGATCCAGGAAGGCTGCACGAAGATAGCCCTTGGCCATCACGCCGACGATATCATCAACACGTTCCTTCTCAACCTTTTCTTTGTCGGCCAGCTAAAGGCGATGCCGCCTATCTTGCGTTCCGATGCTGGGACGAACACGATCATCAGACCGCTGGCGTATTGCCAGGAAAGCGAGATCACCGCGTACGCTACCGAGCGCCAGTTCCCGATCATTCCCTGCAATCTTTGCGGCTCGCAGCCGAACTTAAAGCGGGCGAGAGTAAAACGCCTTGTCAGCGATCTCGCGGCTGAAATACCATCGCTTCGTTCATCGATCCTGACCGCTCTGACAAATGTCACCGGCTCGCATCTTCTCGATACCGAGCTTTACGACTTCCAAAACTTCGAGCCCATAGTTAAAAAGATCCCACCGGGCCACGGCAGTGTCGAAAAAGAACTCGACGCCGTCTTCGATCATAGCGAACCCGCATTCTCGCCTAACCTATTAACACCTTCCGGGCTGTCCCAGATCGAACGACGTTAGGCACTGAGTCAGTTCAACTTCCTCGGGGCAAAAAGCGTATCTTCGATCGGCACGTTGCGCTCGACCGATGTCAGGATCGTGACTATGGCGAATTCGTTTTTGCCAGCTGGCTTTTCGCCCCTTACTAATTCGCATTACAATTTATTCCTGATGCAGATCTTATCCGATGGAGCATATGTGATCGATGACGTCGTTTCGATCGACGGCGACGGCATCTCGCCGTTCGTATTCGGCCGGGGATGGCTGCTTGAGATAATCGAGATCCAGTCTGGTGAGTTTTACTTTTTCCGCGACTCCGTGAAGATCGCCGCCGCGAGCCCGCGTTTTGGCATTTTCTATCCTCCATTCAGTACGGTCCGCTCGTATGTGAAAGATCTTAAAGGCGTAGTTCAGGGTGTCGGGCACACTGCGCTGCTGCCTGGCCTTCCAACCCATCCGGTGATCTTTGAAACTGATTTCCGCGGAAGGCCTACGTCCGCCAATGACGCCGTAAATATCCTCACGTCCGCCGCTAACATTCAGTCGATCGAGCCGAAGTCCGATGTCTCATTACTATCGATCCGCGTGAAGAGGCTTATCGACGACAACTATCTCGACTTTCCTTCTATCGCTCGCATCGCCAAAAAACTCAAGGTTTCTCACGCCCATCTTTCTCGTCAATTCCGGCGCGACTTTGAAATGAGCCCGAATGCATACCTGCATTACCTTCGTGTTGCCGAGGCGACGTTCCGGCTGTCAATCGGCGAGCCGATCATCGACATTTCGCACGAGGTCGGATACAACGATCTCAGCCGGTTCTACAAACAGTTTCGCAAGAACACGCGGACGTCACCCGCCGTCTGCCGCGAGATGCTAAAGCGAGGCGAAACTGCATCAACATCAAAAAACGCCAAGACGCGATAAAGCGCGCGTATTACAATTCCAAAAGTTCGGAGGTGATCGTATGCGAAAGGTGATATTCGGCGGCGCGAACAGTCTTGATAACTATTTCGCACGCAAGGACCATTCTGTGGATTGGTTGATGTGGAGCGATGAAGTTAGCGAGCTGATGAAAGAATATTGGAAAACTTTCGATGCCATCGTTATGGGGCGGAAGACGTACGATGTTGCGATGAAGAACAGCCCGCCGCCAAAGAAAGGAAAAAAGGCGAAGAACCCGTACGGTGAAATGAAGACGTACGTCCTCTCGCGGACCCTGGAACCCGGCGCAAAAGACGGCGTTGAGATCGTGCGTAGCGATGCCGGCGAATTTGTACGAAAGCTAAAACAACAGAAGGGAAAAGATATCTGCCTGATGGGCGGCGGCGATCTCGCAAGATCATTGTTCGAGGCGAGTGTCATTGACGAGATCGGGTTCAATATCCATCCCGTCCTGCTCGGTTCGGGCATTCCGCTGTTCTACGAGATGAGCAGGCAGATAGATCTCGAATTGATCGAGTGCCGCCCGCTAAAGAACGGCTGCGTTTATGTTTTGTATCGTGTGAAGAATTGAGCTTTGTATTCTCTTATTCGCTCATTCAAGGTGTCCGTGTTCTTCTTCCCGAAACTTCTGGATTGCTCGTCAAGAGCTGACAGCAAACGGCTAAGCTCCCAATCGGCGTGAGCGTCGTAAGAAAATGTCTGAGCTAAGTTTACTGGAGGGTTAGAGCCGCCCGATTGCATCGCACCGACCAGCATCTTTTTTGTAATCGTTTGCTTACTTTAACGCCTCGTTGAGCCATTCGCCGTGTTTAAGCCAGACGGTTTCATCTTTACCGCCGTGCAGAATAATAAACGGCGGGTCGTCTTTCGTAATGTATGTAACGGGACTAGCACGGACAAGTTTTTCCTTACTATCTTCAAGCCCCCCGCCGACGAGTTTTTCCAATACCAAACGAAGCGAAATTAATGATTTTTGTTCATCGGGGCTAAGTTTCTTTAGTTCCTCAAACGCCTCGCCTTTTGTAAATCGCTCAGAGCAGCCAAAACGCCGACAGCTTGCACCCGACTCGAAAACTGTTGTCAGCCGCCCGTGCCTTCAAATTCTTTTACACCACCTGACGTGCCGAGCAATGCGGCAAGATGTCCGCCTGCCGAATGTCCGAAAACACCTATGCGGTCGGGATTTAAATGATAATCTTTCGACTTCGCCCGCAGAAAACGAACCAGCACATTTAACATCTTCAATTTGCGCCGGAAAAGCCGCTTCATCGCTCAAACGATATTCAATGCTCGCGCCCAAATAACCTTCCTGTGCAAAGCGCATCAACATTTCAAACCCGCCGTCTTTGTTTCCGTCCAGCCAACCGCGCCGTGAATAAATAAATAGGAGCAGGCATCGGCTTTTCAGGTAGACGCTTTAGACGAAAAATATGTATCTTCAACGAACGCTCGCCAGCTTTGCAATGCTCGACATCCAACAGAGTTTCAACAACAACGGGCAATTGCATGTTGCCGGGTTGTGCGTAAAGCTGTTCAGTATATCAAAACAGCCCTGACATAATTACCAATATCAAAAAAGACCTGACCGCCGATTTCATCGCTGAAACCTCCTGCAAGTTATATCAAAAGTACTTTGTTTCTCTCGGCACATTTAGCACATTTAGGGAAACCACGAAACGCCGAACGCTTGAGATGACGTGAAGCGAAACCGAATTCACGCAACTCAAGGTTTAACGGACAACGCGATAAGAAAGTCGCTGTTTCGCCCTCACGTCCATTGAATTGTTCGGCAGCACCCTGCCGCACAACCCAAGATTATAATTTACCCGAGCCATAGGCGTGTTTGGTATTGCCTGCCAAATGCGATGAAATATTCACGATCGGCCCAACGTCTTCCAAACCGCCCCGCCCCAGCCCGCGTCAAAAGCCCGTTCGATCATCGATCTCATATTTGTAGGCGGAGCCGACGCGAGCCAGAACCGATTCGGTGATTTGATGCCTGCAAGATTTGAATTTTGATCTGTTTTAGTAATGACATCAGACTGCCGGACTGGGCAATGGTTAAGCTATCTGCATCGGTTGAAGCTTTCCGTAGGTCAGTGAGCGCCACAGCCATTCCATAGGACCAAAGCGGAAGCGTTTCAACCACCAATTGCTGAAAACGATTTGGAAAGCAAACGCCGCAATGCTAATCAAAATGCAATATGTAGAACCGATTTTTCCCATCAGCCCCAAACCGAATCCGTAGAAGATGAACAGGTTGATGGCACTTTGCATTAAATAATTCGTCAACGCCATACGTCCAACGGGCGCAAGCAATAGAAGCGTTTTCCGCCAGGCGGGACGCTGGAAAAGCAAAACTAAAGCCGAAAGATAAAAGCCTGCCAGCCCCAACATACCAATATATTCGGGAATAGGGGAGCCAATCACTAAGGGAGACGACCCCTCAATTATCTTAGAATCGGCCAACACCTTTATAAGAACCCAAGCCGAGTTGGCGATCAGGCCGATAGCAAGCCCCCACCACAGCAATCGGCGGTAAATCACGAGATGCCCGGCAGCATCCTGGAGCAGACGCCGTCGGCCCGCATAGAAGCCGAAAAGGAATTTTCCGAAGATGTGGGGCAGAGCAAACAGGCACACTCCGCCCAGCCAAAAGCTGGCGTTGATCTTTGCGTTCTCGGGAAAGACGTCGAAATATGAACCCGTTGTAAACGCCGCGAGCCTTTCAGCTTTTATTTGAACATCTTGCGCAGCAGCGGCCGCTGCTGCCGCAGGATCGACCGGATTTATTATTCCAATTCCCGACTTCAACATCAGAACCAGCACCGGCACGGCCACTGCGGTCGCGACGCCCCAAATGAGCAGCGTCCGGTCGCTGCGGTAGCGAAATAGTATTAGGACGAACCCCAACAGTGCATAGAAAACAAGGATATCGCCATACCAAAGCAGATAAGCGTGCAGTATCCCAAAGGCAAGCAAAATCACCATGCGCCGGATGTATGCAGGTATTATCGGCGCACCGCGAGCTTCCGCCCGCATCAACTGCACAGAAAAGCCCATGCCAAAGAGGAAAGCAAAGAGCGTCACAAACTTCCCGTCAACAAAGAATTGAACCAGATACCTGCTGATCTGATCGATGCCGGCCGTGGGGAGCTCCGCAATTTGTTGGCTCGTGAGTGCAACCTCCTGGCTCAGCCACACCATGTTGCCCAGCAAAACACCGAACAAAGCGAAACCTCGAACGACATCGATAAGATGAGTGCGATCTTCGATGGTTACGGGTGTAAGTAAACTATCAGCCGGTACCGATTCTTCATTCAGCAACTTTTCTCTGGCTGCCATATTTTCTGTCCTGAGCTTTCGTAGAAAATGGAATTTCCGCAAAGCCATATGTCCAATTTACGGCGACTTACGCGCCCAACTGTAGGCGAACTTGGTATAGCCCGCCAATGAAAGTTGTTTGGTTAAACCTGTCACTTTGCCCATCTCGTCTTTTCTGAAAAAATAGCGGTCATCCTCCGAGCCATCTACAAAGAATTTAGCTTCGGACTCGGGAATAAGTTTGATGGGCAATAAACCCGAAGGCTTCACCGTCAGAGCGTCATTCTCAAGAGAGATTTCAAAAGATTCACCTGTTTCCAACTCATATTTTCCTGCGTACTGCCGCAGGACTTCGGGGCTAATCTTCACTGCGGCGGGAAAAGTCATTTTGTCGGAGAGGTAGATTTTGGCTAAACGAGTGACGACGGCACTGCGGTCGGTGCGGGTGAAACGCCCGTCGTTTGAAAGAATCAGTGCTACGAAATTTTGTTCGGGGTAATACGCGACTTGATGTTTAAAGCCTATCCAAGTTCCGGCGTGAATCATTCTTTCAAGTCCAAGCGAATTGCCGACATACCAGCCAAAGCCATAACCGACGCTCGCGCCGTTGTTTCTTTTTCCCGATGTGAATGCCTGCTTGAGCGTCGAAGCCTTTACGAAAGCGTTATTTTCGATCGCTTTATACCACTTCGCTAAATCGTCAATGCTTGAATTAACGCCGCCGTCGCCGTAAATGAGGCTCAGAGCGTTGAAATTAGTTCCTTTGAGTTCGTTTCCGGCTCGCATGTAGCTAACGGCAAGGTTTGGAATTTTCGGTTTGGTTTCATCATAGACAAGCGTGTTTTTCATGCCGAGTGGCTCGAAGATGTTTTCTTTCAAGAATTGATGAAAAGATTTGCCGGAAACTTTTTCGATGATCTGACCCAGAACGACATACCCCGAATTGCTGTATTCCCATTCATCGCCGGGTGAAAAACGCAACATCTTCTGTTTGGCAAATAGGTCAAGCGTGTCTTTAGAGGTCGGCTCAAATTTCCAACCCTTTTGTCCGAAAAAACTCTCATAGTCACGGTCAACTTTTCCGTTCTGGATAAACAGTTGGTCGTATTCTGTCAGTCCGGCGGTATGGTTCAAAAGATGCCTGACGGTTATCTTTTGAGCATAAGTTGGGAATTCAGGGAAGAACTTGGAAAGAGGGTCATCGTACCGGAGCTTTCCACGTTCGGCGAGCATCATAATCGCCATCGCGGTAAACTGCTTTCCGACTGAGCCAAGGTCGAAAACTGTTTTCGGCGAGACGAGAGTTTTTGTTTCCAGATTAGCTAATCCGTAACCTTTTCGATGCAGAACCTTCCCGTCTTTTGCGACAAGCACGGCAACTCCCGGAGAATTGCCCTGAGACCACAGAGCAAACAAAGCATCTACCTGAGAAGATTTGTCGGCAAGTCTAACCTCTCCATTGACCGCTTTAGAAATAGGCTGACACCACACTTCTGCTGCACTGGCTAGCACGACAACAAGTAAAAGAATAAGAGCCATAGTCTTTATTGATTTCATAGGAATTCCCTCGAGGGCTGCATGACGGTTGAGATGACGTGTGGCAAGACCGCCGACACCAACGTCAGGAAAACAAAGTTGCGTGAAAGGAAAGTCGCTGTTTCGCCCTCACGTCCATTGAATTATTCGACGTTTGCCGTCGAGTTTAATTGCCGTTATTGCATATTGCCTTTGGTTTCACCATCCGAAACCATTTTGTCTCTCGCGGTCACTCACTTTCAACGCCGGCCGATCTAAAGGCTCGACACCTACAGTATTGTATCTGCGCTTTTCATGCACCATTACTGAATTTTAGAAAAATTTAATACCTGTTATTTCAGTCGTGCGAAAATGGAGCATCAATAAATGAGCGGCGCTGCGTTCCGTCAGTCCGCGGTCAGAGATAATCCGGATGGATATTGAGAAGGCAAAGCATGTTCTGAAACACCAATTCGGCTTCGATGCGTTTCGTATGAATCAGGAAGCCGTGATCTCGGCTGTCTTAGCGAAAAGGGATGCGGTTGTGCTGATGCCGACCGGTGGCGGTAAGTCGCTTTGCTATCAGATACCGGCGCTCGTCATGGAAGGGTTGACCGTCGTGATCTCGCCGCTGATCGCATTGATGAAAGATCAGGTCGATGCATTACGGGCGTACGGCGTCGAGGCGTCTTTTTTGAATTCAACGCAGAGTGGGTCCGAACAGGCTCAAGTTTTTCAAAAGGTCCGGAGCGGAGAGTTGAAGCTTTTGTACGTTGCTCCCGAACGGCTTTTGCAAAGCGGCGACCAGTTCATCGATTTCTTGCGGGGGATAAACATATCGCTGTTCGCGATCGATGAGGCCCATTGCATCTCCAGTTGGGGACACGATTTTCGGCCGGAGTACCTGAGGCTCGCCGCCCTGAAACGAGAGTTCCCGGACGTTCCGCTCATAGCGCTCACAGCGACTGCCGACACGCTAGTCCGCAAGGATATCGTCGATCGTCTCGAGATCAATGATGCCGAAGTCTTTGTATCAAGCTTTAAACGGCCGAATATCTACTACGGTGTCGAACCCAACCTTTTCTCTCTTCTTCCGTTTCTTCATCTTCTTCCGTGGTTAAGCTGTCGTTAACCACAGAATAAGAGGAACAAGACGAATAAGAAGAAAAAGAAGGAAAACAAAACTCTACGCTGCCATCAGACCCGACTCCGGCTCCGGTAACTCGATTCTTCCCCCGGAGACTCCTCAAACTCGACTCTCCTCACGCCCAGTCCCATCAGTATGAAGAAGACCATCGCGACCTCCTGATCGCCGAGATTGTAATGGACGAGTCCACTTACGAAGAACCCGATCATGCCGCCAAGACAGCCGACCAGAATCCCGGTCGATTGCGGATTGCGGATTGCGGATTGCGGATTTGAATAGCTTAAGCCTCTCCAGAGTGTTCTGGCATAAACACCCAACACGATCAGCCACAGCAGCAGCGCCGGAAGACCGCGTTCGACCACGAGGTTTAGCGGCGTCGAATGAAAGTGGCCCATGTTCAATCGGCCGTCGTCGAACAAATGCCAGTCCGACGCGTGACGCTGTATCGAATCCATCCCGACACCGAGGATGAAATTTCGCGGGCTCGATGTCCAGAGAGCGACGCCTTCGCGCCACACGGTCTGCCGCCATCTGATCGAACCGTCATTCGTGTCGAAGAAGCCGACCTGGCGACTTTGCTGGAGAAAGAAAAGTCCGATCAACACCAGCGGCAGCCCGATCACGGCGGCCGCCAGCAGCCACTTTCTTCCAAGGCCGAGAAGGACGATCACCGCTGCCGAGATCAGGAATGCGAGCTGCGAAGCGCGTGTGACGGTCAAGAGAAGCGCAAGGCACATGGCCGCAAGCGAGATGAGGAGAAGGATGGAGAGAAGGGGAGAAAGGGAGAAAGGGAGACGGGGAGAAGGGAGACGGGGAGAAGGGAGACGGGGAGAAGGGGAGACCTCGGTCTCGCTGTGTTTCTGAGTTTCCCTATCTCCCTCGCTCCCTTTCTCCCCTTCTCCCTTTCTCCCCTTCTCTCTTTCTTCCGAGCGTCTTTGCGGGAAAGATCCGGCGGCAATAGTCGCGACGAACAACCCCATTACGAGTGAAGCTATGAGCTGCAGTACCTCAGCGTACGTGGCATAATGACCATAGAAACCGCTCGAGCGCCAGTTCCGGCTCTTACTCCAGCTAGTGACACCGAGCCGTTCGAGCGCATTCGCGCCGTTAATAAGTTCGGCGCGTTTTACTTCAACGACAAAGTCAAAATCGGGGCGATAGAACTTAACCTTTGTGATCTCGTTCGTCTCGACAGCGGCGAACAGATCTTCGGGGGTTCGAAGTTTCACACCATTCGCTTCAAGCAGGGTGTCGCCTTCCACGAGCAGTGCCTTCGCCAGCGGTCCGTTCGGAGCGAGCCCGTGGATCTCAACGCCTCGCCCGATCAGCCTCTGCACCGGAACCCAAAGCACATTGACCATGCACGACCCTGCCAGTACGAACGCTAGAAAATGCGCCGCCCTCCGATTGCGGACGTTATAGAAAACGAAATAGAAGATCAAAAAGACCGCCGCCCCTCGCAGTTTGTTAAGCGAGATGTCGGGAGCGTAGGACGTGAGCGAGGTGACAACCGACCACACGAAGAGAGCCCAAAGCGCTGCATCCAGCGCGCAGAAACGAAATTGTACACGGGGCTTTAAGAACAGCCGGATAAGCCAGACGAACATCCCCGTCAGCCAGGCGATCTGGGTCGCGGCGATCGAATGCGGTGCTGAAACGACCGTCAGAACAAGGCAAACGAATGCAATGCGCTCGAGCCAGACCACTGCTCTGCTGCCTTCACGGATGCCGCTTAGGCCGTCCAGTTCTTCCAGCAAATTCTGCATATTGAAACGAATTTTGCTATCCTCGCGATAACTTACGTAGTCTGACAATCCGCCTTTCATTATGCAAAGTCCCGCCAATCGATTGCCCACCGGATTCGAGCACTTCACGACAAATCTGTTGACGGAGATCGAGACGGTTGAGGGTTATCTGTCGCCGATCGAGATCCGGTTTCTAGCGCTCATGGCGGCATGTCCGACGGCGATCGGCGAGATCCTGGAGATCGGTTCGTTCAAAGGCAAGTCGACGATAGTTCTCGCGAAGTCGGCGGCGCTCGCGGGTGATACGGTCGTCAACGCCGTCGATCCGATGACGGCACCGTCCGAGACAGATCCGGATCTCGGTAGTGATGCGAGCTCATTCGAAGACTTTGAGCGCAACATCCGCGACCACGGAGTCGAGGATCGGGTTCGCCTTCATCAGACGTTTTCTTTCGAGCTTGCGAAAAGTTGGAAGTCACCGTTGCGACTATTATGGATCGACGGCGATCATACTTACGTCGGAACAAAGCTCGATTTCGATGGCTTTGCGCCGCACCTCACCGACAAGGCGATCGTCGCGATCCACGATGTTCTCCACGAATTCGAAGGCGGCGCGCGCGTCTTTGCAGAAAAGATATTGCATTCACCCAATTTCGGAGCGTGCGGCTTTTGCGGATCGATCGCGTGGGCGCAGTTTCGCGCTGACGCTCGCGACACTGAGGCTTACGCTCGACGCAAACTTGCTTTCTCGAAGAAGCTGGAACGACTGATTCCTTTATCATCACGATCCCAGCTCAGAGGTCTTGCAAAAAAACAATATAAATTTTATCGCTGGATGATTCCTCACGGACCGGTCGATCCGCAATCCTGGCTCGACATGGTGGTATAGATCTTTATGGAAACTACGGACCTCTCTCTCAAAGCGGAGATCAGCCTTTATTACGATCTCTATGTTCCCGACCGCGCGCGAAAAGAGGCGCCTCTGCTTATCGCCGTTCACGGTTACGGAGCGCACAAGCGCTACATGATGCGCGAAGCCCGCGCCGTTGCCGGGGAAAAATTTGTGATCGCATCGGTCCAGGGTCCGCATCAGCACTTTCGTCCGACCGACGATGGCTATCGCGTCGGATTTGGTTGGCTGACCGACCACAATCCCGAGGAATACGTCCGCCTCCATCACGATTTTCTACTGCAAGTCATCGACAAGCTTGCCGCTGACGCTTTGATCGACCGTGAGAACATTTCTCTGTATGGATTTTCGCAATCGTGCGCGCTCAATTTTCGTTTCGCGTACACGCATCCCGATATTGCGCAGAAAATCGTCGCGGTCTGCGGCGGCATCCCCGGCGACCTCGATACTAATCCGATCTACAAACCCTTCGACGCCGAGACGCTATATCTCTACGGTGATGATGACGAGTTTTATACGCCGGAGAAATTTGCAGGATTCGAGCAGAAGTTAGGCGAGATGCTTCCGAACTTTACCGCGAAGCAATACAAAGCGAAACACGAGATCACCGAGGAAATGCGCGAGGATATCAGGAACTTTCTCGCGAAATTGTAGCGGGCGAATGCGTCGGCAGCGGTCAATTGCCGGCTTCGCCGGAACGCACCGTGGCGGGGCTTGCCCCGCCGTGCGCCATCTCGATACTTTTCGCGGCTCTACCGCTGTCCGGAGGCATAGCCTCCTATAATTTTGCAACGACGACGGTGAGGCGAGCCTCACCGCAATGCGATGCGGCGAGCCGCGACAAAATGACGTCGCTAACCACGAAGCTTCACGCTTCTAACTTCAACCTTTCCGTCCAGAGCCGATGGAAGTATGGGACGGGCTTCGTCGACGCCCAAAGCGTTCTTGAAGATCTCGATGCGAATGTCCGCCGGACGGACGTTCTCAAAAAGCGATCCTCCGCCGTACAGCTCGACTACCGCGCGTCTCCCATCGCCCATCGGAATCGTATAAGAACGCACCACGCGCTTTTCGCCGATGCGGAACACGACATCGACGACAGTTTCGGAAACCACCGAGGCTTTCGGGTTCGAAACGCCGACCGGGATCTGCTTGGCAATGAAATCGGAAGTCTTATTCGTGAGGTCGATGCGTTCGGTCGGGACGAACTCGAGCGATCGTATAAAGCCTGCCGGTCCGCGTACGCGAACCTTCGCCGGCGTTACCGTCGGAGAGTACAGCTCATAACCTTCCGGGATCTCGCCGTAGGTTTGGGCATTTACCGCAACCTCTTTTTCCTCGACCGCCTCGATCCGCACGGCCATGCTTCGAGGCTGGATATCATCAAGCTTGACGCCCGTCGGCAGCGACACTCCGACGTTTTCGACCGTGAGAGGAATGACGCGATCGCCCGGCATCACGTCCGAGATGTCGATCGAGGCGACGAGATCGTTCTTAATGATCTGTGCAAGTCTTCGTTTGTCGCCGGAGACGACGAGTGTGACTTCCTGGATGGGCGAGTTGGTAACTTCGATGTCGTTCGAAAACCGGAGCGATAGCGGAACGGATGTCAGACTTTGTGTCGTCGGCGTACTGAGACCTGTAACGCCAAGCCATAGTGCGAGCGTGATGGCGAGCGCGACAAGCTTCATTACCCCGTCTTCGAGAAAGACCTTTCGGAGAATGTGCTTGAAAAAAAGTTTGTTCGGCTGCGTCTCCAAATCGTGAATCGTGAATCGTGAATAGTGAATCGTGAATAGTGAATCGTGAATAGTGAATAGTTTAAGAGTTGATAATGGATAGTTGTTAGTGAAGAAAAGAACTAAGAACTCTGCTTCATCTCATCGACCCTAATCTCGCAACTCTCAACTGCTAGCTCATAACTATTCACTATTCACTATCCTATCGTTATCTCCGTCTCCGCTTCCTTCATCGCCTTGGTCGGCTCGCGCTTCTGGACCACGAGCGGGATCTCCATTGCGTCGAGGAGAAGTTTTCTAAGCTGCGTAGTATCAAGATTGCGGCGAAGCTCACCGGCTTCGACGTACGTGATCAGACCCGTCTCTTCGGAAACTACGAGCGATATCGCGTCAGAGCCCTCGGTAATTCCGATCGCCGCGCGGTGCCGCGTCCCAAGGTCGCGCGAGATGCTCGGGTTTTTTGTTAATGGTAAAAACACCGACGCTGCGGCCACACGCTCGTTTTGGATAACGACCGCGCCATCGTGGAGCGGCGTCGCCGGATGAAAGATCGAGACCAAAAGATCGTAGCTGATGCGGGCGTCGAGTTGAACGCCGGCGTCGATAAAGTTTCGCAGTCCGACCTTGCGCTCGACGACGATCAACGCCCCGGTCTTTTCCGACGCGAGTGTCGTCAGGGCAAGCACGATCTCGTCATAGACGCTGCCGCCAAACTGCCCACGCTGACGCTTCAGGATCGGAAATCGCAGGCGGTTCGCAAAGTAGATGAGCGCTTGGCGGATCTCGGATTGAAAAAGTACGATGATCGCGAAACCGATGTAGACAACCGCGTATCGCAGGACAAATTCCAGTGTCGCAAGATCTTGCGCGAGCGATATCCAGTAAAGCACCCCAAGCAATATCAGCCCGACCACCGTCGGCACGGCACGCGTCCCGCGGAGCAGCTTCAGCACTACATACACAAGGATAAAAACGAGCGCAATGTCCAGGACATTTCTCGCCATGCTCATCGTTATGTAGTCGGTCAATTGCATTTGCTTCGAGCGGCGTTCGCTTAAGAAAAAAACATCCCGCTGTCCGCAAACTTATCCGATATGCTTCGGAAGC